>NZ_CP125644.1 GCF_030053155.1 Rhizobium sp. BT03
ATGATCACCATCGACAATCTCGTCGTCCAGTTCGGCGGTGTGAGGCCGATCAACGAGCTCTGCGCCGTGCTGACGGCGCCGGTCGCAGGGCTGATCGGCCCGAACGGCGCCGGCAAGACGACGCTGCTCAACGTGCTTTCCGGCTTCGTCCGACCGGTTCAGGGAACGGTGTCGCTCGGCGCTGAGGCGCTGTTGCCGATGTCGCCGCTGCAGCGCGTGCGCGCCGGCCTGCGCCGCTCGTTCCAGACCGAGCAGGTCGTCGAAGACCTGACCGTAGCCGGCAATATCGCGGCGATCGCCGATCATGTCGTCGGCGCGGCGCATCGTTCCGAAGCCGTCGAGGAAGCGCTTTCCTTCGCCGGTCTCACCGCGGCTGCCGACCGGCTGGGGCAATCGCTCAATCTTTTCCAGCGCCGCCTGGTCGAGCTGGCGAAATGCGTCGTCGGCAAGCCGAAGCTCATCCTGCTGGACGAACCGGCCGCCGGACTGACCGAGGAGGAGGGAAAGGCGTTCCGCGAACTGGTGCTGCGCATCCCGGCCGAATTCCGCGCGCAGGTTCTGGTCATCGATCACGACGTCGAGCTCATCCGATCCATGTGCAGCGAAACCATGGTGCTCGACTACGGCAAGCTGCTGGCGCTCGGCCCGACGCAGACCGTGCTTGCCGATCCGAACGTGCGGCGCGCCTATCTGGGGGAGTTCTGAAATGAGCGGGATTTCCGAAGTCAGCGTCGAAAACCTCGTCGTCGAACGCGGCGGCAAACGCGTCATTCACGATATCTCCTTTTCGGTCGCGGCCGGCAAGGTGACGACCCTGCTCGGCGCCAACGGGGCCGGCAAGTCGAGCACCGTCATAGCCATGGCGGGCGTTCTGCCGCGCGGCGGCGCGGTGCGCCTGGGAGACATCGCGCTCGAAGGATTTGCACCCGACCGCATCCGCCGCGCGGGCCTTGCGCTCGTTCCCGAAGGGCATCGCGTACTGGGGCAACTGTCCGTGGAGGACAACATCCTCGTCGCCGCGCTCGATCCGTCGGCGGTTGGGCGACGGAAAGGGCTGGAGCGCGCCTATGAGATCTTCCCCGAGCTTGCCGAGCGCCGGCGCCAATCGGCATCGGATCTTTCCGGCGGCCAGAAGCAGATGGTGGCGATGGCGCAGGCTTTCGTCGCAAAGCCACGTTTCATGATCGTCGACGAGCTTTCGCTCGGCCTCGCGCCTGCCGTCGTCAAGCGTCTGGCCGAAGCACTGAAGATTGCCGCCGCCTGCGGCATCGGTGTGCTGCTGATCGAGCAATTCGCCAATCTCGCGCTGGACCTTGCCGACAAGGCTCTCGTGCTGGAGCGCGGCCGCCTCGTCTTCGACGGCCCCGCCGCCACACTGAAAGCGCAGCCGGACATTCTTCATGGCGCCTATCTGGCGAGCTGAGGCGAGGAGACCGTCATGCGTTTTGCCGCCGATCACCGCCATGTCGAGACGGCTCGGGGCCGGGAATTCGCAGGGCTTGCCCGCACGCTGTTCGGCAATGTCAGGCTCGATTTCGGTGGCGCCGACGAGGAAAAGAGCGCGATGCTCTCGGCTATGCTCGGAGCGTGCCGGCTGACAAGGCTGGAAGCCGATCGGCATGTGGTTTTCGGCGAGCGGGCGGCGGCGGCGCCCGATGATCCCGATGCGATCAAGCTGATCCTGCAGACCGAGGGCAGCGCCTCGATCACACAGGGTGGGTTGCACGCGCCGGTCTCTATCAATGCTCTTGTGATCTACGATCCGTGCCGTCCTTATGTGCTGACCAACAGCACGCCGGTACGGCAACTGCTGCTGCAACTGCCGCGCCAGGCATTGCCGCAGGCCGCCGTCGAACGGCTGGCGGCACCCTTCACCGCGCATGCCGAGCATGACGGCATGTGCCGCATACTGCTGTCGCTGATG
Organism: Rhizobium sp. BT03; assembly: GCF_030053155.1. NCBI lineage: Bacteria > Pseudomonadati > Pseudomonadota > Alphaproteobacteria > Hyphomicrobiales > Rhizobiaceae > Rhizobium > Rhizobium sp. BT03. The sequence goes on from NZ_CP125644.1 coordinate 1,925, forward strand.
GAATCGACCATCTATGAGATCGGCCATCTGGATGCGGCGCGGCGCTCAAGCGTCGGCCAGACCATGATCGATCTCGTCCGCACCATGATCGGCGAAGGGCCCGCCGGACAGGTCGTCAACCCGCTTGACCTATTGTTGTCGCGCATAAAGGACTTCATCACCAGGAATATCGACCGGCCGGATCTCACCGTCGCCATGATTGCCCGCCGCATGGGCTGTTCGGTGCGTTACATCTATCGCGCATTCGAGGCCGAGCGGCTGACGCCCGCCGGCTATATCTGGGACCTGCGCCTGCAGCGGGCTGCGACGAAGCTGCGCGAGGCCGACGGCCATAGCGGTGAAATATCCGGGATCGCCTTTGCGCTCGGCTTTTCCTCCAGTGCGCATTTTTCGCGGGCTTTCCGCGCCCGCTACGCTGTTTCGCCGTCGCAATGGCGCAAGGCTGCGCTTTCCTGAGGCGGCCCGGGCAGGCGCCGGGCCGCCCGGATTTTATCGCATCGATTCCGCGACGCGTAGCGTATCGGTGAACTGCTCGAAGCGCCGGATCTTGCCGTCCGCCACGCGCCAGGCATGGACGACGCGGGCCTTGAAGGATTTTCCGGTCTGCCGGTGGGTGCCGCTATAGCCGCCGATGGCGATGACGTCGTCTCCGGCATCGAGGAGGCGCTCCAGCTTGAAGGTGTAGCCGTCAAATGTCTCGCCGAGCGCCTGGAAGACGTGCCTGAAGACTTCCTGCGGGCCGACATAGGTGCCGGCACAGGGAAATCCGTCCATTTCGGTCCAGCGGCAATCGGATGCGATGTCGGCCAGCATGCCGTCCATATCGCGGCGGTCGTTGGCGTCGTAATGCGCCTTCACGATGTCGAAAGCTCTTTTCATTGTCTTGTCCTCACACCGGTTCCTGGCTTGGCAGGTAATAGGTCATCGAAGCCTTGCGGATGAAAGCGCCGGCCGGGCTGTTCTGGATGCGTCCGTCGCCGGTGATGCCGAGGAATTTGCCGGTCGAGCGCATGTCGTCGAAATTGTAGAAGAAGGTTGAGGCGACCGGAATTTTGAACTCCCGGAAGGTGAAGACATATTGGTTTTCGTCGAACCTGTAGGTGGTCGTCAGATCGACGTCGCCATGGCCGCGCTGGACGCCGACCAGGCACTGCCAGGCATAGCGCTGCGAGGAGAGGTAGGTGTGTTCGTAGACATGATTGGGGCTGTAGGTGAAATGCGCCCTGAGCCCGATAAGATCGCGGCTTTCCGCCGGCTCCGGTCCGCTCGCGGCACCGCCCTCGACGATACCAGGCCGGAAGACCTGCGCCACCTGCGGTTCGCCGGCGGCATCCTTGGCGTCGCGGACGATCGAATAGATCGAGAGCACTCGCCGGGTCTCGACGTTGAGGATCAGCGTTTCGGCCTCCCGCGGGCGGCCGGCGAAAACGATCTCGATGAAATAGGTGTTCGGCGCGACCTCGATCACCTCAGCCTTGTCGGTGGCGCTTTCCTTGCCGTCCGACCATTCGGCCTCGTCTTTGCCGAAGGCAAGGTCGAGTATACGGCCGTCATCGAAACCGATCCTATGGGAAGAGCCGGCCAGCGCGTCGCTCGCCGGCAGGCGGTTGGTGTCGATGCCATAGGCGAATTCGTCGTAGGTTTTCCAATCCTTCGGATTTTCGTTCATCGTACTCTCCTCCTGTCATTCTGCGAAAGCGAGGGTCGGCAGGTCGACCGTGCCGGCGCCGCCGTCCACGGTCAGGATCGCGCCGTTGATCATCGAAGCCTCCGGCGAGGCCAGGAAGCAGACGGCGTTGGCGACATCCTCGGCGCTCGCCGGGCGGCCGAGCGGCACGTCCTTGGTGACGAGCGCATAGGCCTCTTCGACGCTTTTCAGCTTGAACTTCTCGACGATCACCTGCATCTGCTCGTCGGCCATGTCAGTCGTCACCCATCCCGGGCAGACCGTGTTGGTGCGCACGCCCTTGCGGCCGTAGTCGCGCGCCAATGACTTCGCAAGCCCGATGCAGCCGTGTTTCATGGTGACGTAGCCTGCCGCATCCGGCCCGGCGAACAGCCCGGCGATCGAGGCGAGAACGACGATATTGCCCTTGCTGCCGATCAGGTGCGGCAGGGATTCGCGGGCGCTGACGAAAGCGGTGTTGAGGTTGAGCCGGGTGGCGAGATCCCAGGTCTCATCGGACATGCTGATCGTCGGCCCGACACCATGGCCGCCGGCATTGGCGATCAGCACATCGAGCCCGCCGAATGTCTCGACAACAGTTTCGAGCGCGGCCCGCATCGCAGCGCCATCGGCCGCATCGGCGGTAATAACGGTGGCGCCGATCTCATCTGCGACGGCGCGAAGCGGCGCGGGGCGCCGTCCGACGAGCACGACATTGCCGCCTTCCTGCCGGATGCGCCGGGCGACGGCGGCGCCGATGCCCGTGCCGCCGCCGGTGATCAGCGCCGTCTTGTTGCTGAAACGCATATCTCTTCCTCCTGGATCTTTCGATCATCATGGTCGAAAGGCCGGGAGGCGTCCTGTCCAGCTGTGCAGTCCGTTTTGACTGAGCGTGCAAAACGATGCGGGAAAGGTCAGTAGACCTTCACGTCGCCCACGGGCCTGGCCGGTTCGGCCTTGTGGAAGTCCTCGAGCAGCTTGGCGGTGGCATTGGCAAGCAGCATGACGTCGTTGCCGATCGCGACGAAGGTGGCGCCGAGTTCGAGATAACGCTTGGAAAGGGCGAGATCGCCGATCAGGATGCCGGCGGCCTTGCCATGCGACTGGATCCGGGCAAGCGCCTTTTCGACTTCCGCCTGCACTTCGGGCGCTCCCGGCCTGCCGAGATAGCCCATGTCGGCGGCAAGATCGGACGGGCCGATGAAGACGCCGTCGACGCCTTCGGTCGTCGCAATCGCATCGAGCGCGGCAAGCCCCGCCCGGCTTTCGACCTGCAGCAGCAGGCAGATTTCGTCATTGGCGGTCTGGAGATAGTCGGGAATGCGGTTGAAATCGGAAGCGCGGGCAAGGGCAGCACCAACGCCGCGCACGCCCTGCGGCGGATAACGCACGGCGCGGACCATGGCTTCGGCCATCTCCTTGCAGTCGACCATCGGAATGAGCAGCGTCTGCGCGCCGATATCGAGCATCTGCTTGATGATCCAGGTCTCGCCGACCGGCGGGCGGATCACCGCATGGCTTGCCGATCCCTTCATCGCCTGCAGCTGCGAGGCGAGCAGCGGCACGTCGTTCGGCGCATGCTCGGCATCGAGCAGCAGCCAGTCATAACCGGCGCCGGCGCAGATTTCGACCGTATAGGGGCTGGCGAGCGCCTGCCAGAGGCCGATCTGTGCCCGCCCCTCTTTCAGGGCTTGCTTGAAGAGGTTCCTGGGCGCCGGCATGGTTTCACTCCTTCATGCAAAATAGAGGCTGACCGAACCGTAGGGGCCGAAATCGGCGTTGATGGTATCGCCGTGCCGCGCCTCGATCGGACGGATGAATGAACCAGCCAGCACGATCTGTCCAGCCTCGATGCCATCGCCATATTGCGCCAGCCGGTTGGCGAGCCAGGCAACGCCGCGGGCAGGCTGGTTGAGGACGCCGGCCCCAAGCCCCGTTTCCTCGACCTCGGCATTGCGGCTGACGATCGCGCCCATCCAGCGCATGTCGATCTCATCGGGCCGCACGGCACGGCCGCCGGTGACGATGCCGGCATTGGCGGCATTGTCGGAGATCGTGTCGACGATGGTGCGCGCCTTTTTCGTCTCCGGGTCGACACGCAGGATGCGGGTGTCGAGGATTTCCAGCGCCGGGGTGACGTAGTCGGTGGCGTTCAGCACGTCGAAGATCGAGATGCCTGGCCCGCGCAGCGGCGCCTTCATCACGAAGGCGATCTCAGCCTCGATGCGCGGCTGGATGAAGCGATCGGCCGGCACGGTGGCGCCGTCCTCGAACACCATGTCGTCGAAGAGCACGCCGGAATCGGGGATATCGATGTTGAGCGCATATTGCATCGCCTTCGAGGTCAGCCCGATCTTCCAGCCGATCGGCTTGCAGCCGCCGGTGATCTTCTTCTTCACCCAGGCGGCTTGCACCGCATAGGCATCGTCCATGTCCATCGCGGGATGTTTCAGCGACAGGAGCCCGGTCTGGGTGCGGGCGCGCTCGGCTTGGTCTAGACTTTCGGCGGCCGCCTGGATTTCGTCCTCAGACAGCATCAGAATACCTCGTCGGCGATGGTGTTTTTCAGGATGCCGAGGCCGTCGGCCTCGACTTCGACGACATCGCCGGGTTTCAGCCAGATCGGCGGGTCGAAGCGGGCGCCGGCGCCCGTCGGCGTGCCGGTGACGATGACGTCGCCGGGAACCAGCGTGGTGAAGGTGGAGATGTAATTGATGATCTTGCGGAAGGAGAAGATCATCCGGCTGGTGCGGTTGCTCTGGCGCACCTCGCCGTTGACGCGGGTTTCGAGCTTGATGTCCTCAAGCTGGGCGGGGTCGGTGAAGGGGATCAGCCAGGGGCCGATTGCGCCGGTGCGATCGAAATTCTTGCCTTGGGTGACGTTGAATTTGGCATGGCGCACCCAGTCGCGAATCGTGCCTTCATTGCAGAGCGACAGGGCGGCGATGTGGGAGAGGGCATCCGCCTCGGCGATCCGCCGGCCGCCCTTGCCGATGACGATGACGATCTCGCCCTCATAATCGAGCTGCGGGCTTTCCGGCGGCCGGATCAGCGCTTCGCCATGGCCGGTGAAGGAACGGGGGAAACGGATGAACAGCGAAGGGTTGGAGGGCGCTGTCTGTCCGTCCTTATATTCCTCGTTGCGGTCGGGGAAGTTGACCCCGACGCAGATGATCTTTTCCGGTGACGGAATGGGAATTTCGAAGCGGATATCGTCGAGCGCGAAATCCGGCTGCAATGATCTGCTCTCCTCGGCGAGCTGAACGAGGCGGCCCGCCTCGATCACCTCGCGAAGGCTCGCCCAGCTTGCGCCGTGGCGAGCCGACAGGTCGATGACGCCGCCCTCGACGGCAAGCCCATAGCCATGACGGCCGTTTCTGGAAAAGGACAGGAATCGTGGATGGGTCATGCTTGTCTCGGGCCTTCTCTTGGCCTCAGGCGATACCGCCGAGGCAGACATATTTGATTTCGGTGAATTCCTCGATGCCGTATTTCGAGCCCTCGCGGCCGAGGCCTGAAAGCTTGACGCCGCCGAAGGGCGCTTCGGCCGTCGAGATCAGCCCGGTATTGACGCCGACCATGCCGTATTCCAGCGCCTCGGCCACACGGAAGACGCGGGCAAGATCCTTGGCGTAGAAATAGGAGGCAAGGCCGAATTCGGTATCGTTGGCCTGAGCGATCACATCGGCCTCATCCTTGAAGCGGAAGAGCGGCGCGACCGGCCCGAAAGTCTCTTCCTTGGCGACAGCCATGGCAGGGGTGACGTCGGCCAGCACCGTCGCCTCGTAGAAGCGCCCGCCGAGCCGGTGCCGCCGGCCGCCGGCAACGACACGGCCGCCCTTGGACAGCGCATCGGCGACATGTTCCTCGACCTTGGCAAGGGCAGACTCGTCGATCAGCGGGCCGAGATTGATGCCTTCGTCGAAACCGTTGCCGGTCTTCAGCGCACCGACCGCTTTCGACAGCTTCTCGGCAAAGGCATCATAGACGCCTTCCTGCACATAGAGGCGGTTGGCGCAGACGCAGGTCTGGCCGTTGTTGCGGAATTTGGCGATCAGCGCGCCTTCGACCGCCGCATCGAGGTCGGCGTCGTCGAAAACGATGAAGGGAGCATTGCCGCCAAGTTCTAGTCCGAGTTTCTTGATGGTCGGCGCGCTCTGCTTGTAAAGCTCGGCGCCGACTTCAGTGGAACCGGTGAAGGTCAGCTTGCGCACGACGGGGCTTGCGGTCATCTCGCCGCCGATGGCACGCGCCGAACCTGTGAGCACGCTGAACAGGCCTTTGGGGAAGCCAGCGCGCTCGGCGAGGATAGCGATGGCGATGGCCGAAAACGGCGTCTGCGAGGCCGGCTTCAGCACCATGGCGCAGCCGGCGGCAAAGGCCGGCCCCGCCTTGCGGGTGATCATCGCATTCGGGAAATTCCACGGGGTGATGGCGGCAACGACGCCGATCGGCTGCTTCATCACCAGGATGCGCTTATCCTTCTGGTGGCCGGGAACGATGTCGCCGTAGACGCGCCGCGCCTCCTCGGCAAACCATTCGATGAAGCTCGCGCCATAGGCGATCTCGCCCTTGGCTTCAGCCAGCGGCTTGCCCTGCTCAGCCGTCAGGATGCGGCCCAGATCGTCCTGGTTCGCCATCATCAGCTCGAACCAGCGCCGCAGGATGATCGACCGCTCCTTGGCTGTGCGGGCGGCCCATTCCTTCTGGGCAATCTCGGCCGCGGCAATCGCCGCCTTCGTCTCGGCTGCTCCCAGATTGGGAACGCGGCCGATGACCTCGCCGGTCGCCGGATTATCCACCGCGATCGCATTGTCCCCGGCCTCGATCCACTCGCCGCCGACCAATGCGGCCTGCCGGAACAATGTTGCGTCTTTCAATTCCATGACTCTATCCTCGCCAACGTTGAAAAGCGGGCGATTTCGCCCGCTCTCGGGGTAAACGTTTATGGCGCGATGATCGGCTGTGCCTTCAACTCAGGCTCGACCACATCGGCACCGGCAAACAGGCTACCATGTTCGAACCAGGATTTGGGAGCCGGGGCGCCCCAAAGTGTCTGGCGCTGCGGATCCTTGAGGTCCCACTTGATCGGCTCCAGATCGGGATCGACCGTCTGGTAGTCCGAGCAATAGATCTCGATGCGGTGGCCGTCGGGATCGAGGATATAGAGGAAGAAGGCGTTGGAGATGCCGTGGCGGCCCGGGCCGCGTTCGATGTTGGAGACCCAGCCGGTGGTCGCCATCAGGTCGAGCAGGTCGATGATGTTGAGCGGCGTCGGCACCCAGAAGGCGGTGTGGTGGAGGCGCGGGCCGCGGCCGTTGGTGAAGGCGATGTCGTGCACGCCGCCCTTGCGATGCGTCCAGGCGGCCCAGAGGCGGCCGGTCTCGGCATCCTCGGTATATTCGGTGACGCGGAAGCCGAGCTCGTTATAGAAGGCGACGCTCTCGTCGACATTCGGCGAGAAGCAGTTGAAGTGGTCGATACGCAGCGGCTTGACGCCCTTGTAGAGCGCGTATTTCTGATGGATCGGCGGCAGCCGGTCCATCTTCGAATAGAATTCGAGCGGAATGCCGTGCGGATCGCGGGTGCGGAAGGTACGCGCCTGATAAGGACGCTCGACCCATTCCACCGGCAGGTCCTTGCCCTTGAAGAAATGGGCAGCCTTGTCGAGATCCTCCTCGCCGAAGACCTTGAAGCCGAGATCGCGGGCTTCGGCCTTGCCCGATTTTTTGAGCACGATGCAGTGATGGCCGCGTTCTTCGAGCGCCCTGAGATAGATGGTATCGGCGGTCTCATCCGTCACCTGCAGGCCGAGCGTATCGACATAAAAGGCGCGCGATTTGGCGAGATCGGTGACGCCGAGTTCGACATGGCTGAGGCGCACGATGTTGAACAGCGGATAGAGATTGGGTGTCGGCAGGGGCATGGGTTCCTCCTCTTATGCGTACTTATCTATTGGCGGCTCAGCCGCCGAGTTTCTGGATGGCGTGCGGCTTGGTGGCGAAGGCGACGTTCTTGGTCTCCATGTAGAAATCGAAGGACCAGTCGCCGCCGTCGCGGCCGATGCCGGAATTCTTGACGCCGCCGAAAGGCGTCGGCAGGTGGCGGACGTTTTCCGAGTTCACCCAGATCATCCCGGCATCGAGATGGTCGGTGAAACGGAAGGCGCGCGTAACGTCGGAGGTCCAGAGATAGCCGGTCAACCCGTACTGGACGTCGTTGGCGAGCGCCAGCGCATCGGCCTCGTCCTTGAAGGGAATGGCGGTCAGCACCGGCCCGAAGATTTCCTCCTGGGCGATGCGCATCCTGTTGTCGGCGCCGGTAAAGAGGGTGGGAGAGACATAGCAACCGCCGCCCGGGCCATCGAACTTCTCTCCGCCGGCGGCAAGCGTTGCGCCTTCGGACCGGCCGATCGCGATATATTCCAGCACCTTCTTTTCGTGCACGGGATGAATGAGCGGGCCGATGACCGTCTCTGGATCGAGGGGATGGCCGACCTTGATACGCCGTGCCTTTTCGGCGACGAGCGCGGTGAACCTGTCATAGACGCTGTCTTCGACCAGCAGGCGCGAGGACGAGGTGCAGCGCTCGCCGTTCAGCGAATAGATCATGAAGACGGCGGCGTCCGCCGCGCGCTCGAGATCGGCGTCGGCGAAGACGACGACCGGGTTCTTGCCGCCGAGTTCGAAATGCACCCGCTTCAGTGTGTCGGCGCCCTGTTTCATGATCATCGAGCCGGTGCGGCTTTCGCCGACGAAGCCGATCGCCTTGATCAGCGGATGTTCGGTCAGCGCCTTGCCGGCGTCTTCGCCGAAGCCGTTGACGAGGTTCCACACACCCTTGGGCAGGCCGGCCTCTTCGGCGATCTCGACGAGCAGGCGGGCCGTCAGCGGCGAGAATTCGGCCGGCTTGTGGACGATGGTGCAGCCGGCGGCAAGCGCCGGCGCGATCTTCCAGGTCGACAGCATGAAGGGCGTATTCCACGGCGTGATGATGCCAACCGGGCCGATTGGCACGCGCGTCGTCACGTTCACCTGGCCGTCGGCGCGCAGCGCCTTGCCGTCGCGGGCCTCAGGCGCGCGGTCGGCGAAGAAGCGGAAATTCTCCGCACCGCGTAGCGCCGCCTTGGCCATGAACTTCAGCGACTGGCCGGTATCCATGCATTCGACGAAGGCGATCTCCTCGGCGCGCGCGACGATGGCGTCGGCGATTTTATGCAGCAGCTTCTTGCGCGCATCGCCCGGCATGGCGGCCCATTCGCCAAAGGCTGATTTGGCGGCCCTGGCGGCGCGGTCGATATCGGCGGCGTTGCCGCGGGCGACGGTGGCGAGCGGCTTCAGATCGACCGGCGAGAGGGTCTCGAAGGTCGCGCCGTCACCGCCTGTCACATCCTCGCCGCCGATGCGGTTGAGGACGCCGCGCTCCTTGAAGCGGGCAAGGTAGGTTTCGGCCTTTGCGATATTTTCCTGCAATGTCGGCATCGTCGATTTTCCTGATGTTGTCCCGTCCCGCAAGGCGGGTTTGTCACTTGCCGCGCAGCCGCGGATGGATGGCGTTTTTCTTCCAGCTCAGCTCAGCATCGATCTCGCGGATCTCCAGCGACAGCGCGAAATGCGGCGTCTCGAAGAGGGGACCGAGGACGTCCGCCGCCGCCGCGAAGATCGCCTCGCCGGTGCGCTTCTTCTCCTCGGCCGTGCGGCCCTTGCCGATGCGGAAGTTCAGGTCGACGAAGGCGTTTTCGGCAAGCTGATCGGCAATCGCATAATGATTGGCGCGAAGGGCACGCACGCGCACCGCACCGATTTCGAACAGGCCCGTCTCCAGCACTGTCTTCAGCAGCGTCCCGCAGAGCGCGCCGATATCGGCGCGGCCTTCGAGATTGGCCGAATATTCGATGGTGAGATGCGGCATCGATCCTCCCAGATCTGAATTTACTTAACACGTTAATAAATTTGCCGGAGATGTCAAGCATCTGTTGCAAAAAATTACTTAACATGTTTTCTTTCCTCGACCGTCCGGGGAGGGAGGGGAGGCATGAAGAGCAAGGAACCGCAGACGAGTGCGGCACAGATGCTGCAGGCCGCGACGCGCCTGCAGCATGATGCGTGCGAGCATGGCATGGCGATCAGCGGCTGGCAGCTCGAATGTCTTCAACTGTCGGCAGGCCGCTTCGAGAGCCATTTGTTTCAAACTCGCTTCGAGCATGTTCAATTGATCCGCGAGCGCACCAACCGCGCCCTGTTGAAGCGCGGCGCCGGCTGGGCCGGATCGGTCGTGTTCAGCCTGCCATTGGCCGCGTCGGGAAACGGCTGGACGGGCGGGCGGCCGATCGCCTATCCGTCTGGATTGCTTGCCGACGGACAGGACCTGCCGGAACTCGTGACACCCGTCGAACTCAACCTTATCTGCATCGCACTCGATCGGCAGTGGTTTGCGCTGGAGGCAGAGGCTCTCGGCCATGCCGCGCTGGCGCAGCGCCTTCGGCAGCGGGAAATATTGGTGATTGCGCCGTCTCGGCTCCACGCCTTGCAAGCATTGTTTCGGGATCTTTTCCGCGAGATTTCGCAACGGCCGGCAGTACTGACCTTCGAGAACGCCCGCCGCGAGATTGAGGGGGCAATCATCGAGCATATCGTGGAAGCGTTGGCCGCATCTGTATCGGTCGAGCCGCGCGAGGACACGCCGCGCAAGACCACCGCCGATCAGGCGCGGGCGCTGGCGCTTGCCGACGCTTCGGAGACCCTCGATATCGGCGGGATCTGCCGGCGGCTGAGCGTCAGCCGGCGCCATCTGCAGAATTGCTTCCTGAGCTCTTACGGCCAGAGCGCGACCCATGTGCTGCGGGCCATCCGACTCAATCGCGTGCGTCGCGAGCTTCGCGACCACGCCCGGCTCGGCACCCGCGTCTCGATCGGAGATATCGCCGCCCGCTGGGGATTCTGGCACTGGAGCCGGTTTGCCGAAGATTATCGAAAACACTTCGGCGAACTCCCCTCGGCAACGCTGCGCGACGGGAAAGGTCTGCCGGTGTGGCAAAGTTTTCCGGCCGTGCCGAAAACGGATAACGCCTGGGGACGCTGATCTTCTAAAATCCCCGAACTGGTTCAGAAGAGACCAGCAGGGGAACCTTATCATGAAGACCAGCGCATATGGATGCGCCCTCGGCCTTGCCGCGGGTGCCGCGATTTTCAATGCCTTCTGTTTCGTACCCGGCGTCTTTGCCGCCGAGAACGGCGCGACGATCACGCCATTCGGCGTCACCGACTTCGGCGCCGGCATGCTCCCGCCTTCAACGCCCTTCGGGACGGTCGGCGTCAGAGCGGCCTACTATTCCGCCGATGTCGTCAAGAACGGCAGAGGCGACAGGATCGACAACGATTTCGACCTGACGGTCAAAACGATCGGTCTCGCCTACATCCACATGAGCGAGACCGAACTCTTCGGCGCCTCGGTCGGCTTCGGCACCATCATTCCGCTGATGGACATCAACGGCAGTCTCACGGTGCCGACGCCGGGCGGGCCGTTCACGCTGGCGGGCGAGGATTTCGCACTTGGCGATATCCAGATCATGCCACTGATGCTGCAGTGGAACGCACCACCCAATCTTTTCGTCAATGCGAGCCTGCAGGTTCAGGCGCCGACGGGCTCTTATGACGTCAATGAGCCCTTCAATGTCGGCACCAACCATTGGGCGATCGCTCCCCTCGTCGGCCTTACCTATCTGACCGACGGCGGCTTTGAGATCTCCTCGCGAGTCGAGCTCAACTTCAACACCGAGAACCCGGATACCGACTATACCAGCGGCATCGAATACAAACAGGAATTCGCCGTCGGTCAGCATTTCGGTCCCTGGACCCTCGGGGCCGGCGGATATTTCTACCAGCAGCTCAGCGATGATACGGGACCGGCGGCCGGCGACGGCAATCGTGGGCGCGTCATGGCTCTCGGACCCGCCATCAGCTTCTTCGAACCCGGCCTGCCGGTGATGAGCCTGCACGCCTACCGCGAATTTGCCGCCGAGAACCGGGCGGAAGGGGTCAATGTCGCCTTCCGCATCGGCATGGCTTTCTAAGGAGGTTGGGATGAATCTTTCTTCTTTGCCCGGCATCGCCGACCGTCAAGCAGGACCGAAGCAGGGTCTCGTAATTCAGATTGCGAGCAGCCTGACGATCATGGGCGCCGTCATGATCGCGCCGATGCTGCCCAAGCTTGCGGCGGAATTCGCGCCATCTTCGCCGCGGGCGGCCGAACTGGTTCCACTCGTCGCCACCGGGCCGGCGCTTGCGATCGCGCTCTTTGCTCCGGCTGCCGGCTTCCTTGCCGATCGGCTCGGCCGCAAGACGATGCTGATCGTCGGCAGCCTTCTCTATGCCTTCTTCGGCTTCCTGCCGGCGATGCTCGATGATCTGGGCAGCCTGCTTGCCGCCCGCCTCGCCTTTGGTTGCGCCGAAGCGATCATCATGACCAGTTGCACGACCTTGATTGCCGACTATTGGACCGGCGAGGACCGCTCGCGTTACGTCAACCGTCAAGTGGTGACGATCGGCATCGTCGGTTCGATCTTCTTCGTGCTGGGAGGTGCCGCCGGCGAGACGAACTGGCGCTACCCGTTCTATCTGTACCTGTTGCCGCTGCTTCTGCTTCCCTTCATCGTCAGAACGCTGTGGGAGCCGGCGCGGCGCGCCGAGCAGGACGTGCGGGAATATACGTTCTCGCGTACAAGCATCCTCGGCGCCGTCACGGCTTCCTACCTGCTGGTCTTCATCGGCATGGTCGCAAGCTTCATCGTGCCTGTCATGGCGCCCGGGCTTCTGGTCGCGCTCGGCACGACCTCGTCGTCCCTCATCGGTCTTTGCACCGGCCTCGGGCTGCTCGCCACGCTTGCCGGGTCGCTCGCCTGGCCTGCTGCCCGCCGGCGTCTCGGCACTCCAGGCGTGAATGTCCTCCTGCTTTCGCTGCTGGCGCTCGGCCTATGGCTGCTGACAAGTGCCGGAAGTTATGCCGCCGTCATGCTCGCAGTCGCGGTTCATGGTTTCGGCGCCGGCTTTCTCGTGCCGAACGCCATGCTGCCGCTGCTGCAGACACTGTCCGCCCGCTATCGGGCGCGCGGCGTCGGCGGCTTCACCTCGGCGCTCTATCTCGGGCAATTCGCAAGCCCGCTCATCATCCTGGCTTTCGCGCAAGGCTTCGGGGGGACGCCGGAGGGAATTCCCGCGGCGATCAACCTCTGGGCCGGCGTCGTTCTGGCCGCAGCGCTCGTCTGGGCCGGTGTCTGGCTCCTCCGCCGCGAAAAGGGACGGCGGGCGCTCCGCTCCTGACGGCTCGACGCGGCCTTGCGCCGGCGCGTCGCGGGCGCTCCGGCGCATTTTTCACATCGAGGAAAGGTATTCAGCATGAACGACTTGTCACGTCTCGCGCCCCCGGATGGTCTTGCGCTCGCCGCAGCCATCCGCAGCGGCCGTCTCGCACGCCGGAGCGTTACCAGCGAGGCGGTTGCGCGCATTCGCCGGGTCAATCCGGCCCTGAATGCAATCGTCGACGATCTCGGCGACGATGCGATGGCAACGACGGCGGCATCCGCGCCGGGCGGCGTTTTCGACGGCGTGCCGACGGTGGTCAAAGATCTCTTCATGCCGGTTGCCGGCGCAAGGATGACCAACGGCTCGCTGATCGGCAGAGCCACGGTCGCCCCTTTCGATGCGGAGGTGGTGAGACGCGGCCGGGCGACCGGCATCTCGATCCTCGCCACGACGACATCGCCGGAATTCGGCACCTCCTACACGACGGAAAGCCGCCTTTTCGGCAAAACCGCCAATCCCTGGTCGCTTGAGCATACGGCCGGCGGCTCCAGCGGCGGATCGGCGGCGCTGGTGGCTGCCAGAGCCATCCCCTTCGCCTTCGGCAATGACGGCGGCGGATCGCTGCGCGTACCCGCATCCTGCTGCGGCATATTCGGCCTGAAGCCGTCCCGGGGCCGGGTGCCCATGGGGCCGATGATCGGCGAAGGCTGGGCCGGCATGGGATGCAACAATATCATGTCGATTTCCGTGCGCGACAGCGCCGCAATGCTCGATGCCTTGAGCGGGATGGATACCGGCGCGCCCTATGCCGCCCCCCATGATGAAGACAGTCTTCTCTCCTGCTGTTCGAAACGACCCGCTCGCCTGCGCATCGGCCTGGTCACGCGGCTCGATCCCTTCGCAACCAACAGCCAATGCCTGCAGGCGGTCGAGGATGCCGCCGAGCTCTGTGAGGCGCTCGGTCATCATGTCGAGACAATGACGCTGCCGGTGGATGCGATCGAATATTACGATCACGTCTTCACGATCATCGGCGCCCAAACCAAGAATTTCATCGGCGTGATCGAACAGATGGGCGGCCGGCCGGTCGATCGCGACGCGCTTGAAGCGCGCACGCGCATCATCCTGCGAGAAAAGGGCGAAGTTTCCGGTGCAGGCTACGCTGCGGCAGTGGATTACATCCATGCCTTCGGCCGCCGCATGGGCCGGCTGCTGGAGGATTGCGATGTCCTGCTGTCACCGACGCTTGCAAAACCACCGCAGCTGCTCGGCAGCTTCGATATGAACGACAGCGAGACGCTGCCGGATCTGATCGACCGTTTCCACAGCTTCTCTCCCTTTACCTCATTGTTCAATGCGAGCGGCCAGCCGGCCATGTCGGTTCCGCTTTGCTGGTCGCCGGAAGGCCTGCCGATCGGCATGCACTTTGCTGCCGGCTTCGGCCGAGAGGGGCTGTTGTTTTCACTCGCCGCCCAGCTCGAAGAAGCCCGCCCCTGGGCAGGGCGCATTCCGCCCCTGAACGCATTGACGCCTTGAAGATGGCGTCGATGGGAGGCTGATCCGGCAGGAGGCACCGGATGCATCGGCAATTCCGAGGCGCGCCCTCGCAGAGCAGGGTGATCTCGAGGCCAAGATCATCCTGCTCTTGAGTAAATTTCGCCCAAGGCCGCAGTACGCTCCTGGCGACAGGCATCAGCGAATTGCCGCCGCAAGCTCCATTGCTTCCCTGACGTACCGGCTCAGGCGCTCTTCCGCGTTCGGCATATCCAGGCGATCGCCGACCCAGCCGATATAGGTGAGACTTCTCAAGAGCAGGAAGAGCGGCAGCGTTTCGAGCGTTGCATCCGACAACGGCCGGCGTTTGCGGTAGCCGGCGATGAGCGCGTCGGAGAGCTGCTCATAGCAGGGCTCGTGCCGGTTTCTGAGAAGCGCGGTGGCGATGTCGAACATGCGCCAGCCATAGCCTGCATCGTCGAAATCGATGAACTCGACGCCGTCGGCGCCGACGAGCACGTTTTCGCGCACCAGGTCGGCGTGAATGAGGCCGTAGTCGAGCCCGGACCGCTCGGCCAATCTCAACTTCTCGCCAAGAAACGCCCGCAAATCCACGAGCCGTCCTGCCATTTCCGGTGTCAGTCCCTGGCAGTCCCAGAACCTGCCCCAGAACGGGTTCTCGCCCAGCAACCCATCGAAATCCCATGCCGGGCGGGTGAAGGATGCAGGCGGCGTCCATCGGTCGGAAATGGTGTGGAGTTCGGCCATCGCTTCACCGATCCGGCCAAAAATTGCCTTGATGCGGTCGGGCGAATGATCAAGCGGCACGCCGGAACGGCCCAGTTCCTCGCCGCTCATCCAGCTCACGATATCGGCATGCTGAGTGGCAAAAGCCGGGGTGGCCGGCAAGGTCACGAGATTGCGGCCGTCCAGGGTGGGAATTGGTGCCGGAACCCGCAGTCCACCCGCGGCGAGCGCTGCCATCCACTGCAGTTCCGAAGCGAGCGTGCGATCGTCGTGATATCCGGGTCGATGCAGCCGAAGGGCTGCGGGTTTACCGTCGGCCAGACGAACCTGAAACACCGCATTCTCGCGGAATTTCAGCAGTTTCGGCGTCTGGTCGGCCAGGCCCCAATGCTGAAGCGCTTCCTTCGCTCTCCCGGGGAGAGCATCCATCAGCCGTGCGAATTCGTTTTCGCTCATCGAGCCGCTCACAGCCCCGACAGCACGTCGTCGAAGACCGACAACATCAGATCGGCATTCTCCCGCGAGAAAGGCATTGGCGGGCGGATCTTGGTGGCGGATTGATGGATGCCGATCTTGCCCATCAGCACGCCGCGTTCGCGCATCTCGTTGACGATCCGGCTCGCAAGAGCCACGGCCGGCTCCTTCGTCGCCCGGTCCAGCACGAATTCCATGCCCATGAAAAGGCCGCCGCCGCGCACGTCGCCGATGATCGCATGTTTTTGCGCCAGCCGCTTGAAGGCGTCGCAGGTATATTCGCCGACATCGCGGGCGTTCTCGATCAGCCTCTCGTCCTCGATCACGTCGAGCACCGCCATGGCGGCGGCGCAGGAGACCGGATTGCCGCCGAAGGTATTGAAATAGCGGAAGGCCTTGCGGAAGGCGTTCAGCACATCGGCATTGGCAACGACGCCGCCGACGGGATGGCCGTTCGCCATCGGCTTGCCGAGCGTCACGATATCGGGAACGATGCCGGCGCGCTGATGGCCCCACATATCAGAGCCGGTGCGGCCGAAACCGGGCTGCACCTCGTCGGTGATGACGAGGCCGCCGGCCTTGCGCACCGCCGCCACCGCCTTGTCGAGGAAGCCCCGCGGCTGATCCGGAAAGCCTTCATTGGCAAAGAACGGATCGATGATCAGTGCGGAAAACCCATGCGGGCTTTCCTGCAGCGAGGCGATCGCCGCCTCGACTTCGGCCGCAAAGACTGCGGCAAAGGCGTCACCGCCTTCGCCGCCGAGCGGGCGGTAGCTGTCGGGCGCCGGCACGTGCCTGACATGACCGCCGAAGCCGCCGACCGGCGGCATGCGGGTCGAGAGCTGCGATACGGCCGCCGTATTGCCGTGATAGGTGTGGTTGGTGGCGATGACGCCGGTCTTGCCAGTCACCGCTTGCGCCATGCGCAGCGCCACGTCGTTCGCTTCGCTGCCGGTGCAGGTCAGGATCGCCGCGTCGAGGGTCGCGTCGAAGGTCGCGGTTAGGCGTTCGACATAATCGAGGATGCCTTCATGCAGGTAACGCGTATGGGTGTTCAGCGTCGACGCCTGCCGGGTGATTGCCTCGACCACACGCGGATGGCAATGGCCGACATGCGGCACATTGTTGTAGCAATCGAGATAGCGGCGGCCGTCGGCATCCCACAGCCAGACGCCTTCGCCCCGCACCAGATGAATCGGGTCGTCATAAAAGAGCGACATGTTGCGGCCGAGAAGCCGCTCGCGGCGCGCGATAAGGGCAGCGTTATCGGACATGATCAGGCTCCCGCGGCGGCAAGGCCGGCGTCGAGCGCCGTCAGGATCGTCTGCACGTCCCCTGCCGTGACGATCAGCGGCGGCGACATGATGACATTGGCGCCGGAGGTGCGTACCAGCGCGCCGGCCTCATAGGCGGCATCCTGCACCTTCTGCATCACATCCTTCGATGCGGCGCTTTTCTTCTCCCGGTTGCTGACGAGTTCGAGCGCGCACATCAGGCCCTTGCCGCGCACGTCGCCGATCAGCTCATGCTTGTCCTGCAACCTCCTGAGGCCCGCAATGAGTTCCTCTCCGCGGACGGCGGCATTGGCGGCGACGTTCAGGCGTTTCGTCTCCTTTAAGGTCGCAAGCGCGGCGGCCGCACCCGTCGGATGGCCGGAATAGGTATAGCCGTGGCCGATGCTGCCGAACGCGCCCTTGCTGCCTTCGAACACTTCGGCCACCTTGTCTGAGATCATGACGGCGCCGAAGGGGAAATAGCCGTTGGTGATCGCCTTGGCGGTCGACATCAGATCCGGTTTGACGCCCCAGAGGCGCGATCCCGTCCAGGCGCCGGTGCGGCCGAAAGCGGTGATGACCTCGTCGGCGATCAGCAGGATGCCGTGGCGGTCGCAGATCTCGCGCATCAGCGGCAGGAAGGTCTCGTGCGGGACGATGACACCGCCGGCGCCGAGTACCGGTTCGACGATCAGGGCGGCGATGGTATCGGCACCCTGGAAGGCGATCTCGTCCTCGAAGAGCCGGCCGATGGCGGCCGCGATCTCGGCATCATCGGTGGTGCCGAACGGGTTGCGATAGGCAAGGGGCGCCGACAGATGGAAGACGCCGGGAAGCAGCGGCTCGTAATTGCGGCGGAAGTTCTGATTGCCGTTGACGGAGGCGCCGCCGAAATGCGTGCCGTGATAACCCTTCTTCAGCGCGACGAATTTGGTGCGCTCCGGCTGCCCGTTGATCTTGTGATATTGCCGGGCAAGCCGCAGGCACGTCTCGACCGAATCCGAGCCGCCCGAGGTGAAGAAGGAGCGGCTCAATCCGTCCGGCCTGAACCATTCGGCAAGCTCGTAGGAGAGCTCGATCAGCGGTGAGTTCGTGGTGCCGCGGAATGTCGAATAATAGGGCAGCTCGTCGAGCTGGTCGCGGATCGCCTTTTTCACCGGCTCGCAGGAATAGCCGAGATTGACGTTCCAGAGACCGCCCACGGCATCCAGCACCTTCTTGCCCTGGATGTCGACGATTTCGACGCCCTCACCGGAGTTGATGATGCGCGGCGGCTGGGCCTGCATCTCGGCTGGATGGGCCATCGGGTGCCACATGTGGCGAGCGTTGTTTTCGATTATGAAGTTGGTTTCACGCATCTCAATTCCTCTCGTTCAGAGGCCCAGCATCGCAAGGGCGCGGGCATAGCTTTCGGCAGGGCGGGTGACGTCGAAATGCACATGCGGCAATCCGACGGCTTCGGCGCCTTCGATGTTCTTCTTCTGGTCGTCGACGAAAACGCAGGCCTCTCGCGGCAGTCCGAGTTCGGAAAGCACCTGCTCGTAGGCGCGCGGATCGGGCTTGAGGATCTGGGTGTAGGTGGCATCGACGATAACGTCGAAGAGGTCGATCAGCGGGAAGCGCTGGCGGAATTCGGCGCCGTAGAAAAGATCGAGCTCGTTCGACAGGATCGCGAGCTTCAACCCCGCTTGCCTGGCGCGCAGAATGGCGTCGCGGGCCTCAGGCCGCAGCACCAGCTCGGGTTCGGCACCGCGGGCGCGGCGCACGAAGGTCTGCATGTCGGTCCAGCTCTCGCCGACCATTCGGCCGATTTCGCCGGCGCGCGTCAGCCAGTAATCACGTTCGGTGATCTCGCGGTTCTGCATTTTCACCCAGAGCGGGTCGGTCGCCGTGTCGAACGGCCCGAGCCAGGTGAGCGAGCCTTGGGGAAGGCCGAGCGTCCGCTCGGTGATCTCATGCGTCTCGAACAGCGTGCGGGTGACGACACCGCCGAAATCGAGGATGAGGGCGCGTTCGCTTGTCATGGCCGTCCTTCCGGAATGATGCCCTCGGCCACCCAGCTGTCGAAAACGGCAAGGGCTGCGGCCGAAAAGTCGGGAGAATTGATGTGGGCGTCGACCTCCTGAAAAGTGACGGAGGACGGGACAATGCGGCGCATCTCGGCGAGGAAAGCGGCGAGGCCTTCCGGATCGTGCAGCGGCTCGTCCGGCTTGTCCCATTCCTGCAGCCCTTCGGTCGGCAGCAGGAAGGCGGTCTTGGCGTCGGCCCGTTCCAGCTTTTGTCCGATCAGCCGAGCGACCTCCCGCCGGCCTTCCGGCGAGGTCGTCACCGACCCGATCAGCCGGTTATGGGCATGGTAGGGACGGTCGGCAAATATATCAGGCAGCGTCTGCCAGGCCTGGAGATCGACCATGTCGACGGCGCCGGGGGCGACGATCTGCGGAATACCGGCGCGGCCGGCATTTTCGAGCCGATCCGGCCCCGAGGTCACCACCGTGCCGTAATGGTGATTGCTGACCTCCTGGATGCAGAAGTCGAAGACGGCGGCAAAGCCTGACTGCGCGGCGATGGCTTCGAAGGCGCGGCCGCCCATGCCGGTGGAATGAAAGACGGCAACGTCATAGCCGCGCTTTTCCAGTTCGGGCCGCAGATACTTCATATATTTCAGGCAGGAGGAGCCGAGCGAGGTCATGCCGATCAGCGGACGGGCACGATCGGGTCTGGTTCCGTGCCGGGCGGCGCCGACGACCGCGCCGCAGGCCTGCGACAGCACCGAACGGCAGATGCTGTTGAGGCCGTAGAGGCCGCCGGCCCAGAGGATCATCATCAGGTCGGGCGCGATGCGCTCGGGCGGGATCAGGTGGGAATAGGCGATGGTCGAGACCACGAATTTCGGCACGCCGAGCGGCAGGACGGCAGCGACGTCGAGTGCCAGATCCGTGCCCATCGAGCCGCCGAGCACGATGATTCCGTCGACCAGCCCGTCCTTGTGAAGCCGGCTGGTCAGCGCTGCGGCACCCCTGGCCATGGCGGCCATGGCGCTGTTTTCATCACCGCTTTCAGTTATCGCCGCAATCGAGGTCGCAGCCGCCTTGGCGATGTCGTGCTTCGAATAATCAGGAACATAGGGCGGATCGCCGAGAATGCTGACATCGACCATAACAGGCCGGCCGCCGGCTTCCTCGATGACGGAGGCCATGAATTGCAGTTCGTCGCATTTGGTGTCACCGGTTCCGATGACAAGTATCTTTGGCGAGGGAGCCGCAGGGCTCATCACTCTCTCCTCCTGGTTTTTGGACTGGTTCCCGTGAGCCTTTCCGAGCCGTAGTATTTTTCTGAAATTCCGTCGGCGGCAGCGATGGCCTGCGCGCCGAATTCGTGAATGGCGGTCTTGGTGGTGCGCGAGAGCGGGGCGGCGATCGCCACGCAGCCGATCGGCCGGCCGTCCGGCGCACGCACGGGTGCGGCGGCACTGATGACGCCGGCTTCCAGCCCCTGGTGGCTGATGGAAAAGCCGCGCGCGGCCGTCTCATCGAGCAGGCCACGCACCTGCTGCGGGTCGACGACGGTATGGTCGGTGAATTTTTCGAGCGGCTTTCGCAGCGCCTCGCCGATCTCCGCCGGCGGGCAGAAGGCGAGGAAAGCCAGGCCCGATGCAGTGGCGTGAAAGGGCAGGATGCTGCCGACATCGACGATGATGCGGTGCGCCCGCGGCGGATCTTCCACATGGATCGTCGACAGCCTGCCGCCGGAGAATTCGGAGAGATGCACCGTCTCCGCCGAGGATTCGGCAAGCATCTTGATGAAGGGCACGGCGACCCGCAGGAACGGATAGCGGGCCTCGCGAATGCGGGCGAGGCGAACCGGCGCCGAGCCGATCCGGTAGCGGCGGCTATCGGGATCCTGCTCGACGAAACCGTGTTTTTCCAGTTCCACCAGAAAGCGTCGTGCCGTCGCCTTGTCGAGCGAACACAGGCGGGCGATGTCGGTCAGCCCCACCTCCTTGTCCAGCCGTGACAGGGTGTCCAGCAATGAAAGCGCCTTTCCGATCGTGCTCATCATTCTTCCTCTTGGGGTGGGTTCATGTCCCGGCTTGTCGCATCCGGCTTTACGCCAGCCGCCAAATCAGCCCGCAAACCCTGCATCGCGGCACGATAGCAGCGACCCAAGATACTTAACATGCGAATTAACTTGACAGAGGCCGGCATTGTTTGCAAGTCTATATTTGAAGCTAAGGTTCAAATAATGAACCATAAGCGCTGACGGCGGTAAAATCAACAAAAGCCAAAACGCCCGCTCGTCAGTCCGGTTCTGGTGGAGGTCGCCTGCGTGCAATCGCAGCGATGATCGGATGCTCTTAAACAAGGGGAACGAAGGCAGATGAATACGCAAAATTCGCAAAGCCCGGCTGAGAATCAGCTGCGCAAGAACAGTCTCGGCGTCGGCGCCGTGACCTTCCTGGTGGTTTCGGCCGCAGCACCGCTGACGGCGGTTGCCGGCGGCGTGCCGCTGTCGATGATGCTCGGCAACGGGCCGGGCATTCCGCTGACCTTCCTGCTGGTCACCGCCATCCTGCTGCTGTTTGCCGTCGGCTATGTCGCCATGGCGCGCCATATCCGCAATGCCGGCGCCTTCTATGCCTATACCGCCCAGGGCCTCGGCGGCCTGATGGGCGGGGCGGCGGCGCTGATCGCGATCCTCGCCTATAACGCCATGCAGGTCGGCGTTCTCGGCCTCTTCGGTGCGGCGACCAGGGGCTTTTTCGCCGAGCAGATCGGCCTCGACCTTCCCTGGTGGGTCTGGAGTTATATCGGCATCGCCTTCGTCGCCGTGTTCGGCTACCGGCGGGTCGATCTTTCGGCCAAGGTGCTGATGGTTCTCGTCATTCTCGAATATCTCGTCGTCCTCGTCATCGACGCTGCGATCTTGGCCAAGGGCGGGGACAGCGGCCTGTCCGCCACCCCCTTCACGCCCACCGCCTTCTGGAGCGGAACGCCGGCGATCGGCATCCTGTTCTGCTTCGCCGCCTTCATCGGCTTCGAGGCAACCACCATCTACAGCGAGGAAGCCCGTGAACCGCACAAGACCGTACCGCGCGCCACCTATATTTCCGTGCTGATCATCGGCCTCTTCTACATGCTGACGTCATGGCTGATGGTGAACGGCGCCGGCGCCGACAAGCTCGTGCCCGAACTGCAGGGCCTCGCCGATCCCACAACCTTCCTCTTCGGCCTTGCCGAGCGTTATGTCGGTCACTGGATCACCGTCGTGATGAGCGTTCTCTTCATCACCAGCCTGTTTGCCGGCGTCCTTGCCTTCCACAATGGTGTCGCCCGCTACATGTATGTCGCCGGCCGCGAAGGTCTGTTGCCGAAGTCGGTCGGCGTGACGCATCCGGTCTTCCAAAGCCCGCATGTCGGCTCGATCATCCAGACCGTCATTGCCGTGCTCGTGGTCGCGCTCTTTGCAGCGACGGGTCAGGATCCGGTGCTGGCGCTCTTCTCCTGGCTCACCAATGTGGCGACGCTCGCCATCATCCTGCTGATGGCGTTCACCGCCTTCTCGATCGTCGTCTTCTTCAGCCGCAATCCGGGGCTCGAGCGTAATGTGCTGGCCGTCAAGGTGCTGCCTGTCGTCACGGGACTGATCCTGCTGGCGCTGGTCTATTATATCTCGGCGAATTTCGGCGCCATCGCCGGCGCCAATGGCGCGCTCGGCGTGTTCCTGCCGGGTCTCGTGCTGATCGCCGGGGTCGTCGGATTGTTTGCCGCAGCGCGTCTGAAGTCGGCGGACGCGGTCGGATTTGCCCGGCTTGGCGCCGGGCAGGAAGCCTGACAAAAACCGATCAACGGTGGCGGATCATCTCCGCCACCCTTTTACTTGAGGGCATGAGATGCAGGACAAGATCGATCAGTTGCGGACGCAGCCCGTTCCATCCCAATCGCTGTTCATCGATGGCGCCTGGCGCTTGGCCGTCAGCGGAGCGACGATGGACGTCATTTCGCCGATCGACGGAAAAAAGCTGACGACCATTGCCGATGCCGGCGCCGCAGACGTTGATCAGGCGGTCAGGGCGGCGCGGCGCGCCTTCGACAAAGGCAGCTGGTCGCGGGCGGCACCGGCCGAGCGCAAGAAGGTGCTGCTGAAGATCGCCGAGCTGATCGAGAAGAACGCGCTGGAACTCGCCGTTCTCGGCGTGCGCGACAACGGCACCGAAATTTCGATGGCGCTGAAAGCCGAGCCGGGCAGTGCCGCCGGCACCTTCCGCTATTATGCCGAGGCGATCGATAAGGTCTATGGCGAGATCGCCCCGACGGCCGACAACATTCTCGGCCTCGTTCACCGTGAGCCCATAGGTGTTGTCGCCGCCATCGTGCCGTGGAATTTCCCGATGATGATCGGCGCCTGGAAGATTGCGCCGGCCCTTGCGGCCGGCAATTCCGTGGTGCTGAAACCGGCAGAGGGCGCATCGCTGACGCTGCTGCGGCTCGCCGAACTTTGCGCGGAGGCAGGCCTGCCGGATGGCGTGCTCAACGTCGTCACCGGGCGTGGCGCCGTCAGCGGCGAAGCCCTCGGGCTGCACATGGATATCGATGTGCTCGCCTTCACCGGCTCCGGTCCGGTCGGTCGCCGGCTGCTGGAATATTCGGCGCGTTCCAACTTGAAGCGCGTCTATCTGGAACTCGGCGGCAAATCGCCGAACATCGTCTTTGCCGATGCGCCGGATCTCGATCAGGCGGCCAAGACTTCCGCCTACGGCATCTTCCGCAATTCCGGCCAGGTCTGCGTTGCCGGCTCCCGCCTGCTTGTGGAAAAATCGATCCATCAGGAATTTTCGGAAAAAGTCGCCGGCATCGCCGCGGCCATGAAGGTCGGAGATCCCTTGCAGCTCACCACCGAAGCGGGTGCGATCTCAAGCGAGATCCAGCTGCGGAAAGACCTTGGCCATGTCGCCGACGCCCTGTCGGAAGGTGCTTTGCTGCGCACCGGCGGCGCCCGCATCCTGGAGGAGACGGGCGGTTATTATATGCGGCCGGCGGTCTTCGACGTGACGCCATCCATGGCGCTCGCCCGCGAGGAGGTCTTCGGGCCGATCCTGTCGGTCATTCCGTTCGAGACGGAGGCGGAAGCCCTGCAGATCGCCAACGCTACGGAATATGGCCTGGCGTCCGCCGTCTGGACATCGAACCTGTCGCGCGCCCATCGGATGGTGCGCGGCATTCGCGCCGGCGTCGTGCACGTCAACACCTATGGCGGCGCCGACAACAGCGTGCCGCTCGGCGGCGTCAAACAATCGGGCAACGGCCACGACAAATCGCTGCATGCGCTGGATAAATATGTCGATCTGAAAACCGCGTGGGTGCAGCTCTGAAACAGGAATTTCGGCCAGCAGGAGGAGGCTGCCCATGACTTTCCCCGAAACCATCACGGTCGAGGACCTCGAAGCCGACCCTTATCCGATCTATGCCAAATTGCGGCGGGACATGCCGGTCGCCTATATCCCCGCCGTCAATCTCTGGTTCGTGACGCGTTTCAAGGATGTCGAATACCTCTCGAAGACGCCGGAAATCTTTACTGCCGCAGTCGAAAGCTCGCCGCTCGACCGGAGCTGGGGCAAACCGACCATCCTGACCGCTGACGGTCCGGTGCACAAAAATCTTCGCAGCGGCGTCGATCCGAAATATCATCCGAAGCGTGTTGCCGCCTATATGGACGATCTGGTCCTGCCGATCGCTCGGGAATACCATGACCGTTTGCGCGACAGCGGCGGCGGCGATCTGATGTCGGACTATTTCGAACCGATTTCGATCCTCAGCCTCACCCGTTCACTTGGGCTCGGCCATGTCGATCTCGATACGCTCAGGCGCTGGTTCTTCGGCTTAGCGCAAGGGGCAATCAATTTCGAATGCGATCCCGAGCGGCAGGCCGTTGCCGATGCGATCAGCATGGAAATCACCGGGATCGTAACACCCGTGATGCAGAAGCTCATCGAACAACCGGATGATTCCGCTTTGTCGCATATGCTGCATGACGGCATGCCGGAGGGCGAGACCCGCACCATAGACTTCGTGCTGCCGACGCTCAAAGTCCTGCTGCTCGGCGGCATGCAGGAGCCTGGTCACGGAGCGGGTTCGATCATGGCTGGACTCCTGCAGAACCAGGAACAGTTCGCCGAAGTGAAGGGCAATCCCGATGCGCTTCTGCCGCGGGGCGTCGACGAAGGCTTGCGCTGGGTGACGCCAATCGGTTCACAAACGCGGCAGACGACGCAGCCCGTCGAAATCGGCGGCGTGACGATCCCTGCCAACCAGCCGGTCGCCGCCGTGCTCGCCTCGGCCTCGCATTGCGAAAGCCGGTTCACGGATCCTGGGCGCTTCGACATTCACCGCAACGAAGGAAGTCATGCGGCCTTCGGCTTCGGCCATCATTTCTGTGCAGGGCGCTGGTTTGCCCGGCAGCAGATCACCTCGGCGCTCCGCTATCTGATCGATCGTTCGCCGGAGATCGCGCTCCGCGATGATGGCCCGGTGCAGTTTCGCGGCTGGGAATTCCGTGCTCCCTCGACATTGAACGTCACGCTGCGATAGTGGGCCGGCAGGACGTTTTTTCAGACGCCCTGCGCTCTAACACTTTGTCTCCACGCGTCGGCCCGATGCACTAGCCTCCGAAACTGCCCACCTGCGTCGGCACGTTGATATAGTTGCGGTCGAAGTAAAGCAGTGCATTGCCATCCGCCCGCGCGCGAATGCCAATGACCTGGCCGATGAAAATATGATGCGTGCCGACCAGGCGCGCCTCGGTCAGCCGGCAGTCGAAAGAAACCATGGCGCCGGCCAGCGCCTGGCTTCCCGACGGCATGTCGACCCATTCCGCCGCGGCATAGCGTGCCGCCATATCCGCCTGGCGGCCGGCGAAATAGCCGGCGAGCTCCTGGTGGTCATCCGCGAGGACGTTGACGCAAAAGCGGTGGTTTTCGAGAAAGACGCCGCATTGGGCCGAACGGCCGTTCATGCAGACCAGCAGTGTCGGCGGTTCGTCGGTGACGCTGCACATGGCGGTGGCGGTGAACCCGCCGCGCCCGGCGGGTCCGTTGGTCGTGATGACGTTGACCGGGGCGCAGACCCTGGCCATCGCATTGCGGAACTCGGTTTTCGAGACTTGCTCCTCCATGGCCGTATCCTCATTCGGCCGCGTTGCGGGCGGGCGATATTTCATCGAGCGGCGGCAGCCAGGTGTCGCCGGTCCAGCCGGTTTCGTCGTAATCGCTCATGCATTGGTCGACGAGCGCCTCCATCTCCTTCAGCCGTCCGCCGCGCTCGGCACCCTTCAGCACCTGCAGCCGGACCTCCTCGGGCGCACCGGCATAGTTGAGTTCGTAGAGCGCGTGGCGCCCGCCGAATTCGGTGCCGGTCGCATCCCACAGCAGCTTCATGATCTTGATGCGCTCGATATGGCCCATGTCGTTGGAGCCCCGCACATATTGGGCGAGATAGCGGTCGATCGCGGGATTGCCGAAATCCTTGGCGGAGGAGGGGAGATAGATCAGCCCCGAGGCCACGACCTTGCGCACCGTTTCGATGACGCGCGGATAGGCCTCCGACATGAAAGTGCGGTAGGAAAGTGCCGCTTCCATGTTCGGGAGCACGGCCCCGTTCGCCCATGGCTGCGGATTGTGGGCCATGGCGTTGGAAAAGGACCAGAACATGTGGCGCAGCGCGATGACCTCGCCGAGTGCCGCCTGGTTGCCGCGGAAGGCGTCGCCGCCGGTGGCCCGCAGCGCCTTGGCCAGCAGCCCCGCCATAAAGTCGAGCTTGACGGCAAAGCGCGTGCAGCCCTGGAAGCAGTAGCCGTGCATGAAGCCCGAGGCCGGGTGGAACGACAGGATCTTGGCCGCATCGCGCAACACCAGCACGTCCTCCCAGGGCACGAAGACGTTGTCGAGCACCAGGATCGCATCGTTCTCGTCGAAGCGCGACGACAGCGGATAGTCGAAGGGCTGACCGACCGTGTTGGCGGTCTGCTCGTAGGAGACGCGGCAGAACATCTTGATGCCCGACGCATTCATCGGCACGATGAACATGACCGAGAGCGAGGGATCTTCCGTCACTGTCGCCGAGCTCTGGGCGAGGAAGTTGTAATGCGTCAGCGCCGAAGACGTCGCCACCACCTTGGCGCCCGAGACGTAGATGCCGGCATCGGTTTCCTTGGTGATGTGGACGAAGACGTCCTTGACGGCATCGGCCGGCTTGTGCCGGTCGATCGGCGGATTGACGATCGCGTGGTTCATGAACAGTGCTGCCTCCTGGGCGCGTTTGTGCCAGGCGAGCGCATTGTCCTTGAATGGCCCATACCAGTCGGCATTGGCGCCGAGCGTATTCATCAGCGCCGCCTTGTAGTCGGCGGTGCGGCCCATCCAGCCATAGGACATGCGGGCCCAGTCGGCGATGGCGCCCTGCTGGGCGACGAGCTCGGCCGAGGATTTCGCCACCCGGAAATATTTATGGGTATAGCCGCCATTGCCGGTATCGGTCGGCGATGTCAGGCGGTCTTTGGTCTTCTCGGCGTGCAGCGCATCATACATCCGCGCGATCGAGCGGGCGGAATTGCGCATCGACGGATGGCTGGTGACGTCGGCGATGCGCTCGCCGTTGATATAGACCTCGCGCCCGTCGCGCAGGCTGGCGAGATATTCGGCGCCGGTAAACGGACGGGTCTTGTCGCCGCGGTGGTCTTCAGCTCGCATGTCAGGTTCCTCCCTTGGAATATTGACGGAAGCTAAAACGGGTCCGGCAGGCACACCATGGACAAAGAAGGGAATTCGCTGGTACTTTTCCCGGTATGGCGACACGAAGCGACGTTCCGAATTTTTTCGTCTATGGCGAGCCGAGCCGCTCGCTCGATGTGGGATTCCTGCATGTCGAAACGGTGATGGAGCGAAAAACCCTGCATTTCGGCCATGTTTCGCCGCACAAACATCCACTGATGGGACAGATCACCTACTGGTTTCAGGGAAGCGGAACCTATCGGATCGAAGAGGAGACTTGGAATTTTTCCGCTCCCGCCGTGAGCTTCGTGC
This sequence comes from Rhizobium sp. BT03, assembly GCF_030053155.1. NCBI lineage: Bacteria > Pseudomonadati > Pseudomonadota > Alphaproteobacteria > Hyphomicrobiales > Rhizobiaceae > Rhizobium > Rhizobium sp. BT03. The sequence goes on from NZ_CP125644.1 coordinate 29,957, forward strand.
CGAGCAACGTGGTGCATGGTTTCGATGTCGACGAGCAGTCCGACGCGATCGTCGTGTCGGTCTCGGACGACATGCTGAACGCGATCGTGCCGCAGGTCGCGCTCAATCTCGATCTCCCGATCTTCCTGACCGGTCAGCCTGCGGATCCGGTATGGGCCAAGCTCAAAACACTCCTCGACATGGTCGCCGAGGACTATCGCGATCGCGGCGCGGAAGGCGAAAAGGTGCTCAGCGGCCTGATCTCCGTCGTGCTGTCGCTGATGGGCCGCATCGGCGGCGGCCACGTCGCCCTGCCGTCGACCTCGGCGGTAGTGTCGCTCGGCCTTGCGCTGCGCCGGGCCGTCGACCTTCACTACAAAAAGGACTGGCCAGTAGGGGCCTATGTCAATCTGCTTGCGACCACGCCGCATCTGCTCGACAAGGCGGCGCGCGAAGTCTTCGGTCTGTCCGTCAAGGAATTGCTGCTGGAGCGGCGGACGCTGGAAGCCAAACGTCTGCTGATGTTTACCGTTCGCTCGGTCGAAGATATTGCCGGCGAGATCGGCTTCGAGGATCCTGCCTATTTCTCCCGCTTCTTCCGCAAACGCACCGGCGAGGCGCCGGCCGCCTGGCGCCGGCGGCATTCGCAGGCGATCTCGTGACGCGCCGGAGGACGTCGTCGGCTCTCTGTCACCGAAGAAAGATCAAAGCCATCCCGACGACCACGAGAGCGGCGCCGGCCCAGGCGCCGCCGGCCGGGCGTTCGCCGGCTTTGAGCCACAGCAGCGGCAGAATAATCGCGGGCGAGGTTGCCGACAGCGTCGAGACGATACCGACCTTACCGCCCGCGAGCGCAAAGAGCAGAAGTGTCATGCCCATGCCGAGGGCTATGACCCCGGTCAGGGCGGTCATTGCTGCGACCCTGAAGGTGAGCGGCCCCTTCGGTTTGACCGACTGGACAGGCAACTGGATCAGAATGCTCAGGCAAAGGGCCGCCATGCCGACGCGAAGCAGCGAAGCGACGAAAGGATCGATACCGCTGACCATGACCGGCCGGGCGATGATGGAGCCGACCGCCTGGCCCGTCGCGGCGCCAAGCCCCAGCAGGACGCCGATCCACAGCGGCCCCTTGATCGTCTCCCATTGATGGATCTGTGATCGGCTCTTGCCGAAAACGATGGCGAGAAAAACGCCCGCGGCCGTCAACGCAATCCCCGCCACCGCAGAAAACGATAGCGCCTCCCCCAGCACCAGCCAGCCGAGCAGCGAGGCAATCGGAGCATTGAGCGCGAACAGGATGCCGGCGCGACGCGGGCCAAGCCGGTTCAGGGTGGCAAAGAGCAGCGTATCGCCGATGAAGATGCCGATCAGTCCTGATAATAGCAGCGGACCGACGCTTGCCGCGTCGAGTTGACGCCAGGATCCGCTGACGATCACGTAAAGAGCCAGAAGACCGGTGACGAAAACCTGGCGGACCCTGTTGAAGGCAGGCGCGCCGAGATGGCCGGATGGGCCTGCCGAGATCAGACCCGTAAAGGCCCAGCACGTTGCCGCTCCGAGCGCGGCAAGTTCATGAATTGGCATCTGACTTCGATCCTTAATGCATGTGGCCCGGCGTGTGCAGCGGTTCCGGGGGGGGGGTAACGACATGCATAAAACAAAGGACCAAAGCGCGGGCGCTTGGATCAGGTTTGATGCAACGCGCTTTGGAATCCGGGCGCGGAGCGTTTAAACGTGATCGAAGAGCGACTGTCTAGCTCACAGCATGGCCGGCCAAGCCATAAACCGCCGGTTCCCCATTCTTCCTGTTCAGGAAGCGTTGCCCCTTGGACATGGTCGTCACGGTTTCCGAGACGGCCAGCCGGCTTTGTTGAAGGAACTCGGCGAACAGGCCTTTTTCCCGCGTATCGACGCGCGCGAACCGACCGGCCAGATCCTTGAGATGCACGGCAGCAAGATGGATCGCGTCCTCATCATTGCTTGCTACGATCGGACCGACGACATGGCCGCGTCCGAACTCGCGGCACATGGAATAGCCGACGATTTCGCCGCTCCGCCGGAGGGTGCAAATGGAAGCACCCTCGGCAAGCCAAGCCAGCAATTTGCCGCGATCGGTGCCGAAAGCGCGTGTATCGAGAGCGTTGATCTCCTCGACATTGTCATTTGACAATTCGCCCAGCTGCCCGTTCAGCTCCGGCAGGGGAGGGAGCTTGGGCGTGACATCTCCCTGGTATTGATAGACAATCGCTTCCTTGGTAAAGCCGAGCGAAACATAAAGCCTGTAAGCCGCATGGGTCGAATTCAGGCTCAGATTGCGATCGCCGCACTGCTCGAATACTTGCTCCATGAGCCATCGGCCGGTCCCTTGCGCCTGCGTGCGGGGTGAGGTGATCACCAGCCCGATCGTGGCGAAATCCTCGCCATGCGGAAACCACATCGCACTTCCGAAGACGCGTCCGATCCCATCGACTGCAACGATGCCGCGGCCCGCGCGCCGCAGCAGATCCCAGTCCTTGGGCCGGTGCGGCCAGCCGACGCCGATCGACAGGGCGTGAAGCAGGCTGACATCGACACTGTTGATATCCTGCGCAATCAATTCGAACGATTTCAGCCGCACTGATTTTTGCATTTTCGGGTATCCGCTCCGTTCGCCAGATCACCAGACTCCCCTGGAGGTAGACAGCGTCCTTGATCCTGCGCCGATTGCAACCAAGTCACAATATCGCACATCAAGGCCGGCAGGATCGGCTTGTTCGCCGCAACAATTCGAAATCTTCAGCTGAACCGGGGCCCCACTCAGCAGGCAAAACTCCTGCCTTTGCTTAGGCTGGTTAGCATCTGGACCACTCCAAAGGCAACTTGGTCACCCATGAACGTCATAGATATTCTCGCAAGGCTGATCGCGTTCCCTTCCGTTGTCGGAACGCCGAACGGCGCGATCACCGACTGGATCGGCGACTATTGCCGAAAGGCGGGAGCCGAGGTTACCGTCCATCCTGGCCCGGAAGGTGACCGGTACAACCTTTTCGCGACTATCGGACCGCGCGAAGGCCGAGGTTACATTCTGTCCGGCCACATGGATGTCGTCCCGGCTGGCGAACCGGAATGGAGTTCCGACCCATTCGTCCTGCGCGCTGAAGGAGACAGGCTTTACGGGCGCGGCGCCACCGACATGAAAGGATTTCTCGCCTGCGCGCTCGCCGCATTGCCGAAGCTTGCCGCCATGAACCTGCGGCGGCCGATCCACCTTGCCTTCTCCTATGACGAGGAGGCCGGCAGCCGCGGCGTGCCGCATCTGATCGCGGCGCTGCCGAAGCTGTGCAACGCCCCGCTGGGTGCAATCATCGGCGAACCGAGCCGGATGCAGGCGGTGCGGGGGCATAAGGGCAAGGCAGCGGTCCGGCTGGAGGTGATCGGGCGATCAGGTCATTCCTCCCGTCCTGATCTCGGGCTGAACGCCATTCATGCCATGGCCAATCTGATCACAGAGGTCGCCGAATACGGCAGGTCCCTGACGAGCGGCCCTTTCCACCACGATTTCGCGCCACCCTACTCGTCATTGCAGGTCGGTGTCATTGCCGGCGGCCAGTCGGTCAACATCATACCGGATCGCTGCACCTGTGATGTCGAGGTCCGCGCCGTGCCGGGCATCTCGCCGTCATTGCTGCTCGAGCCGGTAAAAGCCAGGCTCACCGCTCTCAAAGATCAGGGCTTCGAGGTCGGCTGGCACGAGCTCAGCGCTTACCCCGGACTTGCGCTGCCCGAAGGCAGCGAACTCGCAAGCCTGCTGACGGAATTGACGGGACAGGAGCCGCTTGCCGCCGTGAGCTACGGCACGGAAGCCGGGCTCTATCAGCAGGCCGGCATCGATTCCATCATCTGCGGCCCGGGGGATATCGGCCGTGCGCACCGTCCCGACGAATACATCGAGGTCGGCGAACTCGCCGCATGCCAGACGATGATCGAGGAACTCGGCACCCATCTTGCCGAAGGTTGAAAGAAGGCGATTTCCATGGCATTCCTGTTCAACTCCGATGCCACACGCGGGGCGATTTTCCAGGAGATTTTTGCCCGCGCGCTTCCGGATCTGGAATTCGTCGGGCAGGGCCAACCGGTGCATCCGGACAAGATCCGCTACCTCCTGACCTGGACGGTCCCCGGCGACATCTCGCGCTACCGCAATCTGGAAGTGTTGTTTTGTATCGGCGCCGGCGTCGATCAGCTCAAACAGGACAGCGTGCCGGAGCATATAGCCGTTGTCCGCATGGTCGAGGACGGCATTATCCGGATGATGCAGGAATACGTCACGCTTGGCGTCCTGACGCTCCACCGGGAGATGCTCGCTTATCGGGAGCTGCAGAAACAGTCTGTCTGGAAGAGCCTCACTGCACCGCAGGCGGCCGGCCGCAGAATAGGCTTCCTCGGCCTCGGCATTTTGGCGCAGGCGGCGATCGAGCGCTTGAAGCCGTTCCAATTTCCGCTCGCCGGATGGAGCCGCAGCAAAAAGCAAATCGATGGTGTCACCTGCCATCATGGCCCGGATGGACTTGCCGATTTTCTGGCCGAGACGGACATTCTGGTCTGCCTGCTGCCGCTGACCGATGAGACGCGCGGAATTCTCAATGCCGAGCTCTTCTCCCAGCTGCCGGCCGGTGCCAGGCTGCTGCATGTGGGCCGCGGACCGCAGCTCGACCAGACGGCGCTGATCGAGGCGCTCGATAGCGGCCGCTTGGCCGCCGCAATGCTCGACGTCACCGATCCCGAGCCGCTGCCGGCGGACCATCCGCTCTGGCAACACCCGAGAGTAGCGATCACGCCGCACATCGCCTCGGTCACCCAGCCGGAAACGGCGGCGCACTCGGTCATCGAAAATATCCGGCGCCACCGCGCTGGAAAAGACCTGGTCGGCTTGGTCGATCGGACACGCGGTTATTAAACGAGGAAAATCACATGTCGCTTCTGCTGACCATCGATACCGATCCGAATTTTGCGCCAAAGCAATCCGTGCCGGACGCAGACCGGCTGATTTCGGGCAGCCCGGCCTACAAGACCTGGGCTCAGGACGACTCAAAAGGCGAGAAGGTGCTGACCGGCATTTGGGAGGCGACACCAGGCGAGCACCATTCGATCAAGGGCACGGTCTACGAATTCTGCCACATCATTTCCGGTGTCGTGGAAATCGATGAAAAAGACGGTGAGACGAAGACCTACCGCGCCGGCGACAGCTTCGTGATGAAGCCCGGTTTTGTCGGCGTCTGGCGCACGATCGAAACCGTGCGCAAGATCTATGTCTGCGTTTACGATTGAGAGACGCCGACGGGCGCGCCCGAAGAACGGCGCGCCTCTTACTTAGCCTTCGGCGATGACAAAGATCTTCTTGAGGTTGCCGTGAATTGAAAGGCGGTTGATCGTCCCGCGGCCGACGAAGATCGCGTCCCCCGGCCCGACCGATGTTTGCGTCCCGTCTCCGTCGGTCACATCGGCCTGCCCCTCCAGGATATACATCAATTCATGGACGGGATGAGGGCGCGACAGCCGGGTGTGCGGCGTCGTCGCCCAGACACCGGCCCGAAAGCCGGCCCCTTCGTCGGAAAATGCCCTGAAGAGACGGCACTGAGGCGGGTCGCCTTCCACGAACTGCGCCGGAGGCGGCGGGGAGGGGGCAAGCGTCACATCCCTGTCGATCGCCACGACGCCCTGCGTGCTCGATGTCGCCGCGGTCGTTGCGCAGTAAATCCACTGCGTGCCTTCATCCGCTTCCGCCGCAATAGCCTCGCCCCGGCCGATGACGACGCTGTCGCCCGACGTGAGATCAAACGTCATGCCGCCCGAATGCAGGACGAGACGCCCTGCCACGACGACCAGGCATTCCGTATGGGGAAAGCTGGCGATCGAAGCCTTTCCGCTCCAGTGGACCGATCCGGTAAAAACCGCGCCCGCGGCGCTCCAGACGATATCGCGGCCGGCCCCGAACATGTCGTCTGCCCCCAAGGCGCTCCGCTTGCCTTCCGGGGCACCTCCGCTTTTCGCCTCGAAGAGCAGAATGGTTTTACCGGTCATCACGTCACTCCCATTTTTGGTCAGGTATTCATAGGTTTGAGCTTAGTGCCGATGGGCCGCGGGCCAACTTGGGCATGGGCCTCGTCCTGGAAGAAGCCGCGGGATCGAATTCTGCAGAGATCCTAATCCGTGGCTTCAAGGGGCGCGCTGCGGAGTTGGCGCATAAACAGAATATCCTTTGGTTTGCTGCCCCCAACACAGGCAATTGTTGCGAAACAAGGCCGCCTGCGCCGCACCTCTCCAGCGCCAGCAGGCATATACTTCATGCATCGGATCAGACGAGCATAAGGGCTTGCGCCAATGAAATTTGCGTCCTACTGGCATGATACCTCGATCCCATTCGCCGCAGGCATCGCCGATCCCGTCTCGGGAGATTTCGAGGTTGCGGTGATCGGCGCCGGTTTCACCGGGCTCAACGCCGCGCGCACGCTGGCGCAATCCGGTGTGAAGGTCGCTCTGCTGGAAGCCGAGCATGTTGGCTATGGTGCGTCCGGCCGCAATGGCGGGCACCTCAACAGCGGTCATTTCGCAAGCTTCGGCGCCGCCAGGCAGCATCTTGGGGAAGACCGGGCGCGCCGCTTGTGGCGGGCCTATGACGACTCGATCGACATGATCGAACGCATCATCGAGGAGGAAAAGATCGCCTGCGACTTCCGCAGGGGCGGCAAGCTCAAGCTTGCTTCGAAGCCCTCTCATGTCGGCAAGCTGCAGGCTATGGCCGAAGAAATCCGCCGCGAGGTCGACCCGTCAGCGGAATGGCTGACGCGCAAGGACCTCCGCAACGAGGTGGTTTCGGATGCCTTCCATGGCGGGATTCTCTATCCGAAATCCGCCATGATGCACATGGGGCGCTACGCCAACGGCGTGGCGCAGGCAGCCCACCGCCATGGCGCGGCGATCTGGGAACACAACCCGGTGACCGCCCGCGAGCCCGTCCCGAATGGATGGCGGCTAACCACGCCGACCGGCTCGCTCTCCGCCCGTCAGGTCATCCTGGCGACCGATGCCTATACGCCAAGCGTCTTCAATTATTTCCGCCGAAGGCTGATGCCGATCGCTTCCTTCATCATTGCGACACGCCCGCTCACTCCGCAGGAAGTCGCGGCGACGGTCCCGGGCAACCGCAACTTCACGAACTCCCTCAACATTGCCAACTATTTCCGCCTGACGCCCGACAACCGCATGCTGTTCGGGGGGAGGGCGAGGTTTTCGGCGGTATCCAACCAGAAAACCGACGTCAGCTCCGGCCAGCTTCTGCGCCAGCAGATGCTCGGCATGTTTCCGCAGCTTGCAGACGTCGAGATCGACTATTGCTGGGGCGGCCTCGTCGGCTGTACGCAAGACCGTTATCCCCGCGCAGGCAGCGCCGAGGGTGTGATTTACAGCATGGGCTATTCCGGCCACGGTGCCCAGTTGTCGACCTTCATGGGCAATGCGCTGGCCAATATGGCGATGGGGCGCAAGGACGCCAATCCGCTCGACGGCTTCGCGTGGCCCGCCGTCCCGATGCATACCGGAAACCCGTGGTTTCTGCCCATCGTCGGCACCTATTACCGCATGAAGGACCTGCTGCCCTGACCGATCCCGGCGCCGCGCGCCCTGCGGCTTCGACAGCCTCGCGCAGGACCGCCGCCCCTGTTTTCCTGCCGATCCTCCGCGCCTCTTGCCGCATGAAGGACTTTGCAATGATCACACCTCTCGAACATCTGTCCCGCAACGGTCGTCTGGACACGTTCTTCATCGACGGTCAATGGCTCGAACCCAGGGGCAGCGCCAAGGGCGTCGTGGTCAATCCTGCCACGGAAGAAACGGTCGCCCATTTTGCGCTCGGAAACGGTGAGGATGTCGATGCCGCGGTTTCCGCCGCCCGGCGGGCCTTCGCCACCTGGAGCCGGACCACGCCGGAATACCGCGCGGCTCTGCTCGACCGCCTGCAGACGCTGCTCGAAGCGCGCAGCGAACTGTTCGCGCAGTGCCTGAGCCTCGAAATGGGCGCGGCGATCGGATATGCGCGCAGCGCGCAGGTGCCGCTGGCGATCGCCCATGTCACGGTCGCCCGCGATGTCCTCGAAACCTTCCCCTTCGTCAGACAGCGCGGCCGCACCGCCGTCGCCCACGAACCGATCGGTGTCTGCGCGCTGATCACCCCGTGGAACTGGCCGCTCTACCAGATCACCGCCAAAGTCTCGCCGGCGCTCGCCGCAGGCTGCACGGTCGTGCTGAAGCCCAGCGAGCTTTCGCCTCTCGACGCGCTGCTGTTTGCCGAGACGATCGAGGAAGCCGGCTTCCCCAACGGCGTCTTCAACCTCGTCAACGGCGACGGCCCGTGCGTCGGTTCGGCGCTCGCGTCCCATCCTGATGTCGACATGATTTCCATTACCGGCTCCACCCGTGCCGGTGTTGCGGTGGCCCAGGCAGCCGCGCCGACCGTCAAGCGTGTCGCGCAGGAGCTTGGCGGCAAGTCGCCGAACGTGATCCTGCCGGACGCCGATCTCGATCGTGCCGTTTCCATGGGCATAGCGGCTGCCTTCCGCAATCTCGGCCAATCATGCAGTGCGCCGACGCGTATGATCGTGCCGCGCGCGATGCTCTCCGAGATCGAGTCCATCGCCAGGAGAGCCGCAGATGAGATTACGGTCGGCGATCCCCTCTCAAAAGCCAGCACGCATGGTGCGATCGCCAACCGCGCCCAGTTCGACCGGATCCAGACCATGATCGGCGTCGGGATTGCGGAAGGCGCGACGCTCGTCACCGGCGGCGAGGGTCGCCCGGCCGGGCTGAATGCCGGGTTCTACGTCAAACCGACGATTTTCTCGGAGGTGCGCACGGATATGCGCATCGCCCAGGAGGAAATCTTCGGCCCGGTTCTCTGCCTCATTCCTTACGACACGGTGGAGGAAGCCATCGCCATCGCCAACCATACCGTCTACGGCCTGGGGGCGCATGTGCAGGGCAAGAATATAGACGTCGTCAAGGACGTCGCGTCACGGATCCGCTGCGGTCAAGTGCATCTCAACTATCCGGCCTGGGATCCGCACGCGCCTTTTGGCGGCTTCAAGCAATCTGGAAACGGACGCGAATTCGGCATTGAGGGCATGCTGGAATACCTCGAGGTCAAATCCATCCTCGGCTACTTCTGAGGAAATAACAAATGCAGAGCGAGTGAGATGGAAAAGCCCGCAATCGCAGACAAAAACACGCCCTATTGGTGGGAAGCGGCGCCCGTCAGAGCACTGCCCCGGCAGCCATTGGCCAAGATGGTCGACGTGGCGATCGTCGGCGCCGGTTATGCCGGCCTCTCGGCCGGGCTGGTGCTGGCGCGCGCCGGCCGTTCGGTCGCAGCCTTCGATGCGATGAACCCGGGCGAGGGCGCTTCGTCGCGCAACGGCGGCATCACCAGCGGCAGCATCCGGCCGGACTATGCCACGATCACCCGGCGCTTCGGAGAGGACAAGGCGATCGCGATCGAGGCCGAGGGCAAGACCGCACGCGAATTCCTCTATGATTTCATCAGAACCGAAGGGCTGGACTGCGACTTCCGGCTGGTCGGGCAGTTCAAAGGCGTGATCGGCTTCGAGCAATATGAAAAAACAGCCCGCAGCGCCGAGCTGCTGGCGAAGCGGCTCGGCATCGAATCCTATGCGGTGCCCTATAGCGAGCAGCGCAATTATATAGACACCGATTTCTACCGCGGCGGCATGGTGCGAATGGACATTGGCGGCCTGCACCCCGCCAAGTTCCATGCCGAACTTCTCCGCGTTGCGCTCGCTGCAGGGCTGACGGTCCATTCCGGGACGCGGGTGACGTCGATAGAGAAGGACGGCGCCGGGTTCCGAGTCACGACATCGGCCGGCAGCGTACAGGCGCGGCAGGTTCTGGTCTGCACGGACGGTTACACCGACAGCGCGGTTCCCTTTCTGCGCCGCCGGCTGGTGCCGGTTCGCAGCCGCATCATCGTCACCGAGGAACTCGCGCCCGAGGTCATGGCGCGGCTGATGCCGAAGCAGATGATGCTGATCGAGGGCCGCCAGCTGGGATTCTATTTCCGCCCGACGCCGGACGGCAAACGCATTCTGTTGGGCGGACGCGACAGTTCCCACGCCGGCGATCCGGACGGGCCGAAGCTCTTCCTGCGCAAGGGGCTGGTAAAGCTGTTCCCGGAGCTGGAGAACGTCCGCCTGTCGCACACCTGGTTCGGCAATGTCGCGATGCACCGCGATATGCTGCCACGGATCTTCGAAAAGGACGGCGTGGTCTATGCCACCGGCTTCTGCGGTTCCGGCGTGGTCTGGGCGCCGTGGATCGGCACGCGTGCGGCGCACAAGCTGCTGGGGCAGAATGCGGACGCGCGCACCGCCTTCGATTTCCGGCCACCGGCCTCGATTCCGCTCTATCGCGGCAATCCCTGGTTCATGCCGGCCGTCATCCAGACCTATCGGATGCAGGATCGCATCGCGCTTTGCCGCGCCAGCCGCTGAATAGCCCTGCCGGAGGAATATCTTCCGGCATTCAGCCTTGCTGGACGAGTGCCGAATTCATGGCTCGCCACAGCGCTTCGCCAATCTCCGGGCAACAGCCGAAGACGACTGCCATACCGCTTAAAACGTTATTTTCCACCGCGCCGGCAGCCACGGTCGATGCATGCTGCTTGTCCTGTTTCGGTAAGCTCGGCCCAGACTGATGGTCAGAGAGGAAACGATATGCTTGAGTTGAAAGACAAAGACCTTTTCCAGCAGGCCGGCCTGATCGACGGGATCTGGTCGAGGGCGGCCTCGGGCAAGACGGTGAACGTCGTCAATCCAGCCACTCAGGTAAGCCTCGGCATCGTTCCGGACATGGGAACTGCCGAGACCCGCGCGGCGATCGATGCAGCCCAGGCCGCTTTCAGCCTGTGGAAGAAGCGGACGCATGCCGAGCGTGCGGTTCTGCTCGAGCGCTGGCATGCGCTGATGATCGAAAATTGCGAAGATCTCGCGCTGCTCATCACGCTTGAACAGGGCAAGCCTCTCGATGAATCGCGCGCCGAGGTCCGTTACGGCGCTTCCTTCGTCAAATGGTTTGCCGAAGAGGCCCGCCGTATCGGCGGCCACACCATTCCCTCGCCGACGCCGGATCGCCGCATCGTCGTGCTCAAGGAAGCGGTCGGCGTCTGCGCCATCGTGACACCCTGGAATTTCCCGATCGCGATGATCACCCGGAAGGTGGCGCCCGCTCTGGCGGCCGGCTGCACGGTTGTCGTCAAGCCTTCGGAGTTCACCCCCTACTCGGCGCTCGCCATGGGTGTCCTTGCCGAGCGTGCCGGCATTCCGGCAGGGGTAATCAACATCGTCACCGGCATGCCGACGGAGATCGGCAGCGAGTTCATGGAAAACGCGACGGTGCGAAAGATCTCCTTCACCGGCTCGACCCGGATCGGCTCGCTGCTGATGCGGGGAGCCGCCGACAGCGTCAAGCGGCTCTCGCTCGAACTCGGCGGCAATGCGCCGTTCATCGTCTTCGACGACGCCGATCTCGATCTGGCGGTCGAGGGCGCAATCCTCTCCAAGTTCCGCAACGGCGGCCAGACCTGCGTCTGCGCCAACCGCATCCTGGTGCAGGCCGGGGTCTATGATGCCTTCGCCGAAAAGCTCGGCGCCCGCGTCAACGCCATGAAGGTCGGTCCGGGAACGGAACCCGGCAATGTCATCGGCCCGATGATCAACATGGCGGCGATCGAGAAGATCACCCGCCATGTCGACGACGCCATGGCCAAGGGCGCCAAGATCGCCGCACGGGGCGGCTCGGTGGCAGCGGGCTCGCAATACGCCGCGCCGATGGTGCTGACCGGCGCGACGACCGATATGCTGCTTGCCAGCGAAGAAACCTTCGGCCCGGTTGCTCCGCTGTTCCGCTTCGAAACGGAAGACGAGGCGATTGCAATCGCCAACGGCACGCCCTTCGGTCTGGCTGCCTATTTCTACACCGAAAACCTGAAGCGCTCCTGGCGAGTCGGCGAAGCCCTCGAGTTCGGCATGATCGGGCTCAACACCGGCGCGATCTCCACCGAAGTCGCGCCCTTCGGCGGCGTCAAGCAGTCCGGCCTCGGGCGCGAGGGGGCGCAGGCTGGCATCGAGGAATATCTCGAGATGAAGAGCTTCCACATCGGCGGGCTGAGCTGAGCCTGAAGCGACTACAGCAATGTGGCGCACGCGGTGCGCCATTTTTTTGCAGCCATCGCGACACACGGGCGTTGGCAATCCTTCGGCTTCGATCGGTCCGTGAGCATGGCCGACCATTTCAAAAAAAGCGCGGGCGAAAACGCCCGCGCTTTTGCTCGTTCGGTTCAGAGACCGAAAACGCCCGGCAGGCCGGAAATGTCGGCGATCTCGACATAACCGTAGAACGGGTTGGCGGGTTCATGGCGGCGGTTGACCCACACCTTGTTCTTGATGCCGATATCGTTGGCCGACATATGGTCATAGCGGAATGACGAGGAGCAGTGCACGACATCCTCGGGGGCGCAGCCGAGCATATCGAACATATATTCGAAGGCCTGCAGGCGCGGCTTGTAGGCCTGCGCCTGTTCGGCCGTGTAGACCGCATGGAAGGGCGCGCCGAGCTTTTCGACATTCGACATGATCTGCGAATTCATGGCGTTCGACAGGATCACCAGCGGGATCTCCTTGGCGACCTTCGCAAGGCCGGCCGGCACATCCGCATGCGGACCCCAGGTCGGCACGCGCTCATAGACCGTGCGGGCGTCTTCCTCCCTGAACTTGATGCCGTTGCGTTTGCAGCTGCGCTCGATCGAATTGTGAACGACCTCGGCATAGGGCTTCCAGTCGCCCAGAACCTCGTCGAGGCGATAGGCGGCGAAGTTGCGGACGAACTCGGCCATGCGCGGCTCGTCGAGCTGATCGCTGTAAAGGTCGCGCGCCGCTTCCGCCATCTGGAAGTTGGTCAGCGTGCCGTAGCAGTCGAAGGTGATGTATTTCGGACGCGAGAGGGTCATGGACATATCCTTTGGAGTGTGGACCGGGGCGCAGTCATGATAGACGCGGCCCACCCCGCGGCTCGCCTGAATGTAGCTGCGATCGAAGCAGATTATTCCGTATCGAAAGGCGGCTTTGGCAGATGGTAGTAGGTGCCCCGCTCGCTGGCGGTGGCTGAACGACGGCGCGGATGGCTATGTCGCCCTCTATGATACTTGTTGATTTGATCGGCCCGCCACTCACTCACCCTGCTTGCCGACGTGCAGCGGATGTTGCTCGCGATCCGCCCGGTGACGCCCGCATGCCAGCATAAGATGCGGCGGGCGACAAAGGGAAAACGATAAGATACTGCTCAGGGCGCAGCCTTCAGATGATTAGCCAACCCGCACTCCTTCACACTTCCACTCAGGAGAATAAGGGAAGTGTCATGCAGACAAGCCAGATCGACTTTGCCGCTTTCGGCAGCGAACACCTGGGTGCCGCCCTCAACCTGTCGCGGCAGGCGGGCTGGCCCCACCGGCCTGAGGACTGGAAGATGGCGCTTGCCTTGAGCGAGGGCGTCGTCGCCATCGAGGACGATAGGGTGGTCGGCACCGTGCTCGTCACCCCCTACAAGCAAGATTGCGCCACGATCAACATGGTCATCGTCGATGAAGCCATGCGCGGCCGCGGTCTTGGCCGCAGGCTCATGCATGCCGCAATGGAGCTTGCCGGCGATCGCCCGCTCCGGCTTGTCGCGACCGCCGACGGCCTTCCCCTCTACGAGAAGCTCGGCTTCCGCCAGACCGGCCGCATTCTGCAGCATCAAGGCATCGCAGCAGAACGCGCCGCGCCGACGGCAACGTCAGCCGCCGCCATGACCGATTTCTCGGCAATCACCGAACTCGATCGACAGGCCTTCGGCGCCGATCGCACCGATCTGATCGCATATCTCGCCAAGGTCGGTGAACTCGCCGTGGTCCGCCGCAATGGACGCGTCAGCGGTTTTGCGGTCCTTCGCAGCTTCGGCCGGGGCGAGGTCATCGGCCCCGTCATTGCGGGCAACGTGGATGACGCCAAGGCGCTCGTCACGCATTTCATCGCACGGCGCCCCGGCGCGTTCCTCAGGGTCGATACCACGACTGCCGCCGGCCTGTCCGGCTGGCTGGCCGAACAAGGCTTCGCCCATGTCGGCGGCGGCATCGCCATGATGAAGCCATCGATCCTAGCCGTCGATTCCGTCGCCACCATCTTCGCCCTCGCCAACCAGGCACTCGGCTGATCCGGAGAGCATTATGTACAGCAATTCCCTTGTCGAACTCGACCGCGCCCATCTCGTCCACCCCGTCGCCTCCTACCGCAACCATGAAAAGCTCGGTGTGCGTGTGCTCGCTTCGGCAAAAGGGGCGACGGTGACCGATGCTTCGGGCAAGCAGTTGGTCGACGGCTTTGCCGGCCTGTGGTGCGTCAATGCCGGTTACGGTCATGAATCGATCGTCGAGGCGGCGGCGCGGCAGATGCGCGAACTGCCCTATGCCACCACTTATTTCGGTCTCGGTTCGGAACCGGCGATCCGGCTTGCCGCGGCATTGGCCGAACGGGCGCCGGGCGATCTCAACCATGTTTACTTCACCTTGGGCGGATCCGATGCCGTCGACAGCACGATCCGGTTCATCCGCTATTACTGGATCGCCCGCGGGCAGCCGCAGCGCGACCAGTTCATCTCCATCGAGCAAGGCTATCACGGTTCATCGACTGTCGGAGCAGGACTGACGGCGCTTCCGCTGTTCCACGCCGGCTTCGGCATTCCCTTCGACTGGCAGCATAAGATTCCCTCGCACTACGCCTACCGCAACCCGGTAGGGGAGGATCCGCAGGCCATCATCAATGCCTCCCTCGCCGCACTGCGGCGCAAGGTTGAAGAGATCGGCCCCGAACGCGTCGCCGCCTTCTATGCCGAACCCATTCAGGGTTCGGGCGGTGTACTGGTGCCGCCGAAGGGCTGGATGAAGGCGATGCGGGCGCTCTGCGGCGAGCTCGGAATCCTCTTTGTCGCCGACGAAGTAATTACCGCTTTCGGCCGCACCGGCCCGCTCTTTGCATGCGAGGACGACGGAATCGTTCCTGATTTCATCACCACCGCAAAGGGTCTGACCTCGGGCTATGTGCCGATGGGCGCGGTTTTCATGGCCGATCATGTCTACCAGGCCATCGCGGATGGCGCCGGAGGCGCAGCCGTCGGCCACGGTTATACCTATTCGGCCCATCCCGTCAGCGCAGCCGTCGGTCTCGAAGTGCTGAACCTTTACGAAACCGGCCTCCTGGAGAACGGCCGGAAAGCCGGTGCACGGCTGATGCAAGGGCTTGAAAGCCTCAAGGACCATCCGCTTGTCGGCGACGTGCGCGGCCGCGGCATGTTGGCCGCCATCGAACTGGTGGTCGACAAGGAAAAGAAGACGCCGTTGCCGTCAGCCGCCGATCCGGCGCGCCGGGTCTTCGACCGCGCCTGGGAAAACGGCCTGGTCATCCGTGCCTTCGCCAATGGCGTGCTCGGCTATGCGCCGCCGCTCTGCTGCACCGACGCCGACATCGACGCCATCATCGAGCGCACGCGCAAAACGCTGGACGATACTCTGGCCGACCCCGATGTACGCGCGGCCCTGAAGGGCTGAGCGCGACCGGCCGCGGCTTCATCTGCATTGTGATAAGTTGTGCCGCACCACCTCCTGGAGCTGGTGCGGCCCCATCCGGCCCCTGCCGCGGCCACCTGCCCGACAGGGCCGGCCACCAAACCTAAAGCGGAAACAGGCTCGTCAATGGCATGTGCGATTTGACGATCGGTGACTTCAGGACGACGAAGCTGAAATACTTGTCGATGCCGATCTCCATGTCGGAGAGCCGCTCCATGATCGTCTGGTATTCGCCGATGCCGGCCGTCACGAATTTCAGGAGATAGTCGTAGCCGCCGGAGACGAGATGGCATTCGATCACCTGGTCGATCTTCTCGACCGTGGTCAAAAACCGGGCAAAATCGATCTGCCGATGGTTCTTGAGGGTGATCTCCGTGAAAACGGTCAGCGTCTGGCCGAGTTTGGCGACGTTGATCTGTGCGGAATAGCCCTCGATATACCCTTCGGACTGCAGCTTCTTCACCCGCATCAGGCAAGGGCTCGGCGACAGGTTGACGAGCTCGGCGAGCTCGACATTGGTGACGCGGCCATTCTTCTGCAACTCATGCAGAATTTTTATATCGATCCGGTCGAGTTTCATTGCTTCACTCCGCCTGTCGAACCTGCCAACGCCGCAGCATATTGTGCCGCTACCTTCCCAACACTACCACATTGAAGACGCGAGTCGATCGCGTTTCGCGGGGTTTTACAGGGAGGAACGGGATGCGGCTCGGCCTCAAACAGCATTTTATGCCGTCCGCCGGCGACTAGACATTGGAGGAATGGATCGCGTCGCAGACCGCGTCCGTGACTTCTTTGGTCGTGGCGGTGCCGCCGACATCGGGCGTGAGGATGCCCGCGCCGGTCACCGCTTCGACGGCGCGCATGAGACGGGCCGAGGCCTCCTGCTCGCCGAGATGGTCGAGCATCTGCGCGGCGGTCCAGAAGGTCGCGACAGGGTTGGCGATGCCCTTGCCGGCAATGTCGAAGGCCGAGCCATGGATCGGTTCGAACATCGAGGGAAAACGGCGCTGCGGGTCGATATTCGCCGTGGGCGCGACCCCGATGCTGCCGGCGAGCGCGCCGGCAAGGTCGGAGAGGATGTCGGCATGCAGGTTGGTCGCGACGATCGTGTCGAGACTCTCAGGTTTCAGCGTCATCCGCACCGTCATGGCGTCGACCAGCATCTTGTCCCAGGTGACGTCAGGAAACTCTTGAGCCACCTCGGCGGCGATCTCGTCCCACAAGACCATGCCGTGGCGCTGAGCGTTAGATTTGGTGACGACCGTCAGCAGTTTGCGCGGCCGCGCCTGCGCGAGCTTGAAGGCGTAGCGCATGATGCGGGTGACGCCGACGCGTGTGAAGATCGCAACCTCGGTCCCGACTTCCTCGGGCAGGCCGCGATGGGCGCGACCACCATGGCCGGAATATTCGCCTTCGGAATTCTCCCGGACGATCACCCAGTCGAGATCGCCGACGCCGCAGTTGCGCAGCGGAGGGGTGATGCCTGGAAGGATCTTGATCGGCCGGACATTGGCATATTGGTCAAAACCCTGGCAGATCGGCAGCCTGAGCCCCCAGAGGGTGATGTGGTCGGGAACATCCGGCGCGCCGACGGCGCCGAAATAAATCGCGTCGAATTTCTTCAACTGCTCAAGCCCGTCGGACGGCATCATCACGCCGTTCCTTTTGTAGTAGTCTGAACCCCAGTCGAAGTTTTCGACGGCGAACTTTATGTCGCCTAGACGTTTTTCCAGACTTGCGAGCACCGTTCGCCCGGCGGCTATGACCTCGGGTCCGATCCCGTCGGCGGGGATGGCTGCGATAGAATATTCACGCATTGATTTGCTCCAGTGCCCGATGCGGCCTCCGCGTTCTGTTGAAGCCTAGTGCCGGGCTCTCGGTTTACTCAACGGCAAAAGAATTATATAAAATATAGATATAATAGGAGGCTGGAGTGTGGAGCTGGAGCAGTTGAGATGCTTCGTCGCCGTTGCCGAGGAGCTTCACTTCGGAAGGGCGGCGCAAAGGGTCGGCTTGCTTCCGGCATCGCTCGGGCGTCATGTGCGCTTGCTGGAAGCCTCGCTCGGAAGTCAGCTGCTGAGCCGCACGACCCGGAGCGTCTCGTTGACCGAGGATGGCGTGGCGCTTCTGGAAGAGGTCAGGCCGCTTCTCGCCCGGCTCGATGAACTCGGTCAAAAATTTCGCGCCAAGCAGCAGCGGCGCAGCCGCGTCCTTCGGATCGGCGCGATCGACAGCGCCGCCGCCGGCCTCCTTCCGACACTGATCCACGACTTTCGAGCAATCGCGCCCGATGTCAAAACTCAGCTGACGGAGGACAAATCCATTCGGCTCGTGCCCAAACTGCTGGCCGGAGGGTTGGATCTGGCGTTCATCAGGCCGCGTCCGGGAATGAGCAGTCACCTTGCGGTCGAGGATCTGTTTTCCGAGACGACCGTCGTGGCAGTCCCGGCCGCTCATGAACTCGCCGACCATAAGAGCGTCTCTGTCCTCGATCTGGCGAACGCGCCGCTGATCGTCCCGGACAGACGATCCAGGCCCCACAGCTATGATTTGACGATGAACCTGTTTGCAGCAGCCGGCCTGCACCCCGATATCACCCAGGTCGCCGATGAAAAACAAACCATCGTCAGCATGGTCGCCGCCGGTCTCGGCCTCGCCGTCGTCCCACGATGGACATCCTCGCTTGCTTCCGCCGGCGTTCGCTTTCTGCCGGTGCAGGAGAGGGCAGGGCAGACGACGCCGAAACTGCCGCTGGCTGTGGCCTGGATGAAAGCCGTCCGCGATCCGGAGCGGGATGCGCTGCTTGATCTCCTGAGGCGGAATCTCGAGAGATATTCGGCACCGGCCTGAGCACGCCGGTTCTCGATCGCGCCTGCGTCGAACGCCATTGAAAGCTCGCCGGCTTTGAGCATTTCACGCCGATGATCTCTGCATAAGGCGCCCGGGCAGAATAATTGTTTCGGCTTCGCGCTTGCCCGTGATCATTGCCACCATGGTGTCGATCATCTCATCGGCAGGCTGTTGGTAAGAAGTCAGGTGATAGGCGGGAGCGGCGCCGAGTTCGATATTGTCGAAGCCGACGATCGCCAGATCATCTGGCACGCGAAGCCCGAATTCGCTGCGGGCCACATCCATCGCTCCGAGCGCCAGAATGTCGTTCTCGCGCATCAGCACATCGATGCGCGGGGAGGGGGAAGTGGCGCTCAGATAGGCGCGCCCCACCTTGGCACCGGCCTCGGCGCTGTAGCGCTCAGCAGTCATCTCGACGACGCCATCGACGCCCTTCCGCTGCCAGAATTGCATATAGTGATGTCGTCGGCCGAGCGCAGTCGACAGGGTCTTTCCTCCCGTCATGAAGCCCGGACGGCGATACCCTTTCTCGAACAGGTAATTTACAATTTCCCCCAGAGCCAGTTCGGCATTGCAGGCGACGTGGGGAACGCCGGGGATTTGGCTGTGCGAGGACGAACATCGGCGGGAAACCGGGGCCAATCCGTTGACTACCCAGCGTTTCCTCACGAAAGGCGGTTCCGAACAGAATGGCGGCGTCGAACTGGTGCTGACCGGCGTTGATCAACGCAGTATGGTCTCATCCGGGCGGAACTAGAGACCAATGGCAAACCTATCGGTCCGAATGACCTCTTCATTGCCGCGCATGCATATGCCGTTGGAGCAGTTCTGGTAACGGCGAACATGGGAGAGTTCGTGCGCGTGCGCGCTTTGCAGGTCGAGAACTGGTTAGATTGAATGCGACCAACACGACTCGAGTCCATCGTCAGCGACAAGTTCCATAATTTAGGTTATGAAATGTTAGCCTGTAGCCGCAAAGTTGAAGTGTCCTGTTTCTGCAAAGTTGGAATGTCACTCTCCCCGCGTTTGATGGCGCGGGAGACAAGCGGATGGGACTGATTGCGATGAGCGAGCGTGACCTGCAGCGGATCGAGGTTTTGTCGAAGGTTGCCGACGGGCGGATGACGATGGTGTCGGCGTCACATGTGCTTGCTCTCAGCGAGCGCCAGGTGCGGCGGCTGTTGGATCGCATCAGAACGACCGGTGCGGCATCGATCCGCCACAAGGCGATCGGCCGGCCGTCGAACAACCGGATCAGCGATGGTGTTCGCGATTATGCGGTGACGCTGGTTCGTGAACGTTATGCGGATTTCGGTCCGACGCTGGCGGCCGAGAAGCTTGCCGAGCGCGATGGATTGCGTGTGTCGCGCGAGACGTTGCGCGGCTGGATGACGCAGGCCGGATTGTGGCTGTCACGCAAGCAGCGGCGGACGTTTCATCAGCCGCGCTTGCGGCGCGAAGCCTATGGCGAGCTGGTGCAGATCGACGGGTCCGAGCATCGCTGGTTCGAGGATCGTGGAGATCCGTGCTCGCTCCTGGTGTTTGTCGACGATGCGACGGGCCGGTTGATGCAGTTGCGGTTCGTGCGCTCGGAAAGCGCCTTCAGCTATTTCGACGCACTTGAGCTTTATCTGAAGCAGCACGGGGCGCCGATCGCCTTTTATTCCGACAAGCACTCGGTCTTCCGGGTGACGAAGAAGGAGGCCAAGGGTGGTCAGGGCATGACCCAGTTCGGACGGGCACTCTCGGAGCTAAATATCGAGATTCTCTGTGCAAACTCCAGCCAGGCCAAAGGCCGTGTCGAGCGGATGAACCGGACGCTGCAGGATCGTCTGGTCAAGGAATTGCGACTGGCAGGCATCGACACCATGGAGGCAGGCAATGCGTTTCTGCCGGGCTTCATGGTGGACTACAATGGGCGGTTTGCGATTGTCCCTGCCCGATCCGATGACCTGCACCGGCCGGTAAATCTTGCACCGGATCGGTTGAAGGAGATCCTGTGCAAACGCGAGCAGCGCTATGTCGGGTCGCAGCTGACGTTTTCGTTCGAGCGTAAGCGGATCATGCTGGAGGAGAGCGACGTGACGCGCGGATTGGCCGGCCGCTATGTCGAGACCTATGCCTATGCCGATGGCCGCCTCGATGTACGATGGAAGGGACATTCCCTGCCCTACAAAACCTTCGACAAGGACCAGCGGGTGACGCATGCGGCGATCACCGAGAACAAACGGCTCGGCGACGTTCTGACTTATATCAAGGAGCGTCAGGAGCAGCCGTCGAAGCCGGTGGTGATGACCAACAGCGAGAAGAACGGCTATGTGCGACGTGCTCACGGTCCGGGGCGACGGAAGGATTTTACGAACGATCCGGCCGTCATCGAACGCCATAAAGCTGCGCTGGCAAAGCGCGATGCTGCCGAGTGAGGCGTCGATCGCATCGTCTTAAAGCTAAAGCCGATGGTGCCACAAACCCGCCCCGATCTGATCTTGCAACCCGGACCAGC
The DNA here is from genome assembly GCF_030053155.1 of Rhizobium sp. BT03. Taxonomy (NCBI): domain Bacteria; kingdom Pseudomonadati; phylum Pseudomonadota; class Alphaproteobacteria; order Hyphomicrobiales; family Rhizobiaceae; genus Rhizobium; species Rhizobium sp. BT03. The sequence goes on from NZ_CP125644.1 coordinate 50,992, forward strand.
CGCTCAGATCGGGGCTGGTCGGCCTGCCGTGCGGCTGCCGCCAGTGACATTTCTACTTTGCGCAACCGCGGACATTTCAACCTGACCGCCACATAGCCTGTAGCCGCAAAGTTGAAGTGTCCTGTTTCTGCAAAGTTGGAATGTCACTCTCCCCGCGTTTGATGGCGCGGGAGACAAGCGGATGGGACTGATTGCGATGAGCGAGCGTGAGCTGCAGCGGATCGAGGTTTTGTCGAAGGTTGCCGACGGGCGGATGACGATGGTGTCGGCGTCACATGTGCTTGCTCTCAGCGAGCGCCAGGTGCGGCGGCTGTTGGATCGTATCAGAACGACCGGTGCGGCATCGATCCGCCACAAGGCGATCGGCCGGCCGTCGAACAACCGGATCAGCGATGGTGTTCGCGATTATGCGGTGACGCTCCGGGATCGTCAGCATCCGGATTCGAGCGTCATCAGATATTCAGCGCCGCCTCCACGACCGCTTCGCTGCACCAGGTCACCGTAGCTGCAGCAGCTGTCGGATAATCGGCAAAGCCAAGGTGAGCAGCATGGCGAAAACCATGACGACGCCGTAAGGCACCTTCCGACTTGCCCGGATTTCCTCGATGCGCATGAAAAAGGCGAGATGTGCGAGGCGCAACGGTACCGGCAGCCGCAGAACCAGGAGCGTCACGATGCCGAGGACGAGGAGCAAAAGCGAAAACGGCAGCATTCCGTGCCATCCGACAAAAAGGCCGATCGGCAGGAAAAGCTTGGCGTCTCCTGCGCCAAACAGCCGGAACGCCCAGAGCACCACCCCAAGCATAAACATCAGCAGACCGGCCGCGAGATCGCCGCCAATTCCGCTCGACGCAAAGAGCGCAGCACCGACATCCTCGGAGCCAAGCATCACGGCCACCGCGCGCAGTGCATAAAGTGTCACGAGCGCCAGCACGAGTGTGTTGGGGATCTTCCATGTGCGGAAATCGGTCCAGGCGGCGCAGAGAAAAACAAATACTGAGATCGAACTAATAAAAACGGCTGCGTGCAACATAGTACTTAACCTTTTGGCTACGACAATTCACAACGTGTAGTTTGCATTCTAGTTTACTTCTAAAAATTAAACTACTTTTACGGACATTACTTGGCTTTTCGTCTTAACCATAAGTATAGACCACACTTCATGTATGTATAAAACGATTGACTAAATTAGAATTAACAGATTATTAATATTCCCAGTCGAAGGGGCGGTCTCGACGACAAAGTGGCCGGGGGAATTACGGCGCACAACTTACCTTGGAGGAAATTCTCGATGAAAGCATTTGTAGATAGCGTACGCGCTTTCGCGCGGGAAGAAGATGGCGTCGCACTCACTGAATACCTCATTCTGCTTGCCTTGCTGGTTGGCGGCGTGATCGGGGCGGTCACCCTGGCCGGCACCAATCTGGCTGCCGTTTGGAACGGATGGGCAGGCTGGTTCACCACCAACCTGACCGCCCCAGCCGCCTGATATTGGCGTTCGAAGAAGCGAGGGGTTTTTGTTAACCCCTCTCTCCTAAATTAGCATCAATGAATGGATGCAGTCCGTCCAGTGTAGCGAGTAACCGCGATGCGTTCTTCAACCATTTTTAGCTTGGTTATTGCGTTTGTTCTCGCCGCAGCAGCAGTTTTCGGCATGCGCGCGTACCTTTCCGATCAGAAGGCCCGGCTGCTGGCGATGAGCGGCATCAAGGCCGAGGAACGGACACTCGTCGTCGCCGCCAAGCCGCTGCGCTTTGGCGATCGAATCCGTCCCGAAAATCTCAGGGCCATTCCGTGGCCCTCCGATGAAACACCCGCAGGCTCTTTCGTCAGCATCGAGACGGTCGTCGGCAACGATGCCCAGCCCCGTTATGCCATGGCGGCGATCGACCCTGGCGAGCCGGTGCTGTCCTCGAAAATCACTGGTACCGGCGAACGCGCCACGCTGTCGGCGGCGCTGGACCAGGGCATGAAGGCGGTTTCCATCCGCGTCAACGACGTGCTTGGCGTGGCCGGCTTCGTCAGGCCCTCCGATCGCGTCGACGTGCTTCTGACCCGGGTCGTTCGCGGGCCGGCAGGCAATGATCAGACCTTCGTCGACGTGCTGCTGCAAGGCGTCAAGGTGCTGGCGGTGGACCAGACGGCAGACGAGCGCAAGGACGAGCCATCCGTTGTCAAAACCGTCACCTTCGAGGTCACGACCGACGAGGCGCAGCGTCTTACCCTCGGCTCCAGTATCGGCACGCTGTCGCTGGCGCTTCGCAATGTTGCCTCTTCCTCTATCGAACAAACCCGGCCGATCACCGTCGCCGACCTCGGTGGCGGGGCGATGGCGACGGAGCTGGCCAAGGACTTGGAAAATAAAAAGTTGCCAGAACCGGAAAAACAAGTGCAGATTGCAGAGCCGGCGTTGCCGGTCGAGCCGAAGTGGGTGACAGTGGGTGTCTGGAACACGACGAAGCGCGAGGAGCACCGAGTCGGCCTTGTCCAGTGATATCGAGGCGGCATGCCGCAGATGCGGCTAGCCGAATGGGGGGCTAAAGCAGGCATGGCGAACGGCAAGAGAAGAATCGCAAGGACGAAAAGCCTTGCGGCACTGGCGGCAGTGTTTTCGGCCTGTGTGTGTTTAGGGCCCGGATTTGCCGGCTGCGCCAGCGCACAGGAAAAGTCCGTCACTTTAGGCAAATCGGTCCAGCATGTGACGTTGCCTCCGAACGAGACGCTGACGCTCAATACCGGCCAGCCCTTCGGCGATCTGGTCATCGGCAGCGCCGATATGATCGACGTGGTGCCGCTTTCCGACCGGTCGCTGTTCATCCGCGGCAAGAAGACAGGCGCCACCAATATCTCGGTCTATGGCGACGACAAGGCGCTTCTCGGTGTCATCGACATCCGTGTTGCCAGTGATTTCAGCGAGGTCGCCTCCGCCATTCGCTCCGCCGCGCCTTCGGCCCGGGTCAGGGTGGTCAACTCCAACGATCGCATTCGCCTGACAGGCGTGGTCCGGGACGGGATCGAATTGCAGCGGGTGCTGGAAATCGCCCAGTCCTATTCCGAGCAGCCGGTGCTGAACCAGTTGCGCGTCAGTGACAGCCAGCAGGTGATGCTGGAGGTCCGTATCATCGAAGCCTCGCGCCAGACAGGTCGTGACCTCGGGATCGGGTGGTCCGGGTACGGCAACAACAACCGCATCGGCAAGGCAACGACCAGCCAGGGTATCACCGTGGACGACAACGGCAACCTGGCCCGTACTCTCCTTGACCCCAAGGGTGCGGCAACGGGTATGCTGCCCTTCGGCCAGTTGATCGCCAAGGTGTTGGAAATCTCGGGCGGCCACATCGACGTGGTCATCAACGCGCTCGAGCAGAAGGGATTGGTGCGTCGCCTGGCGCAGCCGAACCTCATCGCCATGAGCGGCTCGACCGCCAGCTTCCATGCCGGCGGTGAAGTGCCGATCCTGAAGACCACGAACAACGGCACGACGGTCGCCACCGAGACGGACTATCGCCCCTTCGGCGTGCGGCTGACCTTCAAGCCGGTGGTTCTTGATGATGGCGTCATCAATCTGGAGATCGAGCCCGAAGTTTCCGAGCTTGATACATCGATCAACGTCAACGGTAATCCGGGTTTCATCTCGCGCGCTGCCAGCACCACGGTAGCGCTTCGCGACGGCCAGAGCTTTGCCTTGGCCGGCTTGCTGCAGTCGATCAATGCCAAGGACATCCAGCAGATGCCGGGCCTCGGGCAGATACCGATCCTCGGCGCGCTGTTCCGTTCCACGAGCTTCCAGAAGAAGGAATCCGACCTCGTTATCGTCGTCACTCCCCACATTGTGCGACCGGCCCGCCCGGGTGAGGATCTCTACAGTCCGCTCGATCAGACGCGTTCGTCCAACGACGCCGAGCTTTTCGCGCTCGGTGTTCTCGAAGTCGACAAGGACATGCTGCGGCGCTTTCGCAATGGCACGGGTGTGACCGGGCCTTACGGTCATCGTCTCGACCTCAACCAGGGAGGCCAGGTTGTTGTTACAAAACGCTAAGCGGGTCCTTCTCATCCTTGCCGCTACGGGCCTCGCTTCCGGCTGCGCCGACTACATGAACAATCGTGACACGATCACCTTCGGGGCGGGGAACGCCATGGAAGCGAACAAGGCCATCCATACGGAGGACCCCTTCCCGCCGGAAGCCCAGCGAACCTACATCGCCAGCGACGGCAAGGTGATCCACAGGGTGGTCACTCAGTACCAGAACGGCGGGGTGGGCGTTGTTCAGCCCTCGCCGGCCATGGGGGCGAATGGGGCGTCCAACGGGGCGACCGTCAGCCAGTAGCTGGCGAAAGACATGAACGGCGGCAGGCGCCGGAGGGGAAATGCACAAAACGGGGTCGTCACGGCGATAGCGCCGTGATGGGGGTATGCCAATGCTGAGCAGGGTTGTCAGACGTTTCTGGAACGATCATCGCGGCTATGTCATCGCCCTGACGCTCATCGCCATGCCCATGCTTCTCGGTTTTTCGCTGCTGGTCATCGATGTCGGCCGCAGCAGCAACCTGCATACCGATCTCCAGAACGCGGTCGATGCGATGGCGCTGGCCGGAGCCCGTGAACTCGATGGCCGCGATGATGCCATTTCGAGGGCGCAGACGGCGATCGAGAAAATCGCCAATAGCGCGGCTTTCTCCGGGGGCGGAACCGGCATGTCGCTCGGCTCGCATATATCAGTGGCCTATGACGCCGGAAACGATGCCGGCAGCACGGTCGAAGTGCTTTTTCTGAAGAGCATTCCGGCCAATGACGATACGCCCATCCCGTCGTCGATGGAAACGACAGTGGCCAGCGAAGCTTCCTATGCCTGGGTCATCGCCAAGCCGCAGGCGATGCAGACGATCTTTCCGATCCCTGTTGGTTTTACCCGCGATACGATCAACATCGCTGCCGACGCCGTGGCGGTCTACCACGCCAGCGCCTGCGACGTGACGCCGATCTTTATCTGCAATCCGTTCGAGCCGGTAGGCAACACCAGCGAAAGCGCCAGTGAAACTGCAGCGACGGCCCTGCACACCAATTTTGCGGCCGGCAATCTCTACGGGCGGCAGATCGAGCTTCACAGCACTTCGGCATCCAATCCCGGTCCCGGCAATTTCGGGTTCCTCCGGACCCCCTTGGGCAACGGTGCGTCCGTGCTGGCGGAAGCTCTTGCCACCGGCAATCCCGGTACCTGCTACACACAGGACAGCCTCGATACCGAGACCGGCGCAAAGGCAGGGCCCGTCGAGGACGGCGTGAATACGCGCTTCGGCTATTACTCCTCATCGTTCAACAAGGCGAACGGCAACTACCGTTACCGACCTGCCCAAAACGTGCGCTCCGCTCAGACAATCAGCGGCAAGGGAAAGAAGGGCTGCGATACCTACGATCCAGTCACGGTCGGAGATGTTGTCGGTGATGCGACCAAGGCTTTGCCGCTAGGCTACGGAGCCGGTATGACCTCGCTTGCCGGCGGCAAGATCAGCAGCGCCAACAATTGGCAGTACGCGACCTACTGGAACGTCGCGCAGGGAACGGCCGTGCCCTCGGTGAGCACGGTGCTCAGCAATTACTCCAGTTATCCCCCGCAGGCGACCGGAACACCAGGCCAACCCTCCGCTTACGATGTTTATCGTTATGAGCTTGCAAACCCGTCTCTCATCAACCATGCCTCGGCCAATGGTGAGACAGGAACACCCGCAACGGGCGGCCAGTGCTATACCGGCCCGGATCTTTCGAACTATACGGCGGCCGAATATGGTGATCGCCGCGAGATCTTCTCGGCCATCGTCAATTGCGGCTATGAAGCCTCGGTCGGCCATCTAAACGGTCACAAGGCCACCCGCGCCGTGGCTTTCGCCCGCATGTTCCTGACCAAGCCGGCGATAAAGGATGCCGGGGAACGATACCTTTCCCTTGAGATGATCGACATATCAGGCAAGGGTGGCCGCGGTACGCTGGACGAATTCCTGCGGGAAGAAGCGGAGCTGGTCAGATGATGGCGCTCCGCAATTTTATCCGGCATCGGCTTTGCCTCGGCTTCTGGCGGCGGGAGGAAGGCGCGGTGCTGGCCGAAGCGCTGCTGGCGATCCCCTTTGTGACGCTCTTTGCGGCGGGGATACTGGAGTTCGGCAGCATCTTCTGGCAGCGCATGCAGATCGACGCAGGCTTGCGCGATGCCGGGCGTTACCTGTCGCGATGCCGACCGCTGTCGGGAACCTATGTGCCGACATGCAATCAGGCGACGGCGAAGACGATCGCCTTTTACGGCACGCAGACACCTGCGGCAAACGCCGAACCCCGCGTCCCCGACTGGAAGGACCCTTCCGACATCACCATCTCGGCCCCCGATGCGGATGGGAACATCACCATTTCCACTGCTCATCTCTACAAGAGCTCGCCGGTGTTCGGCTTTCTCGGAATCGATGCCATCACCATCAGTTCCTTCCATGAAGAGAGATACATCGGATGGTGACCTCTAGGGCAATCAAGGCATTCTGGCAGGATAGCAGTGGTGTCAGCCTTGTCGAAGCATTGCTTACCTTTCCGATCGTCATGCTGGTATTCGCCGCCTTCATCGAGTTCGGCTATGCCATGTCGCAGTGGAATCAGACGGTCAAGGCACTGCAGTATGGCGCCCGTCTGGCGGCGGTATCCGATCCGCTGACGACGAATTTCAATACCGTTTTCCCGATCGAAGCTGCCGATCCGCTCAACAACGGCAAAGCGGCGCCGAACGATGCCACGATATCCTCGACCTGCGGACCGGCTCTTGCGAATTGCAGCACGGCGGCATTGAACCGGATTGTCAAGGGAAGCGACAACCTTTGCCAACCAGGAACCGATCCTCACCCCGGTATTTGCGACCTCAATTGGCGCATCACGCCGGATAAGCTGATGGTCACCTATCAGCGATCGGGGCTCGGTTATTGGGGCCGGCCGGACGGGCCCGTGCTGACGATGCGGCTGGAGGTGCGCGACATCACCTTCGATCTGCCGATCCTCGGCGGGCTGTTGGGACTGAGCGACATCACCATCCCGGCCCATCCGGTGACGATCACGACCGAAGACCTGAAGACCTGCTCAACCTGCTGACCCTTATCACGCGTAGGAAAGCGAAATGACAGCTCACATGAACATTGCCGCATCCACCAAGATCCTGGTCCTCTCCGACGACGCGGCTGCAGCGAGCTTCATGCTCGATACGTTCGGGTCGCTTTCGCGCTACGATGTTCGCCATCTGGCACTGAAGACGCTCGGTGAAAAAGGCCGGTTCGATCCGACGCAGTTCAACCTGATCGTTCTCGACGTCGACAATGGTGAATTGCTGCAGCGTCAGGAACTCTTCGCGTTTCGCACCAAGTATCGGGACATCCCGCTCGTCGTCGTCTCCGAAGATCTGCCGGACGACACGCTGCGGCTGCTCTTCCGCCTGAACGGCAACGACTGGCTGAAGAAGCCGCTCGAGCGCCGCGCACTGATAGACATGATTTCGACCCATGCACCAGGCACCGGGGCGAGCGACAGCCGGGTGCATGCCGTGGTCTCAGCCGTCGGCGGCGCCGGCGCCAGCATGATCGCTTCATCGCTCGCGCATGTGCTGGCCCAGCCGACCAAGAATTACACACCGCGGGTTGACTTGTTCGACACGGATTTTTGCGCCGGGACGCTTGGCTATTATCTCAATCTCGTCAACGATTACGACTTGAAGCCGGTCATCGCCAATCCTTCCCGGGTCGATCTGGAATTCATCGATCTGGTCAGAAAGCGTCATTCGGGTGGCTTTTCACTGCTTTCCTTCAAGCAGCCATCCGTCCTTCTGGCGCCGAAGGGCGGCGAACTCGTGCTGCGTATGCTCGACGTGGCCGCCTTCGAGAGCGACCACACGATCATCGACATTCCCTATTATGACACGCCGTGGAAATACGATGTGCTCACTTCGGTCAACAGCATCTGCATCGTCACCGAGATGACGGTGCCTGCGCTTTCTCAAGCCAAGGATCTGTTTGCCAATCTGGTCCGGCTGCGGGGCAGTTCGGCGCAGATATTCATCGTCATCAACAAATACCGTGCCAAGCTTTTCGGCCTCGGCGTGCGCCGACAACAAACGGAGAAGATCTTCAAGGATATCCCGACGCAGGTCATTGCGGATGACTGGGATACTTTGAGCGAGGCGGCCAACCGCGGCGTGCTGCCATTTCAAGTGAATTCCCGGGCGCGCTTCTGCACCGCGGTCGGCAAACTTGGAGCGCTGGTGCGATGAAGGCGATCGACAGTGGGCGCATAAGATCCCGCGCCGCCGGTGCCGGCCTTGCCGTTCTGGCAATTCTGGCCGCCGCCGGAGATGCCGCGGCAGCCGGACTTGTGCCACGCAGCCTCGGGCCGACGACAAGCGCCGTGGTGACAATCGAAAAAAGCTACGTGGCCGGGACAATCGTCATCGTCACCGCGAACCGTACGCTGGATCTCGTTATCTCTGGCGGACGCGCGATCCGCTACAAAATCGGCGTCGGACGAGACGGATTTCGCTGGAGCGGGACCGTCAAGGTTGGACGCAAGGCTGAGTGGCCTGACTGGCGCCCGCCTGCCGAGATGAAGGCGCGTTCAGCCGGACTTCCGGACCTGGTGCCTGCCGGGCCGCTCAATCCATTGGGCGCTCGCGGGATCTATCTCTACAAGGACAGGACCGACACGCTCTACCGCATTCATGGAACGAACGAGCAGTCGACCGTCGGGGGTTTCGCGTCGTCGGGCTGTTTTCGCATGAGCAATGCCGACGTCATCGATCTCTATGAGAGGGTGAAGGTCGGTTCCACGGTGATTGTAAAATAGTTCAGGGGTGGGAAGCATGGCGAACGGCATCATGGGGCGTTTCTACAAGCAGCGGGAGCCTGAAAGCCGGGAACATCAGGAGGCGGCCGAACTGTCTTTGGTCGGCGCAGTCCGGGACTTGCCTGCCCAACCGGCCTCTGACAGCGCCACGGTGGTTGGCGAAGAGGCTTCGCTCGGGCCGGACATGGTTTCCGAGCGGGTCAATCTGCACCGCTACCTGCTCGATCGTATCAACCTCGGGATCCTCGACACGCTCGACAACGAGGAGATCGCCACCGAAATCCGACCGTTGGTCAAGGACTATATCCGGAGCAACAACTTTCCGCTGAATGCCAAGGAAATCAATGATCTGATCCGCGATATCACCGACGAGATGCTCGGGCTCGGACCGATCGAGCCGCTGCTGGCCGACGACACGATCGCGGATATTCTCATCAACGGCTATAACAGCGTCTATGTCGAGCGGAGCGGCAAGCTCGAGAGCACCGCCGTGCGTTTCAAAGACGAGGATCATCTCCTTCGGGTGATCAACAAGATCGTCTCGGCGGTGGGCCGCCGCGTCGACGAGTCGACGCCGATGGTTGACGCCCGCCTCAAGGATGGCTCACGTGTCAACGTCGCCATCAGGCCGATCTCGGTCGATGGTCCGCTCGTTTCCATTCGCAAATTCACCCGCAAGCCGCTGACATTGGAGCGCCTCGTGCAATATGGCGCCATGGCCGATGCGATGCGCATCCTTCTCAGCGCCGCGGTCAAGGGCAAGGTGTCCATGGTCATTTCAGGCGGCACCGGCTCCGGCAAGACCACCTTGCTCAACGCTCTCTCCTCGCAGATTTCTCCAAAGGAACGCCTGATCACCATCGAGGATGCGGCCGAGCTTCAACTGCAGCAGCCACATGTCGGGCGTTTGGAAACCCGGCCGCCGACGCTCGACGGGCGCAACGAGATCCGTCAACGCGAACTCTTGAAAAACGCCCTGCGCATGCGTCCCGACCGCATCATCGTCGGCGAAGTGCGCGGCGACGAGGCATTCGACATGCTGCAGGCGATGAATACCGGTCATGAGGGATCGATGACGACCATTCACGCCAACACGCCTCGCGACGCCGTCGGCCGGCTCGAGCAGATGGTCGGCATGGCCGGGATGCCGATGTCGCAGTTGAGCATTCGCTCGCAGATCTCGTCCGCCATCACCATCATCGTGCAGGTGCAGCGCCTGAGCGACGGCAGCCGCAAAGTTGTCTCGATTTCCGAGATCACCGGCATGGAGGGCGAAGTCGTGCAGATGCAGGAGATTATGAAATTCAAGAAAATCGGCACCGATGAAGGCGGGCGGATCCATGGCGAATTCCGCGCCACCGGCATCCGGCCGCGGTTCGTCGAGGAATTTGCCGAACTCGGGATCGAGATCCCTGTGGCGATTTTTGATCCGGGTAAACCGCTGCAAACGGGACCTGTTCAATGACCCTCACTCTGCTTTACGCGACCGTTTTCATAGCGGCCCTTGTTGCTGTCGAAGCGATCATGCGCGGCTACTTCAAGACATCCGAACGCCACCGCGCGGTGAACCACCGGCTGAGCTTGCTCGAGGTCAGCGATGATCATCGCAAGACCTATAGCGATATGCTCAAGGAGCGCGGTGCCGGCGACAGTTGGCGGCAAAGCCCCATGATGCAGCGGCTGCTGCAGTTCTACACCCAGTCGGGGATCAAGTTCGATGCCAGGCGGTTTGCTCTCTTCGCGATCGCTGGCGGACTTTTGACGTGGGTGGTCGTTCAGTTCCTCGTGCCGAGCACTTTGTTCAGAATACCGGTCTTTCTGTTGATCTGCCTCCTCATCCCTGCACTCTTCGTCTGGCGTGCCCGGGCGCGCCGCATGAAGAAATTCGAATTGAAGCTGCCTGAAGCGCTCGATGTCGCCAATCGCAGCTTGGCGGCCGGCCATCCGCTGCCGGCGGCGATTGCTTTGGTGGCGCGCGAGATGCCTGATCCGATCGGCACCGAGTTCGGCCTCCTCTCCGATGAACTCACCTACGGCGTGACACTGGACGATGCCCTCGTGAACTTGGGGGACCGGGTCGGCGTCGAGGATCTGAATTTGCTTGCGATATCGTTGAGCGTACAGGCGGGAACCGGCGGAAATCTCGTGGAGATCCTGCAGAACCTTTCGAAGACGCTGCGAGACCGGACGATGCTGAGAGCAAAGGTCAGGGCGATTTCCTCGGAAGGACGCATCACGGCGATCTTCATGTCGGTCTATCCGTTTCTGCTCTACGCGATGATCAAGGCGTTGTCGCCGACCTACTTCGATCCCGTCTGGGACAGCGGCCACGGAACCACCATCGTGTGCGCTTTGCTGGCCGTCATGGCGATCGGGAATGTCATTCTCTACAAGATGGTCAACTTCGAGTACTGAGGCGGTCATGTCGAGTGAGTATGGAATTTACCTCATCGTCTTCTTTGCAGTGCTGATATTTTCTGCGGCAGCCTCGGAATTGCTTTTTCGACAGCGCGAGGTCTCGGTTCGGGTGTCGAAGAGCTCGGCGGCTACAGGCGAGGAGGTCCACCTTGGCGACACGACGATTGCCGATCTCGGCGAGGCGGAAAACCGCCTGATCCGTCGCTATTTCGAGATTACGCGACGTGACACCAATGTGAACTCCACCCAGAACCGGCTGATACGGGCCGGGTATTTCGCTGCCGGCGCGGTGACCACCTTCCAGGTGGTTCGCGCGGTGATCTGTATCGGCGTGCTCGTCGCGGCGGTCTGGGCCCTGAACCAGCTCGCGCCGAACATGTCGCAGATCGCGACCCTGATCCTTGCCATGTTTGCTGCGGGCGCGACCTTTATTCTCGTCAACATCTATATCGACCGGCGTGGCGCCGCCAAGGAGAGGGAGTACCGCCGCCTCTTTCCCGATTTCATGGATATGCTGATCGTCTGCCTCGATGCGGGAATGAGCATCGAGGCGGCCGCAAACCGTGTTGCCCGGGAATTCGTCGACAAGCGGCAGGACTTCGGCCTGCATCTCTCGATCATGATGCTGGAAGTGCGGGGCGGCCGGCGATTGCGCGAAGCGCTCGCCAACCTTGCCACCCGCCTGAGGATCGACGAGGCCCGGGCCCTTTCCGTTCTGTTTCGCCAATCGGAGGAGCTCGGGACCAGCGTAACCCAGACGCTGCGGGTCTACAGCAAGGAAATGCGCGACGTCCGTATTATTCGCGCCGAGGAAAAGGCAAACGCCCTCCCCGTCAAGATGCTGCTGCCGCTCGGCGCGTTCCTTTTTCCGGTAAGCCTTTTCATCGTTCTTGTACCCGTTGTTATGCGTGTCGTCAGTCTTCTCATCGGCATGAAACCCGGCGGTTGAGCCAAGCGAGGTCGTATGCAGTATTCGCTCGAACAGAATCGTAACGATGCCATCGTTTCCCTCGATCCGCGAATGCCGATCGCACCGGCAAGCATGGAACAAGCCGGACTGGATCCGTCGTTCCTGCTTCGGCTGGCGTCAAAATGCGCGGCCGAGCAGGATACTATCACGGCCTCTCATCTGACTGAGCGGATGAAACTGCCGAAAGTGATCATCAACATCCTGATCAAGGAACTCGTAAAACTTGCATACCTCGAGGCGCGCGGCCTGGCTGGTGAGGATGTGAGGTCCGATGTTCGATATGCGCTGTCAATGAAGGGGTTCGAATATGCCCACGCGGCCTCGCGTCAATGCCAATATGTCGGGCCCGCGCCGGTGTCGCTGGACGCGTTCTGCCGACAAGTCGGTTTGCAATCCATCCATGACGAGCGCGTGACCCCGGAGCGGCTGACCGAGAGTCTTGACGGGCTGGTGCTCGCAGACGCCTTGGTCGAAAAACTCGGCCCGGCCCTGAACTCCGGTCGATCTATCCTGCTTTACGGGCCACCCGGAAACGGAAAGACGAGCATCGCCGAGCGGACGTCACAGCTGTTTCGCCAAACAATCTGGGTGCCTTATGCCATCGAGGTCGGCGGCCATGTCATCAGTTTCTATGACGAGGCAGTGCATCACCCGCCGTCGGAGTCCGATACAGACTCCTATCCGAAAGCGGATCAACGTTGGATCGAATGCCGCCGTCCGGTGATCAAGACGGGCGGGGAATTGACCCTCGATCAGCTCGATCTCACCTTCAACGACGGACCCAATGTCTATGAAGCGCCCATACACTTGAAGGCGTCCGGCGGCGTTTTCATCATCGACGACTTCGGGCGCCAACAAGTGGCGCCGCAGGCGCTCATCAATCGCTGGATCGTGCCGCTCGAGCGCGGCTATGACTTCCTGACGCTGCATACCGGCAAGAAATTCAAGGTTCCCTTTGACGAACTGGTCGTATTTTCGACGAATATCGCACCGAAGGACCTTTCCGATGAGGCAGGCTTACGGCGCCTCAAGTACAAGATCTTTGTCAACACGCCGTCGCGCGACGAATATATCAGAATTTTCAGATCCTATGCCGGCGGCACCGGATTGGTTGTCTGTGATCCGGACCTGAATCTGTTCTACGATCGCAAGTACAAAGGCGATGTGCTGGCCTCTTGCTATCATCCGAAATATCTTTTGGATTTCGTCGGCTCTTACTGCGATTTCAACGGCATAGCGAGAATCGCATCGCTCGATATGCTGGAGCGCGCGTGGGAAGGCGTATTCACATCGGAATAATGCGGCGCTGAGCCCGGCGTCCCTGAACCTATCCAATGAACGACTTACGGGGGAGTAAACGAATGACCAGCATCCCGAGCATCGACGGCGAAGTCGGCGGCCCGAGACCAAGCGATATGCGAGTAATTGAGCCGAGACCCTCAAAAAACCCGCTCCTCGTGGGTCTGCTTCTCATGCTCTTGCCCGTGAATGCTGGCGTTCTCATCTATACCGCCAAAAACTCGGCCGATGTTCGCGAGAGCCGCGAGACCATCGCCGCGCTTAAAAGGTCCATCGATGGCCTCAGAGGACAAATGGAAAAGCAGTCGGACAAGATCGCTGGCAATGCCAAGGCCGACGAACTCGCAGTTATCCGTCAGGAGATGGAAAGCCTGCAAAAGGCGATACTTTCGACGAATGAACGGATGCGCAACGACACAAGCGGCACACGCATGGGTTCGGCTTTGGTCCTGAGCGCGCCTGGCAAGGAACCAGCGCAATTTTTCGCACCCCGCGCCGTGCCGGCGGAAACTCAAACTTCGGATAGCACCCTTGCATCAATCGAAGCCGGGGGCATTGCCGTCAATAACCTGCCGCGTTACGAACGCACACTCTCGCCGGAAGGCCAGCTCATCCTTCGGAAGGCTCGGTAACCATCGACTTCGCCGAAATCTTTAAAGCAATCGGTGGACGCCGCCAGGCGACGCCGCGCGACCGGCGAGAGCGGTCTTATCTCGACGCAGTTGTCGATCGCTGTAGAGCCTATCCCCGCTGAGCGTAATTCACGCTGTTCTTCATCAATTCGAGATTGCGGGCAGTGACTTCGTTTCCGGGATCAAGCTCATAAGCTTTCAGGAAATACCGTCGGGCAGTGCGCAAGTCGCCGCGTAATAGGTGAGAATATCCGATATTGTTGTAGTAGACTGGGGTGTTGCCGATCATTCGCGAGAGTTGCTGGTAGGCGCGGTCGGAGGTGTCGAAGCGGGCAACCATGTCGGCGGAGGCTGCCAGGCCCAGCCAGGCGGCCGGATCTTGCGGAAAAACGTCAACCGCGCGCTTGTAGATGGCGTAGGATTTTCCGTAGTTCTTTTCCTGAAACTGCAGTTTGCCGTTGGTGATCAATTCGTCGTTCTTATAGAAGGCGACGGCTGAGTCATCCTCGAGGGTCTTTGCACTATCGCCATAGGCAGCGAGACCATCGCTGGATGATTGGCAACCAGCCAAGATCGCTCCCGCCGCCATCAAAAACGCGATGCATTTAGTCCCAGCTCTGATCTGCAACATTGGCAATTTGATCCCCCATCAGACATTCTTACCAAAGATCCGGATGCGTTCACCTGAGATCATCGTCAAAAAAAGCTAATAACTCGAGAATTTTAGCAAACAGTCACAAAAAGCGACAGATGCGGTCTTCGCGCGGAAGGCGCCAAGACGATAAACCCCTACCCACCCAGAGTTGGTATCATGTGTCCGGCGATTCTCAGAGTGGAAAATTAATCAACGTCGCCTACCCTGCTTTTCAGGCCAGGGGATGGAGCGTCGTATACGGACCGCTATTTTCACGCTGATGCGACTTGGCCCGTCACTGGCCTACGCGATCGCATCGATCTTTTTCATATCCGTGTTTTCGGCTTGCATCTGCGGCCATGTGAGAATCATCAAGCGCACAATATCGCCGTGATAAAAAGGGGCGGAACCGCCCCTGCTCGATAACGATCGGCAGAGTCTCGGCGTTCTTCGCATGTTCGTAAATCCCGAGACGCCTCTTTCTTTCTCTTTGTAATTTCCGCCATATATTAGACATTATGTACATTCCGCAGATTGTCACGCGGGGATTGAGATGTTGGCGATGGCAACCGCCAATCTTCACTTTGTTGTTTTTGCTGCTCTCAGCTTTGGCCTTCGTCGCACCGTCGGCGTCCGACCGCGCTTCTGTCGTCCTCAAGGTGAACGGCGCCATTGGACCCGCGATAGCTGACTACGTGGTACGAGGCATTCAGAGTGCCGGTGAACGTGGAGCGGTCTTGATCATCCTGCAAATGGACACGCCAGGTGGCCTTGACACTTCCATGCGGGAAATCATTCGCGCGATCCTTGCCTCGCCTGTGCCTGTCGCAAGCTTCGTCGCACCCAGCGGGGCACGGGCTGCCAGCGCCGGCACCTATATTCTCTACGCAAGCCACATTGCGGTCATGGCGCCTGGAACCAATCTGGGTGCGGCGACACCCATCGCGCTCGGCGTAAAGCCTTTCGGCGGTGATAAGGAACCCGAAAAGAAGCCGGGCGAACCGAGTGGCAAGCAGCCGGAAGCTCCAGGCAATGCCAGCGAGGCGAAAGCCATTAACGACGCAGTCGCTTACATTCGCGGGCTTGCGGAATTGCGCAATCGCAACGCCGACTGGGCAGAGCGTGCTGTCCGCGAAGCTGCGAGCCTTTCATCCACTGCGGCAGTGCGCGAACGCGCCATCGACTTCATCGCCGTTGACGTCAACGATCTTCTTGCAAAGGCACAAGGGCACATGGTGCGGGTCGGTCAAACGGACGTCCGGCTCGATACCGCCGGTTTGGCCGTGCAGGAATTCGAGCCTGACTGGCGCACGCGCCTGCTTTCCGTCATTACCGATCCGAACATCGCAATCATCCTGATGATGGTCGGCATCTATGGGCTGATCTTCGAATTTCTCGCACCTGGGACAATGCTTCCCGGCACGATCGGCGGCATCTGCCTCCTCCTTGGTCTCTATGCCCTGGCACTGCTGCCGGTGAGTTTTGCCGGCCTTGGGCTTATTTTCCTCGGTGTCGGATTGACTCTAGCCGAGGCGCATTCGGCAAGCTTCGGCGCTTTGGGCATTGGCGGCGGGGTAGCCGTGATCCTGGGAGCAACCATTTTGTTTGATACCGATATACCCGGCCTGAAAGTGTCGCGCCCCCTACTGGGCGCAATTGCGTTCGCCACTCTTGCCTTTAGCCTTGTCGTTGCTCGCCTGGCATTCACCTCGCGCTTGCGCCGGGTTGCCACCGGAGCAGAGGAGATGATCGGCATATCAGGTAAAGTTGAGAGTTGGACGGGGCTGACGGGGTACGTCATTGCGCATGGCGAACGCTGGAAGGCGGTTTCCGCCGAACCACTTGTTGCTGGTGACCTTGTCAGCGTGATCGGCCGCACTGGGCTGGCGCTCGAGGTCGCCAGCCATCCCAAGGACCCTTAACGGCACTCCGGAAGCAGGAGGAGAAGTCATGGATATGTTTGCAGATCTTGCCTTCTATTTGGTGATCATTGTTATTTTGGTCGCCATCCTCGCATCCGCGGTTAAGATCCTGAGGGAATATGAACGCGGCGTCGTGTTCACACTTGGCCGCTTTACCGGAGTCAAGGGACCCGGCTTGATTCTGCTCATCCCCTATGTCCAGCAGATGATCCGGGTCGACTTGCGCACGCGGGTCCTCGATGTCCCCAGCCAGGACGTCATCTCACATGACAATGTCTCGGTTCGTGTCAGCGCGGTGATCTATTTCAGGGTTATCGACCCCGAGAAGTCGACAATACAGGTCGAGGATTTCATGATGGCAACAAGCCAGCTTGCCCAGACGACGTTGCGCTCCGTGCTCGGCAAGCACGACCTCGATGAGATGCTGGCCGAACGTGACAGGCTCAACTCGGATATTCAGGAAATCCTCGACGCTCAGACGGACGCTTGGGGAATCAAAGTAGCCACTGTCGAGATCAAACATGTTGACATCAACGAGTCGATGGTTCGTGCAATTGCCCGCCAAGCGGAAGCCGAACGCGAACGCCGCGCAAAGGTCATCAATGCCGAGGGCGAACAGCAAGCGGCCGCGAAGCTGCTGGAGGCGGCAGAAATACTGGCCAAGCAGCCGGAGGCGATGCAACTTCGTTACTTGAGCACTTTGAACGTCATCGCCGGCGAGAAGACGTCGACGATCTTATTTCCCTTCCCGATGGAGCTCGGGAACCTGATGGCCAATAAGCCGAAATGATCGACCGAAGGGCATAGCCTGGCCGCCATCCCTTCTTGGCCAGCTCGGCTCAGATATGCAAAGCGTTCCCCAAAGCTTTTAGCGCTGCCTCCATGACCGCTTCACTGCGGGTCGGATGGGCGTGGATGGTCCCGGCGATGTCTTCCAGGCGCGCGCCCATCTCGATCGCCAGCGCAAAGACCGCCGAGAGTTCGGAGACACCGGCCCCCACCGCCTGCAGGCCGAGAACCAGATTGGTATCGGCGCGGGCGACAACGCGCACGAAACCCTCTTCGGACAGCATGGTCATCGCTCGTCCGTTGGCGCTGAACGGAAACTGGCCGGTGCGAATCTCATAGCCTTGCGCCCTCGCCTCCGCCGGCGAGAGGCCGGCGCTGACGATTTCGGGATCGGTGAAGCAGATGGCGGGAATGCAGCGCTTGTCCCAGGCCCGCTTCTTGCCGGCGATGATCTCCGCCACCATTTCGCCCTGCGCCATCGCTCGATGGGCCAGCATCGGCTCGCCGGTCACGTCGCCGATCGCATAGATCCCACGCATCGAGGTGCGGCAGCGGTCGTCGATCCTCAGATAAGGGCCGGCGCGATCGAGATCGAGTTCCTCGAGGCCGGAGCCTGCCGTTCGCGGGCGGCGGCCAACGGTAACGAGGATGCGCTCGGCCGGCAGGGTCTCCCGCCGGCCATCGGATGTTTCGACAAGCAATGCCTCCCCACTGTCGGCAAGACCCATGGCCTTCGCACTTGTGAGCACCCGGATCCCGCTTTCGGTCAGCTTGCGCAGGACCGGTCGCACCAGCTCGGCGTCATAGAGCGGCAGCACCTGTTGCGTCGCCTCGACGACCGTGACTTCCGATCCCATTTTGGCGAAAGCCGTGCCGAGTTCCAGCCCGATATATCCGCCGCCGACCACCAGGAGCTTCTTGGGCAGCTCCGTCAGTGACAGCGCCTCGGTCGAGGAAATGACGCGGCCGCCGAAAGGCAGGTTGGCAAGCTCCACCGGATCGGAGCCGGTGGCGATGACCACGGTCTCGGCGCGGATGATCTGCTGGCCGGTTTCCGTCTCGACCTCCACGGTCTTGCCGTCGCGAAAGTGGGCGCGGCCGTGGACGATCTTCACCCGTGCCTTCTGTAAGAGCGCCGAGACGCCGCCTGTCAGCCGGCCAACAATGCCGTCCTTCCAGGCGATCGTCCTGCCAAGATCGATCGCGGCGCCGTCGACGCGAATGCCCATCGGGTTCTTGCCGGCAAGCATTTTCCGCGTGGCGTCAAACTCCTCGGCGGCATGAATCAACGCCTTGGAGGGAATGCAGCCGACCGTCAGGCAGGTGCCGCCCGGCTTTCCGGCCTCGACGATGACGGTATCGATGCCGAGCTGGCCGGCGCGGATGGCGCAGACATAGCCGCCCGGGCCGGCGCCGATGACAAGGAGCTTGCAGATAATTTCTTTCATGGATCAGCCTTCGATGAAAATGAGCGCCGGTGTTTCGAGGAGCGTGCGGATGCGCTGGACGAAGGTCGCCGCATCCCAACCGTCTATGATGCGATGATCGAAGCTGGAGGAGAGGTTCATCATCTTGCGCGGCACGAACTGCGTGCCGTCCCAGACAGGCCGTGTGGCGATCTTGTTGACGCCGATGATCGCCACCTCGGGGTGGTTGATGACGGGCGTCGAGACGATGCCACCGAGCGCGCCCAGCGAACTGATGGTGATAGTGGAACCGGAAAGCTCGTCGCGCGTCGCCGTGCCCGAGCGGGCCGCTTCCGCCAGCCGGCCGATTTCGGCGGCGCAATCCCAAATGCCGCGGGCTTCCGCATGCCGCACGACAGGGACGGTCAAACCGGCCGGCGTCTGCGTGGCGATGCCGATATGGACGGCGCTATGACGGGTGATGATGCCGGCATCGTCATCGAAGGTAGCGTTGACCTCGGGCTGCCCGGAAATCGCCTTGACCAGCGCCCGCATCAGGAAGGGCAGAATCGTCAGCTTGGGATGACCCGGCCGGCGTTCGCCGTTCATGGTGGCGCGCAGCTCCTCGAGCGCCGTCATATCAACCTCCTCCACATAGGTGATGTGGGGAATGCGCGAGGTGGACAGCACCATCTTTTCGGCGATGCGGCGGCGCAGGCCGGTCAGCTTGATCTCCTCCGTCGCCCTCTTCTTAGCAAAGCCGGTCTTTGCCGCCGCCGGAGCCGCTCCCTGCGCGAGGAACTGCTCGATATCCTCACGCAGGATGCGTCCGGCCGGCCCCGTTGCCTGCACTTGCCTGAGATCGACGCCGCTTTCCCTGGCGAACAGCCGCACAGAGGGCGCGGCGAGTGGCTTTTCAGCCGGTGCGGCCGCAGGAGCCGGCGCGGCCGGGGCAGGCTTCGCAGTCTCGACTTTCGTCGTTTCCGCAACCGGCGCCTGCGAGATCTGCACAGGCGGAGCCTCACCGGCATCGCCCGCCGTCTCGATCCGCACCAGCGGCGCCTTGACCGCGATACGGTCTCCGATCTCGCCGGCGAGCCAGATGACGGTGCCGTTGACGGGAGAAGGAATTTCCACCGTCGCCTTGTCGGTCATGACGGCGGCGATCACCATGTCCTCGCGAACCGGATCTCCTGCCTTCACGTGCCATTCCACAAGCTCGGCCTCGGCGACCCCTTCCCCGACATCCGGCATCTTGATGATGAATTCGCCCACGGCTCAGGCCTCCATGACTTCGGCAAGCGCCCGCCCGACACGGCCGGGACCGGGGAAATAATCCCACTCCTGCGCATGCGGATAGGGCGTGTCCCAGCCGGCGACGCGCACGACAGGCGCTTCGAGATGATAGAAGCAATGTTCCTGCACCAGCGACACGACCTCGGCGCCGAAGCCCGATGTCAGGGTCGCCTCATGCACGACGACGCAGCGACCTGTTTTGGTGACCGATTTGACGATCGTATCGAGATCAAGCGGCAACAGGCTCCTCAGATCAATCACCTCGGCGTCGATGCCGGCATCTTCGGCGGCGGCAAGCGCCACATGCACCATGGTGCCATAGGCAACCACAGTCACCGCCGATCCCTCGCGCCGCACCTCGGCCTTGCCGATCGGGATGGTGTAATGGCCGTCGGGCACTTCGCCGAGATCGTGTTTCGACCAGGGCGTCACCGGCCGCTCGTGATGGCCGTCGAAGGGGCCGTTATAGAGCCGCTTCGGCTCCAGGAACATGACGGGATCAGGGTCCTCGATCGCCGCGATCAGCAGGCCTTTCGCGTCATAAGGATTGGACGGCACGATCACCTTCAGCCCGCAGACATGGGTGAAGAGCGCTTCCGGGCTCTGGCTGTGCGTCTGGCCGCCGAAAATGCCGCCGCCGGTCGGCATGCGCACGACGATCGGGCAGGTGAAATCGCCGTTGGAGCGGTAGCGGATGCGCGCCGCCTCCTGCGTCAGCTGGTCATAGGCGGGATACATGTAATCGGCGAACTGGATTTCGACGCAGGGCTTCAACCCGTAGGCGGCCATGCCGATCGCCGTGCCGACGATGCCGGATTCGCTGATCGGCGTATCGAAGCAGCGCGTCCTGCCGTATTTTGCCTGCAGGCCTTGCGTCGAGCGGAAGACGCCGCCGAAGTAGCCGACATCCTCGCCGAAGACCACCACATTGTCGTCCTTCGCCATCGACACATCCATGGCGCTGCGCACCGCCTCGATCATCGTCATCCTGGCCATGTCAGTATCCCGCCTTCTGCCGCTGGCGGCGGATATGCGCCGGCATCTCGGCATAGACGCCCTCGAAAATGTCGCGCACCGAGGGCCTGCCGCCGGCATGCAGGGTGCCATGCGCCTCGGCCTGCCGTTGCGCCTCGATGACCTCGTCCATAATTTCGGCTTCCGCCTGCACGTGCCGCTCCTCCGACCAGGCGCCCTTGACGATCAGATGTTTCTTCAGCCGCAGCACGGGATCGCCGAGCGGCCAGGCCTCCGATTCCGTCTTCGGCCGATAGGCGCTCGGATCGTCGGAGGTCGAATGGGCACCGACGCGATAGGTGACATATTCGATCAGCGTCGGGCCGAGATTGCGCCGCGCCCGCTCGGCCGCCCAGCGGGCGACGGCATGGACGGCGAGATAGTCGTTGCCGTCTACCCTGAGCGCCGGAATGCCGAAGCCGAGGCCGCGGGCGGCAAAGGTGCCGGAGCCGCCGCGGGCAATGCCCTGGAAGGTCGAGATCGCCCATTGATTGTTGACGATGTTGAGGATGACGGGGGCCTTGTAGGTCGAGGCAAAGACGAGCGCCGAGTGGAAGTCGGATTCCGCCGTCGATCCGTCACCGATCCAGGCGGCGGCGATGCGGCTGTCGTTCTTGATCGCCGAGGCCATCGCCCAGCCGACGGCCTGCACATATTGGGTGGCGAGATTGCCGGAGATGGTGAAGAAGCCGTGCTCCTTGGACGAATACATGATCGGCAGCTGCCGGCCGCGCAAGGGGTCGCTCTCGTTCGAGTAGATCTGGTTCATCATCTCGACCATCGGATAATCATCGGCGATCAGGAGGCCCGCCTGGCGATAAGTCGGGAAATTCATGTCCCCCTTGATGAGCGCCTTGCGGAAGGCGCAGCTGACGGCCTCTTCACCGAGATGCTGCATGTAGAAGGAGGTCTTGCCCTGGCGCTGCGCCATCAGCATGCGGGCGTCGAAGGCGCGCAGCTTCATCATGTTGCGAAGCCCGGTCAGCAATTCCTCATCGGAGAGCGACCCCGCCCAAGGTCCGACCGCCTCGCCGTCACGGTTCAGGACGCGGATGATCGAATAGGCGAGATCGCGGATATCCTCGGAGGCGACATCGACCTCCGGCCGCGACACCGAACCGGCCTTGGCGATCTTGACGTTGGAAAAATCGGGCTGGCCGCCCGGACGGACGGCGGGTTCGGGGACGTGCAGGCTCAACGGAGCGGAATCCACCATGTCTTTTCTTTCCTCCCTTTGCCGGCCAAGCTCCCCTCCCCGGAAGCAGGGCCAGTATGGTTCTTATAGATTGCGGGCGATCACCATGCGCTGCACGTCACTCGTTCCCTCATAGATCTGGCAGATGCGCACATCACGATAGATGCGCTCGACCGGATAGTCGGCCATGTAGCCGTAGCCTCCGTGGATCTGAATCGCGTCGGAGCAGACGCGCTCGGCCATTTCGGAGGCAAAGAGCTTCGCCATCGAGGCCTCCGACAGACAAGGCAATTCCGCCTCCCTCAAGGCGGCGGCATGGAAGACCAGTTGGCGCGCCGCCTCGATCCGCATCGCCATATCCGCAAGGCGGAAGGCGACGGCCTGATGCTCGAAAATCGGCTTGCCGAAGGCGGTACGCTCGCGGGCGTAGTCGCGCGCCGCCTCGAAGGCCGCCCGCGCCATGCCGACCGCCTGCGCCGCGATGCCGATCCGCCCGCCCTCGAGATTGGCGAGCGCTATGCGGTAACCTTCGCCTTCCGCCCCGAGCCTCAATTCTGCAGGGATGCGCATGGCGTTGAAGGCAATCTGGCAGGTATCGGTGGAATGCAGGCCGAGCTTTTCCTCGACGCGGATCACCTCGTAGCCCGGCGTCTCCGTCGGCACGATGAAGGCGGTGATGCCCTTCTTGCCGGCATCAGGATCGGTGACGGCAAAGACGATGATGACATTGCCGTTCTTTCCCGAGGTGATGAACTGCTTGGCGCCGTCGATCACATAGTGGTTACCGTCACGCCGCGCCCGGGTCTTCAGGTTCGAGGCGTCGGATCCCGCCTGCGGCTCGGTCAGCGCAAAACCGCCGATCCATTCGCCGCTCGCCAGTTTCGGCAGGAAGCGCTGCCGCTGCTCCTCGGTGCCGAATTTCAGGATCGGCACGCAGCCGACGGAGCTGTGCACGCTCATGATCGTCGAACAGGGCCCGTCGCCCGCGGCAATCTCCTCGAGGGCCGCGGCATAGGCGACGACACCGGTATCCGAGCCGCCATAGGCCTCCGGCACCAGCATGCCGAGCAGACCGAGTTCGCCCATCTCCTTCAGTTCCTCGCGCGGGAAAAGATGTTCCCGGTCGCGTTTGGCCGCCCCCGGCGCCAGCCGGTCGCGGGCAAAGTCGCGAGCAAGATCGGAGATCTGCTGTTGGAGGTCGGAAAGGATCATCTGCCGCCTCCCCGCTAGTGCCGCTCGATGGCGACAGCCGTCGCCTCGCCGCCGCCGATGCAGAGCGCCGCCATGCCGCGTTTCAGGCTGTAGCGC
The DNA here is from genome assembly GCF_030053155.1 of Rhizobium sp. BT03. Lineage (NCBI taxonomy): Bacteria > Pseudomonadati > Pseudomonadota > Alphaproteobacteria > Hyphomicrobiales > Rhizobiaceae > Rhizobium > Rhizobium sp. BT03. The sequence continues at coordinate 74,732 of NZ_CP125644.1, forward strand.
TCCAGCGCCGAAAGCAACGTCACCAGGATCCGGGCGCCCGACGCGCCGATCGGATGGCCGAGCGCGCAGGCGCCGCCATGGACGTTGACCTTTTCATGCGGCAAGTCGAGATCGCGCATCGCCGCCATGGCGACGACGGCGAAGGCCTCGTTGATCTCGAAAAGATCGACATCCGAGAGCGCCAGGCCGGTCCGGTCGGAAAGCTTCTGCAGCGCGCCGATCGGCGCGGTGGCGAAAAGATTAGGCGCCTGCGAATGGGTGGCGTGGCCGAGGATCGTGGCGAGCGGCGTCAGGCCGCGACGCTCGGCCTCGGAGCGGCGCATCAGTACCAGGGCTGCCGCGCCGTCGGAGATCGAGCTGGAATTCGCCGCGGTCACCGTACCGCCGTCGCGGAAAGCCGGTTTCAGCGTCGGGATCTTGTCGAGCCTCGCCTTCCCTGGCTGTTCGTCGCGGCTCGCCACCTGCTCGGCTTTCCCCAATGTCACCGTGACCGGCACGATCTCGCTCTCGAAACAGCCGTCGGAGATCGCCTTCTGAGCCCGCGTCAGAGAGGCGATGGCGTAGTTGTCCTGCGCCTCGCGCGTGAACTGATAGGCCTCGGCGCAATCCTCCGCGAAGCTGCCCATCAAGCGCCCCTTGTCATAAGCATCCTCCAGCCCGTCGAGGAACATGTGATCCACGACTCGCCCATGGCCGAGCCTGTAGCCGCCACGGGCCCTGTCAAGGAGATAGGGCGCATTGGTCATGCTTTCCATGCCGCCGGCGACAGCCACCGAGGCGCTGCCGGCGGCTATCAGATCGTGCGCCATCATGACCGCCTTCATGCCCGAGCCGCACATTTTATTGACGGTGCTGGCGCCGGTCGAAAACGGCAGGCCGGCATGGATGGCCGCCTGACGCGCCGGCGCCTGCCCTTGCCCTGCCGGCAGCACGCAGCCGAAGACCACTTCCTCGATCGCCTCGGGCTCGACGCGGCTGCGCTCAAGTGCCGCGCGGATCGCCGCTGCTCCAAGCTCGGGTGCGGCCGCCTCCTTCAGCTCTCCCTGAAAGCTGCCGATCGGGGTGCGCGCCGCGCCGGTGATGACGATAGGGTCCTGCAATGCCATCTTTCCTCCTCGGGGCGCTCTCAACGCGCGCCCATCCGCAATGCGCCGTCGAGGCGGATCACCTCGCCGTTCAGCATGTTGTTTTCAAAAATATGGCCCACCAGCCCGGCAAATTCCGCCGGCCGGCCGAGCCGCGGCGGAAAGGGCACGCTCCTGCCGAGCGCTTCCTGCACCTCTGCCGGCATATCAGCCATCATCGGCGTCTCGAAAATGCCGGGCGCAATCGACACGACCCGAATGCCGTAGCGGGCAAGCTCGCGGGCGATCGGCAGGGTCATCGCCGCCACCCCGCCCTTGGAGGCGGCATAGGCCGCCTGGCCGATCTGCCCGTCGAAGGCGGCAACTGAGGCCGTGTTGACGATGACGCCGCGTTCGCCTTCCGCGTCCGGCTCAGCATTCTGGATGGCGGCGGCCGCAAGCCGGATCATGTTGAACGTGCCGATGAGATTGATGCCGATAGCGCGGGCGAAATTCTCCAGCCGATGCGGTCCGTCGCGGCCGATCACCTTCTCGGCCGGCGCGACGCCGGCACAATTGACCAGACCGCGCAGACTGCCGAAGGCATCCACCGCCGCGGCAACGACCGCCGCGCCATCCTCGCCATCGGTCACGTCGGCCTTGACGAAGCGAGCATCGCTGCCAAATTCCCTAGCGATCCCCTCGCCCGCTTCCGCATTGAGATCGGCAATCGTCACGCGCCCGCCGGCCTCGATAAGCATGCGCGCGGTTGCGGCGCCGAGCCCGGAGACGCCGCCGGTCACGATGAAACTTGCTCCTGGGATCAGCATGGATCTCTTCTCCTCGCCGCCGGCCCATCTCCTCCAGATAGTACCGGCAACCGCGATTCTATTCGCTCCACCTATTGCAAGCGATGACAGAACTGCTCCATAATTTCGGCCAGTTTTGCCATAGTGAGGTTTGGCATGGCCGAGATCGAGCGACGCATGATTGCGCCGGGGTTCGTCGACGAAGCGCTCGACAGCCTGCGGCGGCTCGGCAAACCGACGGCGCCGATCCTTGCGCAGGTCGGCCTGCCATCTCAAGTCGAACATCCGGTTTCAGCCGAGACCTACGGCGCACTCTGGCTGGCGATTGCGGCCGAACTCGACGACGAGTTCTTCGGCATGGGCGCGCGTCCGATGCGCAGCGGCAGCTTCACGCTGCTTTGCCATTGCGTGCTGCACGCGCCGACGCTCGGTCATGCGCTACGCCGGGCGCTGCGCTTCCTCGATGTCGTGATCGACGATCCCAGAGGGCGGCTCGTCATTCGTGACAGTCTCGCCGAAGTCGAGCTCAGAGATGCCGGCGGCCCGCGTTCGGCCTTCGCCTATCGAACCTACTGGATCATCCTGCACGGCATCATCTGCTGGCTGGTCGGGCGGCGCATTCCGATCCGCCTCGTCGATTTTCGCTGCGCCGAACCCAAGCAAGGGGCCGACTACCGGCTGTTCTTCGGCGCGCCGGTGCGTTTCTCGCAGGCCATCAGCCGGCTCGGCTTCGACAGCGCCATGTTGGATTTACCAATTTCACGCAGCGAACAGGCGCTGAAGCAGTTCCTGCGCGGTGCACCCGCCAATATTCTGGTGCGCTACCGTTACGACGCCGGCATCGCCGCCGCCGTCCGCCGGCGCTTGACCCAGGCGACACCAACTGCCTGGACGAGTTTTGCATCCCTTGCCGCCGATATGCGCATGCCCTCCTCCACACTCCGCCACCGCCTGCACGACGAAGGGCAGAGCTATGCCGCCATCAAGGACGACATCCGCCGCGACCTCGCCGTCGAACTGCTGCTGAACACATCGAAGACCATCGGCGAGATCGCCGTGCAGCTCGGCTATTCCGAACCCAGCGCCTTCTTCCGCGCCTTCCGGAAATGGATGGGCAAGAGCCCGGAGGCGTTCCGGCGAGAGGAAGCGGAAAATCAGACCTACGTCAGTCGAACCGCTTGACGCGACCCGATTGTCTTCGCGCTTTCGCGAACATGCTGGCATCTTCGTCACGAAGGATTTGCTGAAGCGACCAGGAGCCCTGATGAGGAAAATTTGAAGCGTTGTTCCGCCCTGCCGCAGCAGATCTCAAATAGTGCAAAATAGTGTTAGTCACTAGATTTCACTATATGTTATAAGGATGCAAAGGAGACCGTAGCCATGAAACCATCCGGCCAGATGACCGTGAGCCTCACCGGCGAACTGGAGCAATTCGTCCGCGACCAGGTGCGCACCGGCGCCTTCGCATCGAGCAGCGAATACATCCGCAACCTGGTACGCGAGCGCTATAACCAGCAACGCGATCGCGCCGAAAAGCTGAAGGCGTTGGATGAGGCGCTGGCACGCGGCATCGCCGACGCTGAAGCGGGGCGCACCATGCCCTTGGATGCGGCATTCAAACGGCTTCGCGAGGAACTCGACCTGATGGACAAAAGCGCCGGGAAATGAAGGTCAGAATTACCGATGCGGCATGGGAAAACATGCTGCATATTGGCCGCTGTATCAAGGACGGCAATCCGGCTCGCGCCGAGACGTTCGTGAGGGAGCTTTACGAGCGGTGCGAATCACTGGGGCATATGCCCCGCTCCTTTCCCCTGCTGCCCGGCCGGGAAGAATCCGGCATCCGCCGGCGCCCCTATGGCGACTATCTGATTTTTTACCGGATTGCCGACGCGGTCGAAGTGCTGCATGTCCTCCACGGCGCGGTAGACTATGAACGATTGCTATTCCCGGACGAATAGGGCAACCGCCGATTACCCGCCCCGTAATTCTCGGCCGGCACGCATTGCAAGGATCGGGTAGTGCCAAACTCATGGCTCATTGTCGTAGCCTTCACCCTTCGCCAGCCGCGCGATCGCCTCGCCGAACAACTCGGCATGTTCGTCCGGCATCTCCGAAACGTAATGGGCGCGACGCGGATCGATGCCGCTGCGCATGCGCTCGTAATGTTCATAGCTCATCAGCACGAAACGCGACTTGTTATGCCGGGTGAGAACGATCGGTTCCCGGCTTGCAGCATCGGTAACGTCGCCGACCTGCTTGTTGAGATCCCCTGTCGTGAAATATCGCATGATATAATCTCCGGCTTTGTTTCCATATTTCCCATATTTTCAAGAAAACGGCACAGCTTCGATAGAAGGCTCTCACCCGCATCCAAATCAGAGACACTTTGAACCTTTCGCAACCCGCGCTACATATTTTAGCGGGAGGAGTGCCATGTTTGATTTTTCGCTCGGCGACACCGCGGACGCGATCCGTGAAACGACGGCGCGGTTTGCGGCCGATCATATTGCTCCGCTGGCTGCGGAGATCGACGAAAGCAACACGTTTCCGCGCCAGCTCTGGCCTGAAATGGGCGCGCTCGGCCTGCATGGGATTACCGTCGAGGAGGAATTCGGCGGCGCCGGTCTCGGTTATCTCGAACATGTCGTCGCCATGGAGGAAGTCTCCCGCGCCTCGGCCTCGGTCGGCTTGAGCTACGGCGCCCATTCCAATCTCTGCGTCAACCAGATCCGCCGCTGGGCCTCGCCGGAACAGAAACACCGCTACCTGCCGAAGCTGATCTCAGGCGAGCATGTCGGCTCGCTTGCCATGTCGGAGGCCGGCGCCGGGTCCGATGTCGTCTCCATGCGCTTGCGGGCCGAGAAAAAGGGCGACCGCTATATTCTGAACGGCACCAAGTTCTGGATCACCAATGCGCCGCATGCCGATGTGCTCGTCGTCTATGCCAAGACCGATCCCGCCGCCGGCGCGAAAGGTATTTCCGCGCTCATCATCGAGAAGGGAATGCCCGGCTTCAGCGTTTCCAAGAAGCTCTCCAAGCTCGGCATGCGCGGCAGCGATACGGCCGAGCTGGTCTTTGAAGATTGCGAGGTGCCGGCCGAGGCGCTGATGGGCCGGGAAGGCGAAGGCGTGAAGATCCTGATGTCCGGCCTCGATTATGAGCGCGCCGTGCTTGCCGCCGGCCCGCTCGGCATCATGCAAGCCTGCCTCGATGTCGTGCTGCCCTATGTGCGCGATCGCAAGCAGTTCGGCAAACCGATCGGCGATTTCCAGCTGATGCAGGCCAAGATTGCCGACATGTATGTCGCGCTGAACTCGGCGCGCGCCTATGTCTATTCCGTCGCCCGCGCCTGCGACGCCGGCCGCGCCACGCGCACGGACGCGGCCGCCGCGATCCTTTTTGCCAGCGAGAACGCCGTGAAGGTCTCGCTGGAAGCGATCCAGGCTCTCGGCGGCGCCGGCTATACCAAGGAATGGCCGGTCGAACGTTTCCTGCGCGATGCCAAGCTCTACGATATCGGCGCCGGCACCAACGAGATCCGCCGCTACCTGATCGGCCGGGAGCTCATTGCGTCATGACGGTGATTCCGACCGCGATCGATCGCGAGAGCGACAGCTTCAAGGCCAATGCCATCAAGAACGGAGCGCTGATCGAGGAGCTCCACACCCGCTCGGCGAAAACCCGCGAGGGCGGATCGCAAGCGGCGCGCGAGCGCCACACGGCCAAGGGCAAGCTCCTGCCGCGCGACCGCATCCAGCTGCTTCTCGATGCCGGCAGCCCTTTCCTTGAGATCGGCGCGCTGGCCGCCAACGGCATGTATGGCGACGAGGCGCCGGGCGCCGGCATCATTACTGGCATCGGCCGCGTGTCCGGCCGCGAGGTGATGATCGTCGCCAATGACGCGACGGTGAAGGGCGGCGCCTATTACCCCCTGACGGTGAAGAAACATCTGCGGGCGCAGGAAATCGCCCTGCAGAACCGGCTGCCTTGCCTCTATCTGGTCGACAGCGGCGGCGCCAATCTGCCGCATCAGGCCGAGGTCTTTCCCGACCGCGACCATTTCGGCGCGATCTTCTACAATCAGGCGCAGATGTCGGCCGAAGGAATCCCACAGATCGCCTGTGTGATGGGAAGCTGCACCGCCGGCGGCGCCTATGTGCCCGCCATGTCCGACGAAACGGTCATCGTGCGCAATCAGGGGACGATCTTTCTGGCCGGTCCGCCGCTGGTCAAAGCCGCCACCGGCGAAATCATTTCGGCCGAAGAGCTCGGCGGCGCCGAGACCCATGGCCGCCGCTCCGGTGTCGTCGATCATGTCGCCGAAAATGACGAACATGCGCTGCTGCTGGTGCGCGATATCGTCGCCAGCCTCAACAGCGTCAAATCGGTCGATATCGACATTCAGCCTCCGCGTCCCCCGAAGCTCGACGTCGAGGACCTTCACGGCATCATTCCTGAGGACGTGCGCTCGCCCTATGACGTGCGCGAGGTGATCGGCCGCATCGTCGACGGCTCGGAACTGCATGAGTTCAAGCCGCTCTACGGCACCACGCTCATCTGCGGCTTCGCCCGCATCTGGGGCATGCCCGTCGCCGTCATCGCCAATAACGGCGTGCTCTTTTCCGAAAGCGCGCTGAAGGGCGCGCATTTCATCGAGCTCGCCTGCCAGCGCCGCGTGCCGCTGCTCTTCCTGCAAAACATTTCCGGCTTCATGGTCGGCGGCCGCTACGAGGCCGGCGGCATCGCCAAGGATGGGGCGAAGCTGGTGACGGCGGTCGCCACCGCTACCGTGCCGAAAGTCACTGTCATCATCGGCGGCAGTTTCGGCGCCGGCAATTACGGCATGTGCGGGCGCGCCTATCGCCCGCGCTTCCTCTTCACCTGGCCGAACAGCCGCATCAGCGTCATGGGCGGAGAACAGGCGGCCTCCGTGCTCGCCACCATCCGGCGGGACGCGATGGAAGCGCGCGGTGAGGATTGGCCGGCCGCCGCGGAAGAAGCCTTCAAGGCGCCGATCCGCGCCGGCTACGAGGCGGAGGGCAACCCCTATTATGCCACCGCCCGCCTCTGGGACGACGGCATCATCGATCCGCGCCAGACACGCGACGTGCTGGGCCTTGCCTTTTCCGCCAGCCTGAATGCGCCAATCCCGAAAGGGCCGCGCTTCGGCCTGTTCAGGATGTGAGGCGCGCTATGATGGAAAGTCTTCTCATTGCCAACCGGGGCGAGATCGCCCGCCGCATCATCCGCACGGCAAAGACGCTCGGCATCCGCACCATCGCCGTCTATTCGGAAGCCGATGCCGGCCTGCCCTTCGTGAAAGAAGCGGACGACGCAGTCGCCATCGGTCCTCCGCCCGCCCGAGAGAGTTATCTCTCCGAGGCACGCATCCTGGAAGCCGCCCGCAAGTCAGGCGCTGCCGCCATCCATCCCGGCTACGGATTTCTGTCGGAAAATGCCGACTTTGCCGAAGCGGTGGAAAAGGCCGGCATGATCTGGGTCGGCGCGCCGCCGGCCGCCATCCGCGCCATGGGGCTCAAGGATGCCGCCAAGGAATTGATGCAAGCGGCGGGCGTGCCCGTCACCCCCGGTTATCTCGGGCCGGACCAGAGCGAGGCGAGGCTAGAGGCCGAGGCCGATACGATCGGCTACCCCGTGCTGATCAAGGCTGTTGCCGGCGGCGGCGGCAAGGGCATGCGCCGCGTCGACCGGCTTGAGGATTTCGCTGAACTTCTCGCCTCCTGCCGGCGTGAGGCGGCCGCCTCCTTCGGCGACGACCGCGTGCTGATCGAACGCTATATCGCCAACCCGCGCCATATCGAGGTCCAGGTCTTCGCCGACAAATCGGGCAACTGCGTTCATCTCTTCGAACGCGATTGTTCGCTGCAGCGCCGCCACCAGAAGGTCATCGAGGAGGCCCCCGCCCCCGGCCTCGATGCCGCCACCCGTGCTGCGATCTGCGATGCCGCAGTGAAGGCCGCGAAAGCGGTGAATTACGTCGGCGCCGGCACCATCGAATTCATCGCCGATGCCTCCTCCGGCCTCGATCCCGACCGCATCTGGTTCATGGAAATGAACACGCGCCTGCAGGTGGAACACCCGGTCACCGAAGCAATCACAGGCGAGGATCTGGTGCTCTGGCAGTTGAAGGTTGCCAGCGGCGAGCCGCTGCCGAAAAGCCAGGACGAGATCGTCATCAACGGCTGGGCTTTCGAAGCCCGGCTCTATGCCGAAAACCCCGCCGCCGGCTACCTGCCCTCAACCGGCCGGCTCGACCATCTCAGGCTTCCGGGGGCCGTCCGCGTCGACAGCGGCGTCGATGAGGGCAACGAGATCACCGCCTTCTACGACCCGATGATCGCCAAGATCATTGCGCATGGGCCGAACCGTGAGACCGCCCTTTCGAAGCTCGCCGCCGCCTGTGCCGGCATCGAGGTCTGGCCGGTCAAATCCAATGCCGGTCTTCTCGCCCGCATCGCCACTGATCCGGATTTTCGCACCGCGCAGATCGATACCGGCTTCCTCGACCGCCACGGCGAAAGCCTTGTGGCCAGCGGACCTGATGAAACCGTCATCGACAAGGCAGCGACGGCACTTTCGAAGGGCACGGTTGGCGATCCCTGGTCCGCACTGACCGGCTTCCGTATCGCCGGGCCCCGCGACAGCCGCGTGCGCGTGCGCATTGACGGTCACCTCCATTGGGGAAGGGCCCACGGCGACCTCGAAGCGAATGCCGTCGAGATGGACGGGGCGACGGTACTTTTCGATGCCGGCAATGCCTGGCCGATCGGCTTGCCCCATGCAGGCGAGGTCGAGGCAAATCACGGCGTGGGCGATGGCGCCATCCTGTCGCCAATGCCCGGCCTCGTCATTTCGGTCGACGTCGCCGAAGGCGATCCGGTCGCCAAGGGGGACCGTCTGCTGACGGTCGAAGCGATGAAGATGGAGCATACGCTGCGGGCGCCCTTCGACGGCATCGTCGGCAAACTGCAGGTCTCTCCCGGTGTCAGGGTCTCCGAAACCCAGCTGGTCGTCAGCGTCATCAAGGGAGAGGACTGATGGCCGGCCGCTATTTCGACGAATGGACGGTCGGCGACCGCATCGCCCATGACATCCGCCGGACGGTCACCGAGACCGACAACCTGCTCTTTACGACGCTCTCCCACAATCCGCAGCCGCTGCATCTCGATGCCGAATATGCGGCCCGCACTGAATTCGGCCGGATCGTCGTCAACGGCACCTTCACCTTCGCGCTCACCGTCGGCCTTTCGGTCGGCGACACCACGCTCGGCACACTGGTCGCCAATCTCGGCTATGACAAGGTGACGATGCCGAAGCCGGTCTTCATCGGCGATACCCTTAGGGTGGAAACCGAAGTGACGGAGCTGCGCCGCTCGAACTCCCGCCCCGATGCCGGCATCGTCACCTTCCGTCACATCACCCTGAACCAGCGCGACGAGATCGTCTGCCAGTGCCTGCGCACCGCAATGCTGAAGGTGAGGCCGTCATGAGGCTGCGCTCGCTGCTCTTCGTGCCCGGCGACCGGCCGGAGCGTTTCGAAAAAGCCCTCGCTTCCGGCGCCGATGCCGTCATTCTCGATCTGGAAGATTCGGTTGCGCCTGCCAACAAACCAAAGGCTCGCGACAGTGTGCGCACCTTCGTGCAGCGCCATGCCGGCGAGACCGCTCTCCTGATTCGCATTAATCCTCTCGCTTCGCCGGAATTCGAACACGACCTCGCCGCCCTGAGCGGTCTTCAGCCTTTCGCGCTCATGCTGCCGAAGGCCGAAGGCGCCGCTTCCGTGCGGAGGCTTGCAAGCGCTCTCGCATCGGCTCTTCCCATCCTGCCGATCGCGACCGAAACGCCATCGGCGATCTTCGAGATCGGCAGCTATCGTGATGTCTCGGACAGTCTCTGCGGGCTTACCTGGGGTGCCGAGGATCTGCCGGCTGCGATCGGGGCTTCGACCGCGCGCAGGACGGACGGCCGTTATACGCCGCCTTACGAGCTTGCCCGCTCGCTCACCCTATTCGCAGCCCATGCCGCAGCCGTTCCGGCGATCGATACCGTCTATCCCGATTTTCGCGATCTCAATGGTCTGCGGGCCTATGTCGGCCGCGCCCGGCGCGACGGCTTCACCGGCATGATGGCCATCCATCCGAGCCAGGTGGAAACAATCAACCACGCCTTCACGCCGGATCCATCCGAGATCGCCTGGGCGGAAAAGGTCGCCGCCGCCTTTGCCGGCCAGCCCGACGCCGGTGTCATCCAGCTTGACGGGCGCATGCTTGACCTGCCGCACCTCAAGCTCGCGCTCCGCCTTCTGGAGAATGCTGGTCGATAGGCAAAACCCTCCGGCCAATCAGCCCGACTTTGCGGTTGGCTTCGAGGCGACTTGCTTCGGCTCGAGGTAGCCGGCACCGATGGCGACATAAAGGTCGACATAGTCCTTGGCGACCTGCTGCACGGTGGCGGCAAGACTTGCCTGAGCATCGGAGACCGTACGCTGCGCGTCGAGGATATCAAGCAGCGACGAAGCGCCATCCTTATAACTTGTCGTCGAAAGCGCCAGCGATTCCTGCGCCGTCTGTACTTGCCTGCGCAACGGCTCCAGCGTCTGCGTGTCGCGGCGAACTGCCGTGAGTGCGTTTTCGACCTCTTCGACGCCGTTCAGCACCGCCGCTTTCCAGGCAAGATACTGCGTCCTGGCATCGGATTTCTCGATCTCGACATTCGCCCGCAACGTACCGCCATCGAAGATCGGCAGGCTGAGGGATGGGCCGAAGGACCAACTGGTCAGGCTTGCGCCGCTGGCGCCCGACGATTTGACCCAGCTTGGCGAGATCGAGCCGGAAAGCGAGATCGACGGATAGAGCTGGGCTTCGGCGGCGCCGATATCGGCGACGGCGGCCGCCAGTTCGCGTTCTGCCTTGCGGATATCGGGACGGTTGCGGATGAGATCGGCCGGAATGCCGGCGCGAAGATCGCCGCGGAAGACGGGTTGCCCTGCACTCTTCTGCAGCTCACCCATCAGCGAGGATGCCGGCATCCCGAGCAGCGTGGCGATGTGATGGGCTGATTCCGTGAAGCTCTTTTCCAGGCCGGGAATGTCGGACTTTGTCGATTGCACCAGGCCTTCAGCCTGCACGACGTCGAGGCGGGAGGCCGCACCGGCTTTCAGCTGCAGCTGCGTGAGCTCGTAAGTCTGCTGGCGGGATTTCAAACTCGCCCGGGAAAGCGCGATGCGCTCCTGAAAATAGCGGGCGTCGATATAGCTCTCGACGAGATCTTTGAGAAAAGTGAGTCTGGCATTGTCGGCCGTCGCATAGGCAGCCCCAAGCGAGGCGATCGCGCTCTCCCTGGAGCGGCGATACTGGCCGAAAAAGTCGAGCAGCCAGGAGAGGCTGGCCTCGCCGCCCGTCGTGTTCGTGGTGCCGACCGTCGTGCGAAGCCGACCCTTCTCGCCGGATAGTATGTGCGATGCGTCAACAGTCAGGCTCGGCAGGCCGCCGGCGCCGGCGACGGTGACATTGGCCGAGGCCGAGTTGATGCTTTCGAGCGCCTGCAGCACGTCGAGATTCTCGCTGAGGCCGTGAGCCACCAGGCCGTCGAGCCGCTTGTCACGATAGGCCGTCCACCACTCAGGCGTCGCAACATTGCCGTTGCTCTTGTTGCCGCCCTCTTCAAATTTGGCGGGGAGCGGCATTTGCGGGGGAACGTGATCAGGGCCGCTGACGCAGCCTGTCAGCAGAATTGTAATTAGCGATGCGGCGTAGCGGAGGGATGATAGTCTTGTGCGAAGCGACGTACTCACGGGGCGAGCCTTCTGAACCGGGATCGTGGGTTCAGGCATAGCGAGACCAGCGTTAATGGCGGTTAAGAAACTGTAAAGTTAGGTAAAACCCGGCACCGTCCTTGCAGAAGTCAGGATCAGGTTTCTCCACCGCCCGCACCATAGGGCATCGGCCGCCTCGGAAGCTCCAGCGTGATCGCCAGGCCGCCGGCATCCGGCAGCGAGGCATGCACGCGTCCGCCATGGCGTTCGATCGCCTGCCGGGTGATGGCAAGACCCAAGCCGTATCCGCCTCTCGTCACGGCGTCCTTGCCGCGGGAAAACGGCTGGAAGATGCGTTCGAGTTCCTCCCGCCCGACACCCGGCCCCTGATCCGCGACGCGGATCGTGAGCCGGTCGGGCCCTACCTCGCAAGACACCGATATGCGCGAATGCTCGGCCGTATATTTGACGGCGTTGCGGACGACGTTTTCGAGCGCCCTGTAAATGAGTTCGCCTTCGACCTCGGCCCGGAAGATGCCGTCGATACCAGTTGTGATCGCAACCTCGCGGGCCTGGGCTTCGAATGCCGCATCGCCGAGGATTTCATTCAGCAGCTCGATGACGTCGAGGGTCTGAGTCTTCAGCGGCCGGCCGGATCCCGCCGTCAGCCTGGCAAGGGTCAGGACCTCGCCCACCAGCGTATCGAGCCGTTCGACCTCCCGGTCCATCCGGTCCAGCATGGCGCCGAGTTTGGCCGGGCTCTGCCTGAGCACGCCGACGGCAGCCTGCAGGCGGGACAAAGGCGAACGCAATTCATGGGAGACGTCGTGAAACAGCCTCTGCTGCGCATCCTGGAGTTCCTGAAGCCGGGCGGCGCTCGCATCGAAATCATAGGCAAGTGCTGTGACTTCATCCTTTCGCCCGGCCATTTTATCGCCGATGCGGAAGTCGAAGCGGCCATGGGCAAGCGCGCTCAGGCCGTCACGCAGATGTACGACGGGACGAATGAGGTATCGGGCGAGCGCGCCCGCCGCGATCGTGCTCGCAACCAGGATGGTGAACCATGGTAGGAATGGGCCAAGATTGTCGAAGGTGGAACCGGCCGGAGCCGACACGGAAAACCGATAGCAGATCCCATCCTTCGACACGGACCGGGTGGTGATCGTGTTCTTCTCAGTGCAGGCATCGGCCTCCGCAGGCTGCGCCAGGGTGAGGCCGAGCGGCTGCGTCTTCTCGCTCGTCGTCACGAAACGCGCGGCGGCGGCTTCGCCGTCCGCGACCAGAATGTTTGCTGTCAGGTTCAACACGAGGGTGCGCCGCTCCTGCTCCAACTCGCTTGCGAAGGGAACCGCCTGAAGGAGTTTGACGATAAGGATAATGACGGCGAGGCTTGCCGCCAGCGTCAGCCAGATGATCCTGAAGAATTTCCAGAAAAGCCGGGGCATGATCAGTCCACGAGAAGTTGATAGCCCTGGCCGCGGACGGACTGGATCCAGGATTGCCCGTCCTCCCGCTGTCCGAGCTTCTGGCGAACGCTGCTGATATGGACGTCGATACGGCGGTCGAACGGCGTGAGCGGCTTGCCGAAGGCCCGCTTCGAAATCTCCTGCTTCGACACCAGCTGGCCGGCGCTGCGGGCGAGAACCTCGAGCAGGCTGAATTCGGTGCCGGTCAGCTCCAAGGTCTCGCCGCGCCATTCAGCACTTCTGCTGCCGGAGTGGATCACCAGCTGCCCTGCCCTGATCGTGTCCGTCGATACCCCAGCCGCCGGCTGACCCGCACGGCGCAGGATGGCGCGCAGCCTTGCCGCCAGTTCGCCCGGGGAGCAGGGTTTCGGCACATAGTCGTCGGCGCCGAGATTGAGGCCCGATATCCTGTCCACGTCATCGCCTCTTGCCGTCAGCATCAGAACGGGGACCTGGCTCAGCTTCCTGATCCGCTGCAGCACTTCGATGCCGTTCATCCGCGGCATCATGATGTCGAGCACGATGATATCGACGGTATTGCCGGCAGCCGCGGCAATGGCGGCGCGGCCATCCGTATCCGTTGCGACGTCATACCCTTCCTCGACCAGGTATTCCTGCAGAAGCGTCGTCAGCTCGGCATCGTCGTCGATGAGGAGAACCTTGTTCATTCGCGTTATCCGTCACTAGAACAGGATGATTTAGGCCGATCCGGCCTAAAATCTGAATCCTGTTCTACATTAAAGAGTTAGAGCATGATGTCGTCCGAAAACCGCTCACACTTTTCGGCATCATGCTCGAATCCCGGCGAGCCATACAGCACGAAAGCGTGCGGGCGACCAAGTTTTACCTAACTTAACACTAACTTGACCGCGCTTAACGTTCGCCCCGTTACTTATCCTGCCATGACATGGACGCGCCAGGACCGGCCGCCTCGACATGAGCGGCAGTCCTTCGTCGCGTTCGCGCGGATCGCAAAGGCCACCGATGCCTTTGACCACAAGGAATGCTTTGTTGAGAAAACCATCCAGAATACTTGCCGCTGCGCTTGTTGCGGCAGCGCTAGTTTCCCCCGCCAATTTTGCCATGGCGGAACAGGCCGCTGCAACCGCTCTGACAGTCTCTCTGACGGCGCCGGCACAGCGGAACTGGCCGGAGACCGTTCCCGCGAGCGGCTGGCTGAAGCCTTGGCAGGAAGCCGTCATCGCCTCCGAAACAAGCGGCCTGCGCATCACCGATGTCCTGGTCGATGTCGGATCCGTGGTCACGAAGGGACAGACGCTCGTTCGGCTTTCCCAGGAAAGCGTACTCGCCGATCTCCGCAAGCAGGAGGCGGCTGTCGAGAACGCCAAGGCAAGCGTTACGAAGGCCAAGGCCAATGCCGACCGGGCACGGCAGTTGCGTCCTTCCGGCGCGCTCTCTGACGAAAAGATCGTCGAATACCTGGCCGACGAGCAGACGGCGACGGCAAGCCTTGCATCCGAAGAGGCCGCACTCGACAGCGAAAAGATCAAGCTCGCGCAGACCACGATCACGGCCGTCGACGACGGCCTCATAACCTCCCGTTCCGCCGATCTCGGTGCCGTCGTCTCCGCCGGCACCGAGCTGTTCCGCATGGTCCGCCAGCAGCGTGTCGAATGGCAGGCCGAGATTTCGGCGCGCTATCTCCGGCGTATTTCTGAAGGCTTGAGCGTGAGGATCGACGGGCCGGACGGCCAGGTCATCGACGGCAAGGTGAGGCTTGTCGGGCCTTCGGTCAGCACCGATACCAGCCGGGCGATCGTCTATGTCGCGCTTCCCGCGGACGTGCGTCCGCGCACCGGTCTTTACGTCACCGGCAACATCGAACTGCAGACCTCTCCGGCGCTGACTGTTCCCGAGACGGCGATCGTGTTCCGGGACGGCATTAGCTACCTCTTCACTTCAGGCGACGATCATCGGGTGCAAAGGGTCAGGGTGGAAACGGGCCGCCGCAACAATGGCGAGGTGGAAATCGTCTCCGGCATCGACCGGTCGTCGAAGGTGGTGACCTCGGGCGGCGCATTCCTGTCGGACAACGACCTCGTGAAGATTGCGGAGAAAAACTGATGAACTTCTCAGCCTGGTCGATCCGCAATCCCGTACCGGCGATATTGCTGTTTGTGATGCTGACCGTCGGCGGCCTCCTGGCCTTCAAGCAACTGCCGATCCAGAACTTCCCCGATATGGACCTTCCGACGATCAACGTCACCGCTACGCTTGAGGGCGCTGCACCGGCACAGCTCGAAACCGAGGTCGCCCGCAAGATCGAGGATAGTCTTGCAGCACTCAGCTATCTCGACCATATCACCACGACGATCACGGACGGCTCAGTCTCGATCAAGGTGTCCTTCAAGCTGGAAAAAGACAGCGAAACGGCCCTGAACGAAGTCCGCAATGCCGTCGACAGCGTCAAGGGCGATCTGCCGGCGCAGATGGAAACCCCGAGCGTCAGCAAGGTCACCGTACAGAGTTCCCCGCTGGTCACCTATGCCGTCCGCTCGACCGCTCTCAACGAGACGGAACTTTCCTGGTTTGCCGACAATGACCTGACCAAGGCGCTGCTATCGGTGCCCGGCGTCGGGCAGGTCAACCGCATCGGCGGGATCGACCGCGAGGTTCATGTGGATCTCGATCCCGCGACGATGGCGTCGCTGGGCGTCACCGCGGCCATCGTGTCGTCGCAGCTGAAGGCGGTGCAAACGGATACGTCAGGCGGCCTCGGCGAAATCGGCGGTACCCGCCAGACCTTGCGCACGCTTGGCGCCCTGCCCTCGGTCGAGGCGCTGAAGGGGCTGAAAATCCCCCTGGCAAACGGCCAGCAGGTTCGCCTCGACGACGTCGCATCCATCACCGACAGCTTCGCCGAACGCTCTTCTATGGCCTATCTCGACGGCAAGCCGGTGATCGCGGTCGAGATCAAGCGCTCGAACGGCTTTTCCGACAGTGGTGTTGCCGCCGCCGTCGACCAGGCGGTCAAGGCCTTCGCAGCCAAGCACTCCAACGCTCAGATCGACGAGGCTTACAGCACGATCGGACCGATCATCGGCAATTACGATGGTTCGATGCATATGCTCTACGAAGGCGCGATCCTGGCGATCATCGTCGTCTGGCTTTTCCTCCGGGACTGGCGGGCGACGATCCTGTCGGCCGTGGCGCTGCCTCTGTCAGTCATACCGACCTTCCTTGTGATGTATTTCGCCGGCTTCAGCCTGAACATCGTCACGCTGCTTGCACTGTCGCTGGTGGTCGGCATCCTCGTCGACGATGCCATCGTCGAGCTCGAGAACATTGCCCGCCACCTGCAGATGGGCAAGCGGCCGCTCGACGCCGCTCTCGAAGCGGCCAACGAGATCGGACTTGCCGTCATCGCGACCACTTTCACCCTGGTCTCGGTCTTCCTGCCGACGGCGTTCATGAGCGGCATACCGGGCCTTATTTTCCGCCAGTTCGGCATCACCGCCGCCGTCGCCGTGCTTGCCTCGCTCGTGGTCGCGCGCCTGCTGACGCCGATGATGGCCGCCTATTTCATGAAAGCCCATCCGACCGAGGAGAAGGATGGCCGGATCATGCGTGCCTATATATCAATCGTGAAGACCGCCATGAACCGCAGGAAGACGACCGTGGCCGTCACCGCCGTCGTCGTGGCACTCTCGCTTTCGACCATCCCCCTGTTGAAATCGGGCTTCCTGCCCGCTTCCGACGATGCGCGGACCCAGGTCACGCTCACCATGCAGCCGGGCGCCACCATCGAGCAGACGGATGCCACGGCCAGGAAGGCCGCCGATATTATCGGCAAGCTTCCCGACGTCACGCATGTCTTCTCAGCCATCGGTTCGACCTCCTCGGGCGGCGGCCCCGACGCCAGCACCACGAGCGATGTCGGATCGGCGACGATCGTGGCTGTGCTGCCGCCCATCGACGAGCGCGACCGCAAGCAATCGGAAATCGAAAACGACATCCGGCAGGCGCTCTCCGTCCTCCCCGGCGTTCGCGTGGAGGTCGGTAGCGGCGGCAACGGCACGAAGCTCGAGATCACACTCGCAAGCGACGATGCGAACGTGCTCGACAGCGCAAGCACGGCGCTCGAAGAACAGCTCCGCTCGCTGCAGGGTATCGGAGCGGTGACGTCGACCGCGGCCCGGCAGGCGCCCGAGATCCAGATCACACCCGACTTTGCGCGCAGCGCCGCGCTCGGGGTCACGTCGAGCGCCATTGCCGAGGCCGTGCGCGTGGCGACGAACGGGGAATATTCCTCCGATCTGCCGAAGCTCAACCTGCCGCAGCGGCAGATTCCCATCGTCGTCCGCTTTTCGCCCGAGGCGCGCACCAATCTTGATGACATCAAGAACATGCGGGTGGCGGGAACGAACGGCAACGTCGATCTCGGATCGATCGCCGATGTCAGGATCGGCGGCAGCCCGTCGGAGATCGACCGCATCGACCGGATGCGCAACGTCACCCTGTCCGTCGAACTCAACGGCCGCATTCTGGGCGACGTCAACCGGGAGGCGCAGGCGCTGCCGGCGCTCCGGCATCTGCCGTCGGGCGTCACCCTGGTCAACCAGGGCGAACTTCAGCGCAGTTCGGAACTGTTTCAGAGCTTTGCGCTGGCAATGGCGATCGGCGTCTTCTGCATCTACGCGGTTCTCGTCGTGCTCTTCCACGATTTCCTGCAGCCGCTGACCCTTCTGATGGCTCTGCCGCTCTCGCTCGGCGGCGCGCTGGTGCCGCTCGTGCTGACGGGAACGAGCTTCTCCATGCCTGTTGTCATCGGCCTGCTCATGCTGATGGGCGTGGTGACGAAGAACTCCATCCTGCTCATCGAATATGCGATCATGTCGCGCCAGCGGGGCATGGCCAGGTTCGACGCCCTGGTGGATGCCTGCCACAAGCGCGCACGGCCGATCGTCATGACCACCATCGCCATGGCCTCAGGCATGCTGCCGGCCGCGCTCAGCCTGATGGGCGGCGATTCGAGCTTCCGCCAGCCGATGGCGATCGTCGTGATCGGCGGCGTGGTGATGTCGACGCTGCTGAGCCTCATCGTCATCCCCGTCATCTTCACCTTCGTCGACGATCTCGAACAACTCCTCATAGGGTTGCTGCGCCGGATCGGGCTGGCTGAGGAAACCGCTGGTGACAAGCCGCATGCGTCCAACGATCACGCGGCGATCGCCTTCCACCCCGAGCAATCACGGCGGGGGCACGGTCAGAGATGATCTTTGCTGCCCTCCCGCCAGCAGCCGGTGACGGCAACCTCTTCGGTCGCGCTCCCTCCCCCACGGGAACAAGACCGCGGGACGTGTTCCCCCGCAGGCGGCCTCAAGCCGCCTGCGCGTCCCGCACCCTAATCAGGAGGTACAGAAATGGTTCGGAAAGAGCCTGATACTCTGCCGGAAGACATTTCCATTGGTGGAACGGGGTGATCGACGCCATGCCTCGGTGATCAGATCGAACAGTTCAACCGAGCAACACTGCTATCTCTATGCGGAATGTTGCCAGGTCTCACGACAATGGCTTCATCGATCCGAAATCGGGCAAAGCCCCGCTCGCGTAGCCGACGGCCCCGAGCGAAGCGATGGCGATCCGGCCGTTGCGGATCGACAGGAGCGGCCCGTCCCGCCCCTGCTCGTAGAGATCGGGATGGGCGGCGGCAAAACGCGCTTTCTCCCCCTGCGGCGCGCCCTGCATGCCGGCCACATAGTGATGACCGTTGCGCTCGACATGGGAGAGGCCGAGAAGCGAGACCAGCGCCAGATCCTGCTGCACGGCAAGCCCGGCCTGGCAGGTCAGATCCTCGCCGGAGAGAAACAACCCCGGCATACCTCCCGTTCTGATGCGGATCGCCTTGAGGAGCGAGCGGTAAATGCCCTTGCAGGTTTTCGAGGAGACGCCGGTATAGCCGAGCTCGCGAGCGTCGGCGAAAGCCTCGTCGCCATCGTCGCTCTCATCGATCAGGAAGGGCAATTGCGCCGCCAGATCCCCGAGCGGCGTCTGCATGGTGATCGCGCGAGAGAACGGCTGTTCGACGAAGGCAATGGCCGCGCGTAGCCGCGCCAGCCGCGGCATCGCCGCGATCTGCGCCAGCAGGTCCGCAAGCTGTTCGGCGGCGGCGAATTGTTCGTTGCCATCAACCGTCACCCGGTAGTCGGGCAGGCGGTCCAGCACCGCGGCGATCCGCGCCAGCCGGTCGAGATCGGCATCGGCCGCGCCCGAGAGTTTGATCTTGAACCAGCGATTGCCATAGCGCGCGATCACTGCCTCGAGGCTTTCCGGCAGGCCGTCACTGAGCGGATCGACGATATCGCCCTCGGTGATCGGGTCGAGAAGCCCGATCGTATGCCGGGCTGCAATCGAGTCAGCAGGGCGAAGGCCGGCGAGCACAGCTGAAGCAGCATCCGCATTGATATCGCCAGGCAACATCTGGCCGCCGATGCCGACGAGGTTGCCACGCACCGCATCGAAGAAGGAAATTCCGGCGAGACGGCAATAGGCATCCAGCGCGGCACGGGCGATCAGCGAAGGGCCGAAACCGGCGGCCAACGGATTTCCGGGCAGGCGGCGGGCGGTTTCCATCTCGTTCAGGCGCGCGGCGGCAAACAATGTCGTCGGCGCGGACTCCTCGAGCAACGCGGCGGCCGCGGCTCGGATCGAGCCGCGCAATTGATCGACATTCTGCGCCGGCGTCAGGGCCGGATTTTTGTCGAACCATTTCGGCACCATCATTTCGGCGGCAGCACCGATAGCGGTTTTCCCCTCCTCGTCCTCGATGCGCACTCTGAGGAAGGCCTGCGGCGCCTTTTCGAGAGTTGCCACGCCGAAGCGGAATGGCAGACGCAGATTCATCTCGCGCTCGAAAGCGTCGATCTCGACAATTCTGATACGCGGCGCCGTCACGGAACCTCCGATGCTTCTGCCCATGCTCATGCCATCCGCTCCAGCATGGCGCGCGACACTTCGTGTTGGAGCGGTTCTTCGCGCAACAGCCGGCCGATCTCGTTCACCATGGCCTGCCCTTGGGCGAAATGCACCTCCTCGGTGTGGCCGGCGGCATGCGGCGAAATGGTGACATTGGCAAGTGCCGCGTCGCGGAAGGGGCTGTCCTGAGGCAGCGGTTCTTTGTCGAAGACATCGAGAGCCGCCTCGATACGGCCGGAGCGGAGCTCGGCAAGCAATGAGGCTTCGTCGACCAGCTCGGCCCGCGCGGTGTTGATGAACAATGCGCCCGAGCGCAACAGCGCCAGCTCGCGGGCGCCGATCATGCGGCGCGTTTCGGGCAGGACGGGCGCATGCAGGGAAATCACATCGCTTTGCGCCAGCGCATCGTCCAGTCCCGTTCTGACGACGCCGAGTGCCGCTGCCTCGCTGTCATTGAGATAGGGATCGACGACCAACACGCGGCAGCCGAATGGCACGAGCAGGCGCATGACCGCCCGGCCGACATAGCCGGCGCCGATGATGGCGACCGTTCTGGCACCGAGCAATTTTTGCGGCACGGCGGCGCGAACATCGAGCCATTCGCCGCCGCCACGCAATGCATGATGCAGCCGGTGAATGCCGCGCATGGCGAGCAGAGCTTCGGCGACGACGAACTCGGCAACCGAGGCGGCGATTTTCGAGGCGGCATGGCTGACACGAAGGCCGTCGTCGAACAGACGGGCGGGAACGAGCGTACGGACGCTGCCGGCCGAATGGGCGACGAGGGCAAACTGCGGATGGCGCTGGCGCGCGGCGGCATCGAAGGGCGGCGTGCCCCATCCGGTCAGGCAGGCCGTGGCGCCCTGCAGCAGCCGGTCGGCATCGGCGGCATCGATCGTGGCGCCGGCCGGCCAGCGCACGTCGCCGAGCGCATTCAACTCAGCGGTCGCCGCATCGTCGAGCATCATGCGGCGGGTCTTTTCGGTCAAAAGGACGGCGATGACGGGGGCTTGTCTGCTCATGGTTCTACTCTTTCGCTGCGGTGACGAGGCGCCTGAGATGGGTAAGATCGGCGCGGGCCTTGGCGAGCGCCTGATCCCGGGGAAGGCGGTATTGGGAATGCATCGAGAGCACGCCGGCAAAGCCGGTGGCAACCAGATGCGGGACGATGTCGTTCCAGGGCACCATGCCCTCGTCGAGCGCGTACCAGTCCGAATGCCAGGCGCGCTGACCTTGGGCGGCGTAAGCGCCGGGAAACCAACCGCAATTCTTGACACCCATGCAGCAGAACCAGGGATCGAGAAGATCGAGGGTCAGACGCCAGTCTTCGCTGCCCTCGCGAATGAGCTGATTGGCCGGGTCGGGATAGGCGCCGATCCTCATCGGATCGCGCCCGGCCAGCAGTTGCGCTGCCAGCGCGCCGGAGCTGTGCAGGGTTCCGCCGTGAAGCTGGATCGTCAGCTTGACGGCGAAGCGTTCGGCGAGGCGCTCGAAACCGTCGAGGTCACGCCGCGCCTCATCGACCTGCACCTTCCAGCGCCGGGACGGGTCATAACGCCAGAAGCCGAGCCGGACCTGGCCGATGCCGGCCTCGCTGCAGCAACCGAGAAGCCGCGATGCGGCATCGTCCGGCCGGATGGCGTCGATGGTCGCCATGGGCGTGCGTAGGCCGGCCGCGGCAAAGAGCTTGACCGCCCTGACGATCTCTTGTGGCTTGTCGGGGCAAACGGCGCGGCCGTCGCGGATGAGAAGATCGGCACAGTCGAAGCCCAAACCGGCGGTAATCTCTGCCGCCTTCTCCAGCGGCAGGCCTTCCAGGGTCTTCGTGAAATAAGCGATATCCATCGTTTCATTGCTCATCGACGAGTGGCACAAAGCTCGCTGCGGCGGCCGAACGCATCCCGGGCGCGCACCGCGTATTGCGCACCCGCCGGCGGTGACATGTGCAGGAATGCTGTCGAGATCAGTGGCACCGGACTGACCTTTTCAAAGGTCTTGCCGTCGGTGCTGGTGAGGACATCGTAGAAGATGGCGGGGCTGGCATCGCCGGCCGCCCAGAACAGCATGCGCTCCTCCCGGCCGCCGAGACCGCGGTACCGCTCGACGACGAGACCGGTGGGTGCTGCCGGCGGCGCACCGAGATCGGGAACGACAAGCACCTGCGTCAGCGACGGCAAGGGCACATCGAGATCGATACTGATCCGGCCCTCGTCGCATTCGACGACGCTGATCGGATGCAGCAGGGCAGGCTCCTGGGCGCGCCGCAATTCGGCAAACTGCGCTTCATCAGGCACCGGCGGCGCGCCGACCGGCTCGAAGGGTCCGCGCGGATTGCTTTCGTCGCGCTGGCCTTCCCAGACCTCCATCGGATTGGTGAATTCCTCGTCGATGCGCAGCAGGCAAAGCGCGTGACGGCCGGGAGCGAGCCCGCCGACTTCGAGGCGAACGGCGGTCCGGCCCGAGCGGTTGATAGCATCGACGCTGTGGATGAGGCTGATCGAAACACCGCCGCCCGGCAGCCGTGTCGGCAGGATCGCCAGGCCATCCTGATCGGGCGAGAGCGGCGGCTCGGCCGTCACCTTGCAGATGGTATCGCCGAGCGTTGCCAGCAGCTCCATCGATGTGAGGCCCGGCTTCTTGATGATGTCGAAGGGCGGCGCGCTGTCGATGTCGGTCATCAGCCTGTCCAGATCGGTCTTGTGCTCCCACTGCGCCTTGGTGAAATTGCGCGGGCCGAAATAGGCGAAGATCGTGCGCTGGCTCCAGCCGCCGATAAAAGCGTGGTCATTGCTGAGGAAGGTGAAATTCGCCGCTTTCGGCGCGATGATGCGCCTGTCGTGCTGCTCGATGATGCGGGCGATGATGCCGGCATAATAGGCCTTGCCGTGCCAGCTGTGATGATCGCTCCAGCCAAGCTGCGGATCGCATTCATCATTGACGATCGGCAGGCCGGCAAGCCGCGGATGGTGCTCCTTGAGATAATCGACGACGAGCAGCGTGCGGTCGACGATGGCATTCGTCTTCGGCGTCAGATCGTCCTTGCTGCCGTTGACGCCCTTTTCGTGGATGGAAATATAGTCGATGCGCGGCGGGCCGTCCCCACTCAGGCAGCTCGTACCGCTGTCGCAATGGGCCATAAGGGCGCGAAAGATCGGCGAGAGCGTGCGGGCGGTGCCGGGCCCGCCCATCGGCAGGCCGGGGTCGACGGCGTCGAGGCCGGCGACGCAGGCGTCGTAATAATTGGTGTAGCCCTTGATGCCATAGGTCCACCAGCCGGAGTCGGCCTCGTTCGTCGTTTCGAAGTACCATGTCCGCAACTCGTCCATGCCATAGCGCGCGCCGTAGCGGTCTGCCGTCGCCGTCACGAGATCCCGCCAGCGCCTGACCTGGTCCATGTCCTCGTAATCGGTGAAGAGATCAGACGGGTTGCCCATCAGCTCGAAGAACGGCTTCAGGCGGTGTTCGATCACCACATCGAGGGCGCGGTCGAGCAGCGACCAGTCGTAGCCGCCCGCGCCGCCGGTGGCGCGCAGCAGATTGTAGAGGTAGTGGACGCGCAAATAACGGATGCCCTCGTTCGGCAGGCCGCCGATATAGGCGAGCATCTGGCGCATCTCGGGTTCGAGCAGCAGCTCGGCAGGCGAAAAGCCGGTGCCGCGCCAGAACCGGTCGAAGGGGCGCACTGTTTGGTTGGCATCGACATTTATTCGCGTCCGTTCACGCATGGGATCGTCTCTCCTTGAGCGGAAATCTGGCGCTGCTCGCCAAGCCGGCACGGCAGGCCAAGAACCTGGTTATTTGAACTTGTCACGCATCGCATCGATGCCGGGGATGGTTTTGGTCAGATGCTGGTGCGCCGGATCGAAACGCTGGATCAGCCCGCGGCGATGTTTGCCGACCAGGATGGTGAAGATGTAGCCCCGATGGCCGGGCGAGGTGACGGTCGGGTGGTAACCGCGATCGACCAGGACGGTGTCGCCATCGCGGGTCATCAGGATCTTGACCGGACCGTCGTCGTCATAGGTGATCTGGCTGCCGAAGCCGGTCTCCGGCAGGAACCGGTAGTGATAAAGTTCTTCGTGCAGGGTTTCGGCATCGCCGTCTTCGGTGTCGTGCTTATGCGGAGGATAGCCCGACCAGCAGCCCTCGCCGGCATAGAGCTCACTCACCAGCAGATTGCCGCAGCGCCCGTTCTGCCCTTGGCCGAGCAGATGGACGATCCGCCGCTGGCTGTGGGTGTCGGGCGAGCCGACATTGACCGCGTCGACCTCCTCGGGCGTGACGCGGAACGGGGCGTAGCGCCTGTCGCAGATGCCGCCGGCAATCGCGACTTCGGCCGGGCCGCCACGAGCCGATACCCGGACGTTGGCGTTGACGGGCGCGTAAACCGAGTCCGCATCGCCTTCCCAGATATCGGCTCGCCGGCCCACCGCCCCGAAGCTGACGTCATCCACCTCGATATCCACCTGCCCCGACAGCACGACGTAGAGGCTTTCGTGCAAGGGCAGCCGCCGCGTCTCCTGGCCATCCAACGGAAGCGCGAGGAGATCGAAGTAGATGAGATCGAGCGTCCTGGAGGAGGTATCCACAATGGGACGCTGCTCGGAGCGTGGAATGAATTCGGGCATCAATTGAACTCCGGAACGATACGGTCGGCAAAGGGATTGAGCGACAGGGATTCGGCGTAGTGACAGGCGGCCGCGTGCCCATCGGCCGTCACGGCGCGCAGCACCGGCACCTCCTGCCTGCAAAGCTCGGTTGCGTAGCGGCAGCGCGGATGAAATGTGCAGCCGGGAGGCGGATGAGCGGGGTCGGCGACCTCGCCCGCCAGCCGGATGCGCTTGCCGTGGCGACGCAGCCTCGGATCGGCGATCGGCACGGCCGAGAGCAGCGCTTCGGTATAGGGATGGCGCGGGCGCGAAAAGATCTGCTCCGTCGGCGCCTTTTCGACCACCCGGCCGACATACATGACGGCGATATTGTCGGAGATGTGCCGGACAACCGAAAGGTCGTGGGCGACGAAGAGATAGGTCAGGCCGAACTGTTCCTGCAGGTCCTGCAACAGGTTGATGGTTTGCGCCTGCACGCTGACATCGAGCGCCGAAACGGCCTCGTCGGCGATGACAAGGCGCGGATTGGATGCCAGCGCCCGAGCAATGCCGATACGCTGGCGTTCGCCGCCGGAGAAAGCATGGGGATAGCGGCGCATATATTCGGGCCGCAGGCCGACACTCTGCATCAGCTCGGCAACCCTGTGCTCGAGCTCCCGGCCCTTGGCGATGCCGTTGACACCAAGCACCTCGCCGATGATGTCGATGACGGGAAGGCGCGGGTTGAGCGAGGATTGCGGATCCTGAAACACGATGCGCAGGTCGCGGTGGATTTCCTTGAGGGCGGGACCGGATAGGTCCGCGAGATCGACCGTGCCGCCGCTGCGGTCGCGATAGCGGATCGCGCCGCTGGTCGGCTGATAGATGCGCAGGATCGTGCGGGCGAGTGTCGACTTGCCGCAGCCGGATTCCCCGACAATGCCGAGCGTCTCGCCGTCCTCGACGCGCAGCGAGACGCCGTCGACCGCCTTGACATGCCCGACCACCCGTCGGAACGCACCCTTGCGGATGGGAAAGTGCATCTTGAGATCATTGAGTTCCAGCAGCGGGCTTGGCTGCATCACGGGATCGGCCATCACTGTCTCTCCTCGTAAAGCAGGCAGCTGGCGACGTGCCCGTCACCGATGACGACGGATCCGGGATCCCTCTGGTCGCAGAGACCTGCTCTCGCCTCTCTGCATCGGGGATGAAAGCTGCAGCCTTCCGGCCGGTCGAAACGCGAGGGCACCATGCCCTCGATGGTTGCGAGCCGTTCGCTCGGCTGCCCATGCATGCGCGGCACCGATTGCAGCAGGGCCTTGGTGTAGGGATGAACGGGCGCGTGGAAGATCGTGTCGACATCACCCGCTTCCACCACCCGGCCGACATACATGACGACGACCTCGTCGGCGATTTCGGCCACGACGCCGAGATCATGGGTGACGAACAGTACCGAGAGCCCGAATTCGGCCTGCAGCGAGGCGAGGAGATCGAGGATATTGGCCTGGGTGGTCACATCGAGCGCCGTGGTCGGTTCGTCGGCGATCAGCAGTTTCGGGCGACAGGCGAGCGCCAGCGCGACGCAGACGCGCTGGCGCATGCCGCCGGAAAACTGGAAGGCGTAACTTTCCATCCGCTCGGCCGGCCTGGGAATGCCGACGAGGGCCAGCGTCTCGATCGCATGTTCG
This sequence comes from Rhizobium sp. BT03, assembly GCF_030053155.1. Lineage (NCBI taxonomy): Bacteria > Pseudomonadati > Pseudomonadota > Alphaproteobacteria > Hyphomicrobiales > Rhizobiaceae > Rhizobium > Rhizobium sp. BT03. The sequence goes on from NZ_CP125644.1 coordinate 101,063, forward strand.
CGCGCTTCCTTCTTGCCCATCTTCAGATGCAGGCGGATCACCTCCACCATCTGGTTGCCGATCGTATGGACGGGGGAAAGGGCTGCCATCGGCTCCTGGCTGATCAGGCCGATCTGGGCGCCGCGGATCGCCCGCATGTCGCGGCCGCGCGGATCGAGCGCCGCCAGATCGATGGCAGGTGCGTCTGGATCGGGCCGGTAGCGGATCGCCCCCGAGACGATCCGCCCGCCGCGCGGAACCTGGTTGAGGATCGAGCGGCCGGTGATGCTCTTGCCCGATCCGGATTCGCCGACGACGCAGACCGTCTTGCCGCGCGGAATGGAAAAGGAGACGCCGTCGACCGCCCTGATAGTCCCCGCGCCGCCGAAGAAATGGGTCCTGAGGTCATCGACCTCGATCAGCGCGTCGCGATGCGGGCTCCGGCCGCCGGCGGCGGCGAAATTGGCGTCAGTATTCATAGGGATCTGCAGCATCGCGTAATCCATCACCGAGGAAATTGAGGGCAAGCACCGTGACGATCACCGCCAGGCCCGGAAGAAACAGCCAGGGTGCGCTCGAGACCGCGAGAATGTTCTGCGCCTCCTGCAGCAGCACGCCCCAGCTGACCACCGGCGGCCGCAGACCGATGCCGAGGAAGGAGAGCGCGGTTTCGGCGAGAATCATCGTCGGAATGGCGAGCGTGACCGAGGCGATGATGTGGCTCATGAAGGACGGGACCATGTGCCGCCAGATGATGCGCATCCTGGAGCAGCCATCGAGATGGGCGGCGATGACGAAGTCCTCGGTCTTCAGCGACAGGAAGCGTCCGCGCACCACGCGCGCCAGATCGGTCCAGCCGATCAGCGACAGGATGATCGTGATCCAGAGATAGACGAGGATCGGATCGGCGCTGATCGGAACGGCAGCCGCAAGGCCCATCCATAGCGGGATGGTCGGGATCGAGTTGATGAGCTCGATGCAGCGCTGGATGACATCATCCACCCAGCCGCCGTAAAGACCGGAAATGCCGCCGAGGATGATGCCGAGGACGAGGCTGATCGCCACGCCGATCAGGCCCACGGACATCGAAACACGTGTGCCATGCACCGTCCGGCTGAAGACGTCGCGGCCCAGCCGATCGGCGCCGAACAGATAGAAGGGTTTACCCGCCTCGACCGGGCCGATCAGGTGACGGTCGAAATCGAACAGTCCCCAGAACCGATAGGGTTCGCCTTTGACGAAGAAACCGACGGGAATGACGACGGCCGGATCGGGCACGTAATTGCGGCTGAGCGCGATCGGGTCGACCTTCATCGAATAGCCGTTGACGTAGAGCGCATGAAACTGCCCCGCCGCGTCGTAACCGGCGACCTTGAGCCGCTGGGGCGGTGCATAGGTGTAGCGGGAATCATAGGTCTGCGATGAAACCGGGGCGATCACCTCGGCAAACAGGGCGACCAGGTAAATCAGCAGGATGACGACCCCTGCCCCAAGCGCCAGCCGGTGGCGGCGGAAGCGGCGCCAGATGAGTTTCCACTGGCCGGCGATCGCATCGGAATTGCGAACACGTTCAGGTATCAGTGCGATGGCTTGATCGGTCATTGGTATCGTTCCTCAGCCATTGCGAATGCGTGAATCGAGCCAGGCGAGCAGCAGGTCTGAGATCAGCGTGCCGATCAGCGTCAGCATGCTCATCAGCAGGATGAAGGTGCCGGCGAGATACATGTCCTGGGCAAACAGGGCGTTGAGCAGAAGCGGCCCCGTGATCGGCAGGCTGAGGACGATGGAGACCACCACCGAACCCGAAACGAGGTGCGGCAGCACCCAGCCGACCGTCGAGACGAAGGGGTTGAGCGCCACCCGCACCGGATATTTGAGCAGCAGCCGGATTTCGCTCAGGCCCCGGGCGCGCGCCATGTCGACATAGGGCTTGTTGAGCTCGTCGAGCAGGTTGGCGCGCATGATGCGGATCAGCGCCGCCGTCGCACCGGTGCCGAGCACGACGACCGGGATCCACATATGCGAGATGAGATCGCCGAGCTTGGCCCAGCTCCAGGCAGCGTTGATATAGAGGGGCGAAAACAGCCCGCCGACGCTTTGGCCGAAATACTGGGCCGAGACGAACATCAACACCAGCGCCAGCAGGAAATTCGGGATGGCAAGGCCGAGAAAGCCGAAGAAGGTGGCGAAATAATCGCCGAGCGAGTATTGCCGCACGGCCGAATAGATGCCGATCGGAAAGGCCACAGCCCAAACGAAGAGCAGTGTGGTGACCGAGACCACCATGGTCAGGCCCATGCGTGCCCAGATCAATTCGCTGACCGGCTTGTTCCAATCGAGGGACTGGCCGAAATCGCCATGCAGCAGGATGCCGCTGATCCATTTCCAATATTGCACCGTCCAGGGTTGATCGAGGCCATAGCGCTCGCGCAGGCCGGCGATGACGCCGGGATCGATGGTCTCGTTCTGCGAGGCAAGACGCGCGGTCATCGCGGTCAGGAAATCGCCCGGCGGCAGCTGGATGATGATGAAGGTCACGACCGAGATCGCGAACATCATCGGGATCATGTAAAGCAGACGTCTGATGATGAAGCCGGCCATATTCAAGCTCCTTCAACCGGCGATCGCCGCTCGGTCTGGGTGATGGGGCGGGGCTGCTGCCGGAATGGCGCCACGGACGCCATTCCGCCGATCGGATGTCTTTATTGCTGGTAGTAGAAGGTCTCAGGCTTTGCCGGACCCGGCGTCATATAGAAGGACGTGCTGGGAATGACCTTCGGAACGTTGTGCATATTGGTCTTGACAATACCGACGCGATCCGGCTCGAGATTGGTGCCGATGACGTAGAACTCGTCCCGGGTGATCGCCAGCAGTTCCTTCATGGCTTCAAGCTGCTTTTCGAGCGTCGGGGCTTCCTGCACCTGCCGGTAGAGATCCATCTGCTTCTTGGCGGCCGGGCTCGGTTCCTGAGCGTTCGGATCCTTGGGGTTCTGGTAATAGAGGCCCCAGGCGGTCGCGAAGCTCGACTCGTATTCGTGCGGGAAATACCATTTGGGATCGAGCAGGCCGAGGAAGTCGTAGCCTCCGCCGCCGACCCATCCGAGGCCGTCATTGTCGTTGTTCTGCAGGCGGGAGAAGATCAGCGAGCGTTCGGCCGGGCGCGGCTGCATGTCGATGCCGACGGCCCGCCAATAGCGCTGGATCAGCTCGAGAGCGTCGACCTGGATCGGGCTGCCGGTGAGGGCATCGATCGCAAAGGTGATGCGCTTGCCGTCCTGGCCGAGGCGATAGCCTTCGCCGTCTTTCTTGGTCAGGCCGGCCTTGTCGAGATACTGATTGGCGAGGTCGACGTTATATTCCAGGTATTGCGTCGCCATCTTCTCGTCGTAGAGCGCTGTGCCTTCGCGGGGCGCTGCCTGATAGGGCTTGGCCTGCCCGGCATAGATCAGCTGATTGAGCTCCTCGCGATTGATGGCGTAGCTGAGGCCGATGCGGAAATCCTTGTTGGAGAAGACGGCGCGCAAGGCCGGGTTCTTGTGGGTCTGGTTCAGCGTGATCAGCAGCGCGTTCGACCAGGCCGGCCGGGCGATGAACAGGCCGTAACCACCCTTCTGCTGGTTCTGCACGATGACCGTGCGGGCGTCCGTCGTCTCGATGAAGCGGTTCTGCATATCGATTTCGCCGCTGATCGCCTTCAGGATGATTGCCTGCGTATCCTGCATCACGTCGATGGTGATGCTGTCGAAGTAGGGCAGCTGGTTTCCTGATGTATCCACCTTGGCATAATAAGGGTTGCGCTCAGCGACGACCTGGGTCGTGCCATTATAGGGCGCGGTCAGCACCCAGGCATCGAGGGTCGGACGGCCGAGATCGCGCCAGCGGCCGGGGAATCCGATCTTGTTGTTGAAGAGCTGGACCCAGTCGGTCGCACCGGCCGCCTTCACCAGGGCGTCGATGCCATCGGGATTGAAATCCTTGTGGAACTGTTTGAGGTAATGCGCCGGTGCCGCCGCCAGGATATCGGAGCCGCGCACGGTCGCCATGTTCATCAGGAACAAGCCGTTCGGCGCGGCGAACTTGAAGACGACCTTGTTGTCGGCGAGCTTTTCGACCTTGACGGTCTCTCCGCCCGCGGTCAGCCAGTCGGGCGCAGCCGGCGTGATCTTGGTGTTGCGCAGCACATTCTCGTTCCACCACACCAGATCGTCGGCGGTGAAGGGCTCGCCGTCCGACCAGCGCGTGCCCTCCCGCAGGGTAAACGTATATTCGGTGGCGTTGTCGTTGACCTCGACACTCCTAGCGATGTCGGGGATCACCTCGGTCCACTCAGGGTTCCAGCGGACCAGTCTCGTATAGCCGATCGAACGCTCGATCTCGCTGTCGCCGCCGCCAAAGGTCGCCGTGCGCCAGGTGCCGCCATAGGTGCCGACCGATTCAAGCGGCGTCAGCACCAGCGGCTCTTTGGGCAGCCGCTTTTCCACCGGCGGCAGCTTGCCGGCATCGGTGAGCGCCTTCAATTCCGGCGCCTCCTGAAAACCGAACGCAGCCCCGGCCCAGCCGGCGCCCATGAGGATCGCCGCGGCAACGGTCGAAACAACCTGCCGCCGTAGAACTCTGACGTGTTGCATTCTGTCCTCCCTACATTCTGCTTAGGTTATCGTTAACGTATTCTCCTCAATTCCGAACGTTAACGTTATCGTTCTATCTTGTCAAAAAGATTCGCAACGACCCGATGAATGCCCATAAAGGCTTGGCTTTCACCTGATTTATGTTAGTTATCGTTATCGTAAATTTCTTACCCTCTCAGAGACAGCCCTTGAGCAGCCCCAAAGAACCGGACTCCAAAATAACCATCGCCGATGTCGCCCATGCCGCAGGCGTGTCGCCGATGACGGTATCGCGCGTGCTCAACGGCCGGGGCGGCGCCAGCGCCGAAACCAGTCAGCGCATTCTCTCAGCGGCAAACGAACTCAATTATCGCCCCAACCCCTTTGCGCGCGGGTTGCGGTCCGACCGGTCGAAAACCATCGGCCTTCTTGTTCCCGACATCACCAACCCGTTCTTTCCCGAGGTCATAAGGGGCGCCGAAGATGCGGCGAGTGCGGCCGGCTACAACCTGCTGCTGTCCAACGTCGTCGAAAACAGCAGACGGGAAGAGGAACTCATCGAAGCGCTGCTCAGGCATCGGGTCGACGGGATCATCGTCTGCAGCGCCCGGCTGCCCGATGCCGCGCTGCATAAGGCGCTCGCACCCCACCGCGCCGTCGTGCTCATCAACCGCGAGGCGCCTCCCGAAATCGCCGGAACCATCGTCACCGACTACGAGACCGGCGCGTCGCGGGCCATCGACCATCTGGTCGAGCGCGGGCGCCGCAAAATCGCAGTCGTCGCCGGGCCGCGCAGCTCCTTCGGCGGCAAGAGCCGTCTCGTCGGCTTCCGCAAGACGCTGGCCGCCCACGGGCTGAAGGCGCAGGGCATCGCCTATTGCGATCCGACGGCTGCCGGCGGAGAGGCGACGGCGGCGCAATTGCTGGCGGAAACGCCCGGCATCGATGCCCTTATCTGCTACAACGACCTCAATGCAATCGGCGCCATGAAGGCCTGCCGGGCGGCCGGCCTTGCGATCCCCGGGCAGATCGCCCTCATCGGTTTCGACGACATCCCGACGGCCGAACTTCTGTCTCCGGCGCTGACCACCCTGCGAGTGCAGAAACGGGAGATGGGAGAGGAAGCCGTACGCCTGCTGCTCAGCCGCATCGCCACCAAGAACCGTCAGCACGGCATCGTCATCGTTCCCGAGCTGATCGTCCGCGAAACGACCTGATCGACGTTAAACAGGAGGAGTATTCCATGGATGGCGACAATCTGCAGTCACTGGCCTTGGCCGAGGAGAAGAAGGCCTGGTTCGTCCATGACCGGTTCGGCATGTTCGTGCATTGGGGGCTCTATGCCCTGCCGGCACGCCATGAATGGGTGAAGAGCCGCGAAGAGCTAGATGACACCGACTATCAGAAATATTTCGATCATTTCGACCCCGATCTCTACGATCCCCGCGAATGGGCAAGGCGCGCCAAGGCCGCGGGCATGAAATATGTGGTGCTGACGACCAAGCACCACGAAGGCTTCTGCCTCTGGGACACCAAGGCCACCGACTTTAAGGTGACCAACACGCCCTATGGCAAGGATCTGCTGCGCCCCTTCGTCGACGCCTTCCGCGCCGAGGGGCTGAGGATCGGCTTCTATTATTCGCTGATCGACTGGCACCATCCCGATTTCACCGTCGATCCGCGCCATCCGCAGCGCAATCATCCCGATGCGTCGAAAATCAACGAAGGCCGAGAGATGCAGCGCTATGCCGCCTTCATGCGCGAGCAGGTGCGCGAGCTGCTGACCGAGTTCGGCCGGATCGACATCATGTGGTTCGATTTCAGCTATCCGCAGTGGAAGCTGGGCGGACTTGTCGGAAAGGGTCATCGGGACTGGGAAAGCGAGAAGCTCGTGCGCATGGTGCGCGAGCTTGCCCCGGACATCATCATCAACAACCGGCTCGATCTTGCGGGCCTGCAGCCCGACATCGTTACGCCGGAGCAATATATGCCGCGCGCCTGGCCGAAACGCGACGGCCGGCGCGTCGTCTGGGAAGCCTGCCAGACGCTCAGCGGCTCCTGGGGTTATCACCGCGACGAGGACACGTGGAAAAGCACGGAGCAGCTGGTGCAGATGCTGGTCGGCACCGTCGCCATCGGCGGCAATCTCTTGATGAATGTCGGGCCGACGGCACGCGGCACGCTCGACCATCGGGCGATATCGGCGCTCGCCGCCTATGAGGAGTGGATGGCGCTGCACGAGCGCAGCATCGTCGGCTGCACCCAGTCCGATTTCACCGCGCCGCCCGACTGCCGCCTGACCCAGAACGGCGACCGGCTCTACATCCACCTCTTCAACTGGCCCTACAAGCATCTGCATTTCGATGCCCTGGCCGGGAAGATCGAATACGCGCAATTCCTGCATGATGCCAGCGAAGTGACCTGGCTGCGCCCGTCCGCCAATACGCTATGGACGAACACCCAGTTCCCGGTCGCCGAGGACGAACTGACATTCGTCCTGCCGGTACGCCGCCCCAAGGTCGTCGTCCCGGTCATCGAGGTCAAGCTGAAGGCGGGAAGTGCGGCCGGCGTTCAGGATTAAGGCGCAGTGCCCTGAGCGGGCACGACATGGTGCCCGCTCAGGAGAAGGGCTCGGTCGGCATCAGTCCTGTCTCGTGTCGTCGGACCCGATCAGACTGCCGCGGCTGACGAGCGACGGTATCTGGAGAATATGCTCGGCGGCGGTGCGGCCTTCAATTCTGGAAATGAGAGCCCGGGTCGCGATCTGACCGAGCTCCCTGCCCGATTGATCGATACTTGCGAGATTGACGAGGCCGAGGGCTGCGGTGGACGAGTTGTCATAGCCGACGACGGCGAGATCTTCGGGCACGCGCACGCCCATTTCCATCGCCAGGCTCAGCAGCGTGATGGCATCGAGATCGCTCCAGCAAAACACGGCGCGCGGCCTGTCCTTCCTCGATAGGAATTTCCGCATCGCGGCTTCCCGCTTCGGCGGAGCGATCGGAATTTTGCCGATTGGCGCGGAGGCGCCGAGCCCGCCGCGCTGCATCGCCCGTCGGAAGCCGATCTCGCGCTGGCGCACGACGGACACCGCGTGCCCTTCGCGCTCGCCGAGACTGAGCATTTCGATGTCGCGATAGCCGCGGGCCAGCAGTGCCTCCACCGCAATCTCCGCGCCGCGCTGATCGTCGGCATTGACTGTATCGAAGGCCGTGGCGCCGGCATCGTGGTAGCCGACCGCGACGATCGGGATCTGGGCCGCGAACTTGGCGAGAATTTCCGAGGGCAGGCGCGGCGCCACGAGAACGAGGCCATCCATCTTGTAGTCGATCATCGACTCGATCAGCGACGTCTCCAGCTGCACGCGCGCATCGCTGACGCCGATCATCGCCTGATAATGCGACGGCGCCAGCACGCCGTTGACGCCGGCGATCACCTCGGGAAGGAAGGGATTGCGGATGTCGATCAACAATACGCCGATGGTGAAGCTGCGGCCGCGCAGGCCCCGCGCCGCCCGCGAGGGGCGGTATCCGAGCGCATCGATGGCATCGGTCACCCTGGCGCGCAGCGCGTCGCTGACGCCGTAGGCGTTTCGCATCACCTTGGAAACCGCCGCGACCGATACGCCTGCATGCGTTGCCACTGTCCGGATCGTCACACGATCGTTTCGCTGCGGCTTCTGTTTGTCTTCGACTGACATGGACTCTCTGGCTTGCGGCTGCGGGCCGCCGACAATCGCCCGCGGAATCACCATGGCAGACTGGCGATGAAATTTCTATTGCGCTTCGCAAGAAAATGTAGAACGTTATATGGAGAACGTTCTACAATTCATCGGGAGGATGTGATGAACTTTCAGCCGGCAGCCATCCGCGGCAATCTCGTTTCGCGCGCCTGGTCGGGGGAGATGATCGCACCGCTGTCGGATGGCGGTCAGGGAACGCCGGCAAGCTTCGTCTCGCAGACCTTCGAACATGACGGCGCCGGGCTTCCGGTCGAGCTGTTCATCTCCGCGCTCGGCCTTTACCGCTGCTTCATCAACGGCGCGCGCGTCGGCGACGAGCTGCTGACGCCGGGCTGGACGAATTACGACGATCGCATCGCCTACCAGCGATATGATGTCTCGAACCTGCTCAAGCCCGGCCTCAACCGCATCGAGATCTGGCTTGCCGACGGATGGTACCGGTCGCCCCTGATGTGGGGCGCCAAGCCGATCCCAAACTGCTGGGGCGACAGGATCGGCGCCATCGCCGATCTGGTCGGGCCGGGCGGCCCCCTGCTCTCCACCGACACGACATGGCGCAGCGGTCCGCTGCCGATCCTGCAGTCGGGGATCTATTTCGGCGAGGTCTACGATGCTCGCGCGGAAAACCGCGTCGAGACGCATGGCACGGAGAGATTGCCTTTCGACAGGGCGCTGCTCGTCGCGCATGAAACCGCCGCCGTGCGGGAATTGCCCCCGCTTGCTCCCGTCGAAAGCTGGATCGACGATGACGGCAGGACCGTCTACGATTTCGGCCAGAATGCCGGCGGCTATGTCAGATATACGGTCCGTGGGGCGGCCGGCGCCGAAGTGCGGGTGGAGCATTCGGAAGTGCTCGGCCCCGACCGCCATTTCGACAATCGCAATTATCGCACCGCCGCGGCCCATACGCTCTACACGCTGCGCGGAGACGGTGACGAGACCTACGCGCCGCATTTCACTTTCCACGGCTTTCGTTATGCCAGGGTGACGATCAAGGGCGAGGCCGGGATTCTTGCGATCGCCTCCATCCCGATCTCGTCGGTGCCCGAGCCGGCCGGCGGCTTCACCTGCCGCAACCCCCTCGTCAATCGCCTCGTCGAGAATACCATCTGGTCGCAGCGCGCCAATTTCGTCGAAGTGCCCACCGATTGCCCGCAACGCGACGAACGCCTGGGCTGGACCGGCGACGCGCAGGTGTTTGCCGCAACCGCCTGCTGGCTGAGCGACAGCCAGTCCTTCCTCAGGAAATATCTGCGCGATGTGATGGCCGACCAGCGCGAGGATGGCGCCGTCTCGCATTTTTCACCGGACCCGACCCGTCTGCACCCGGCCAACTTCCCGGGTTATGCCGGCTCGACCGGCTGGGGCGATGCGATCGTCGTCATCCCCTGGGTGCTCTATACCCATTACGGCGACCGGGCGATTCTGGCGGAATGCCTGGCCTCGATGGTGCGCTGGGTGGATTTCGTCTGGTCGATCTCGGATGGCCCGATCGTGCATCCGCCGTCGCATTGGGGGGCGCGCGGCTTTACCTTCGGCGACTGGCTGCAGCCGGTCGGCGACAATCGCAAGCCGCGCCCCACGATCGCCGACGACTGCGCGGCCACACTCTACCACTTCATCTCGACCGACCTTCTCGCAAGGATTGCCGCCATTCTCGGCGAAGATGCGCTCGAAGCCGAGATGCAGCGGCGCGCCGGCGAGATCCGGCGGGCTTTCGCCGACGAGTTTATCACGCCGGCGGGGCGGCTCGCGCATAACGACCAGACATCCTATGCGCTGGCCTTCCTGCACGAGCTGATACCGGCGGAACATCATGAGGCTGCCCGGCGGCATTTCCGGCAGGTGGTCGTCGACGCCGACTACAGGATCGGCACCGGCTTCATCGGTACGCCTGCCCTGCTGCCGGCGCTGACGAAGCTCGGGATGGACGACCTCGCCGAAAAGGTCTTCCTGCAGGAGGATGTGCCGGGCTGGCTTTATCAGGTTTCGAAGGGGGCGACGACGATCTGGGAGCGCTGGGATTCCATGGCGCCGGATGGCACCATCTACGAACCCGACATGAACAGCTACAACCACTACGCCTATGGCGCCGTCTGCCAGTGGCTGTTCGAATGCGTCGCCGGAATTTCGCCGAACCCGAGCGCGCCCGGCTTTGCCGAGGTGATCATCGATCCCGCGCCGATCGCCAGCCTCTCGCCGGTTGCGGCCCATCATGACGTCAGCCAGGGCCGCATCGAGGCCGGCTGGCATTGCACCGGCAGCGAGGTCACCTATGTGCTGACGCTTCCGGAAGGCTGCATCGGCCGCTTCCGGCCCGGACGCCGGCACCAGAACCCGTCGCTCGACGGGCAGCCTGTCGTCGAGGAAGCCGTTCTGCCGCCGGGAACGCACCGGCTGGTCTTTTCTCTACCCGATAGTTGAGGAGCATACACGTCACACCGTTCAGAGGAGGAACGTCATGACACATCGGATAAAGCGCATTCTCGCCGGCGCATCCACGCTTCTGGCCCTGGTCGCGGCCGGCCCGTCGCAGGCAGAAACCACCCTGTCTTTCCTGATCGACAACAACCCCGATACGGTCGCCGCGGCCGAGGCCCTGGTCGCCGCCTATCAGACCAAGGCGCCCGACGTGACGATCGAAATCGAGCAGCGGCCGGGCGGCGGCGAAGGCGACAACATCATCAAGACGCGCCTGGCGACCGGAGAAATGTCCGATGTGTTCCTCTATAATTCCGGCTCGCTGTTACAGGCGCTGAAGCCCGCGCAGACGCTGGTCGATCTCACCGGCCTGCCGTCGCAAGCGAAGGTGGATAAGAGCTTCAAGGCGGTCGTCAGCGCCGACAGCAAGCTCTACGGCGTTCCCTTCGGCACGGCGATGGCCGGCGGCATCCTTTACAACAGAAAGATCTACCAGGACCTCGGCCTCTCCGTTCCGAAGACATGGGCGGATTTCATGGCGAACAATGCCAAGGTCAAGGCGTCAGGCAAGGTCGCCGTGGCGCAGACCTATCGCGACACCTGGACCTCGCAGCTGTTCGTTCTGGCCGATTATTACAATCTGCACGCCGCCGTGCCGAACTTCGCCGCCGACTATACCGCCAACAAGGCGAAATATGCCGAGACGCCGGCGGCGATGAAGGGCTTCGAGCGGCTGAAGGACGTTCACGACGCCGGCCTGATGAACGAAGATTTCGGCGCCGCAAGCTATGATGACGGCCTGAAAATGGTGGCGACCGGCGAGGCCGCGCATTACCCGATGCTGAGCTTTGCCGTCGGCGCGCTCAAACAGAATTATCCGGAGAATCTTGGCGATGTCGGCTTTTTCGCTCAGCCGAGCGACGATGCGGCCACGAACGGCCTGACGGTCTGGATGCCGCCGGGCCTTTATGTTCCCTTGACCAGCCAGCATGCCGAGGAAGCGCGGAAATTCGTCGATTTCGCCGGAAGCGTCGAGGGCTGCAAGATCATGGTGGACACCAACGCCGTTCAAGGGCCTTCCCTGGTCGACGGCTGCGATCTGCCGGCCGACGTCCCGCCCGCGATCAAGGACATGCTTCCCTATTTCGAGGCCGAGGGAAAGACGACTCCCGCCTTGGAATTCGTGTCGCCCGTCAAGGGGCCGGCGCTCGAGCAGATCACCGTCGAGGTCGGCTCCGGCATTCGCCAGCCCGCCGAGGCGGCGAAACTCTATGACGAGGATGTGCGCAAGCAGGCCAAGCAGCTCGGCCTGCCCAACTGGTAGCGGTCTTTCGGCAACCTCGCTCGCGAAGGGGCGAGGTTGCACAGATCGAAGAGATTGATATGACCGAGACACGCCCCCGCTCGCGCAAATCGCCCTACCCGCTGTGGTTTTTCATTCCCGCCGCAATCATCTACGGCGTGCTGTTCCTGGTCCCCACCGTATCGTCTCTGTGGTTCAGCCTGACGCGCTGGGATCTTTCGACGGCCGAATTCATCGGGTTCGAAAATTTTCAGCAGTTCTTTTCCGAACCCTTCCTGGTCAAGGGACTTGTCAACACGCTGATCTACGCGGTGGCGACGTCGGGCCTGAAGACGGTCTGCGGGCTGCTGCTCGCCGTCCTTCTGACCGGCAATATCTTTGCCCGCGGCTTCCTGCGCACGCTGGTCTTCTTTCCCGTGCTGGTCTCGACGATCGGCATCGGCATCACCTTCACGGTGATGATGCACCCGACCAGGGGCATCATCAATGTCACGCTCGAGGCGCTCGGCATTCCCGGGCCGGGATGGCTCACCAATCCGGCGCTGGCGCTTTTTTCCGTCGCCCTGGTCGATGTCTGGAAAGGTGTCGGCCTCGCCACTCTGATCTTCATCGCCGGTCTTGCCGCTATCAGCCCCGATTATTACGAGGCGGCGAGAATCGACGGAGCCACGCGCCTTCAGCAATTTTTCCGCATCACCCTGCCGCTCGTGCGTCCCGCCACCCTCGTCGTGGTGACCTTGTCGCTGATCGGCGGGCTTCGGTCGTTCGACCTGATATGGGCGATGACCCGCGGCGGGCCGGGTTTCTCCTCGGATGTGATCGCCTCGGTCATCTACAAGCAGTACCAGGCCGGCTTTTATGGCCTGTCGACGGCCGGAAACGTCATCCTGTTCGCGCTGATCGCCGTGATCATCCTGCCCATCACCTTATGGTTCAACCGGCGCGAGGTCGAAGAATGAGAAGCGTCCGCCCTTACGTGACCGGCGCGATCGCCCTTGCCGTGGCGGCCATGATCTTCGTGATGCCCTTCGTTTTCGTCGCTCTTCAGGCAGTCAAATCGAAGTCCGAAGCCTCCCGCCTCGATTTCGAATTGCCCGGGCAATGGCTGTTCTGGGACAATCTGACCGCCGTCTTCAAGGCCCGCGACTACCAGCTCGTGCTTGCCTATTTCAACTCCACCCTGATCACCGTCGTCTCCGTCACCATCCTCCTCCTGCTCTCGGCGATGGTCGGCTATGTGATGCAGCGGCGCAGGACGGTCTGGAACAAGGTGGCTTCCGTTGCGCTTTTCATGGGCCTGATGATGCCGCCGGCCGTGGTGCCGACCATCGGCCTCCTGCAGGAGATCGGTCTCTTCAAGACCATGACCGGAATGATCCTGATCCAGGTCGCCTATAATCTCTCCTTTTCGATCTTGCTCTATCGGTCGTTCATCTCGACCATACCGCGCGATCTCGACGAAGCGGCGCTGATCGACGGCGCCAAGCCGCGGCAAATCTTCTTCAGGGTCATCCTGCCGCTTTTGAAACCGGTAACGGTGACCAATATCGTCGTGCAGTCGATCGCGATCTTCAACGATTTCACCAACCCGCTTTATTACCTTCCCGGCAAGGAGAACGTGACGGTGCAGCTGACGCTCTATAATTTCCAGAGCATGTATACGAGCCAGTACAATCTGCTCTTCATGAATATCCTGCTGGTGACGATCCCGCCGCTCATCGTCTTCATCTTCTTCAACCGGCAGATCGTCGCGGGCATGACATCAGGCGCAGTCAAAGGGTAGCAAATGGCCGAGCTGACACTGCAACAGGTCCGCAAGAGCTTCGGCGCGCTTGAGGTGATCAAGGGCATCGATCTGGAGGTTGCCTCCGGCGAGTTCGTCGTTTTCGTCGGCCCGTCGGGCTGCGGGAAATCGACGCTGCTGCGCATCATCGCCGGTCTGGAGGAGACGACGTCGGGAACGCTGACGATCGGCGGCAAGGACGTCACCCATGCCGAACCCTCCGAGCGCGGCATCGCCATGGTGTTTCAGAGCTATGCGCTCTACCCGCATATGACGGTTGCCGAGAATATCGGTTTCGGACTTTCGCTTGCCCGCCGCCCGAAGGCGGAAATCGCAGCCAAGGTGAGCGCGGCCGCCGAAACGCTGCAGCTCACCCATCTCTTGCAGAGAAAGCCGAAAGCGCTCTCCGGCGGCCAGAGGCAACGCGTCGCCATCGGCCGCGCGATCGTGCGCGATCCCAAGGTCTTCCTGTTCGACGAGCCGCTCTCCAATCTCGACGCGTCGCTCAGAGCCCAGATGCGCCTTGAGATCGCCGATCTCCACGCCCGGCTGAAGTCGACGATGATCTACGTCACCCACGACCAGGTCGAGGCCATGACCATGGCCGACAAGATCGTCGTCCTCAACGGCGGGGCCGTCGAGCAGATCGGCAGCCCGATGGAGCTCTACCGCAATCCCGCCACCCCCTTCGTCGCCGGCTTCATCGGCAGCCCGAAAATGAACCTCTATGGGGGCGAGACGGCGCGGCGATTGAATTGCACGACCTACGGCATAAGGCCGGAACATATCCGGCTTTCGACGGATGGCGGGCAGTGGCAGGGCAGGATCCGGCACGTGGAGCGGCTGGGCGCCGACGCAATCCTCTATCTCGACGTTCCCGATTTAGGAGAGATGGTCGTGCGCGCCGAAGGCGAGACGCGGTTTGCGCCTGGCATGACGGTCTGGGCAAACCCGGTCGAGGGCGCGGAACATCGGTTTCGAGGGCGCAGCCGATGATAGCCCGCGTCACGGCTGCTTGCGTGAGAGAGCCGCCAAGTCCTCTTTGAGCCGGACAGGAAGATTCATCCGTTCGTGAAGAATGCTCATGACGCCGAGATCACCATTCTCAAGCTCCCGAAAGAACACATAGTGGTGCTCGTAGCGACCGAAATAGGCCGAACGCTGGATGTCTGCCGGAACCGCCAGACGTTGCGGGAGATGTCGCCAGATCAGCCGATCCCCGCACAGGCGCTGCAAATAAGCATGCAGCCCGAGAATGTAGGTGTCCGCCTGCGTTTCTCCCCAAGCTTCGCGGGTATCACGCCAAATCCCGTCCTGCGCGGCGTCGGCGCGCGGATAAAATCCATAAGCCGGCATCGCTATCGGCGCTTGTTGCAGCGGATGACGTCTTCAGCCGAAACGGCTACAAACTCGCTGTCGTCGGCCCGCATCGCCGGCGCAAGCTCCTTCTGCAGCATATCCCACGCCTCATCACGGGTCTGCAAGTCGCGGCGAATGAGGGCGCGAATATATTCGCTGGCATTTTCATAGAGGCCGTCGTCGCCGATCTGCTGCTGAATATGATCCTGCAACTGCCCGCTGACCTTCACATGAATGCTGCCCGATGGCATCGGCATATCCTTCTCATTTCGTCACATCGTGTAGCATATATTGTCAATATTCATCACGCAGACCTTCACTCCTTTCATACGAGCGCGAAAGGCAACCGTCTCAGGATCATTCTCGCTTGGACGCTTGATGAATGACCGTTAGTTGCAAAGCCGTGACACTCGCCAACAACCCTCGAAAGGGGCTGCGGGCAACTTGCCTTTGCACCATTTAGTCTATAAGGACGCCCCAATTTCCAAGGCGCAGGGACTGAACCAGCATGTCGCATAACGAGACCATATCTTCGGAGCTTGGCGTGACGGCCGGCGATCTCGATCGCTATTTTACATTTCTCCGCCATGTTCTTGTGAATGCAACGGCGTCGCGGCCAGGTGCCGAAAGCCTGGATTACGCAACTGCGATGAGCGAGGCAATGCAACTTGCCCGCGCTACCCATGACGCCGGCCGGAAGATCATCTTCATCGGCAACGGCGGCAGTGCGGCCATTGCCAGCCATATGGCGACCGACTACTCCAAAAATGGCGGCCTCCGCGCCATGGCGATGAACGATGGCGCAACGTTGACCTGCCTGTCGAACGATCTCGGCTATGAGAACGTATTCGCAAAGCAGATCGAAATGCATGCGAATGAAGGCGATCTGCTGGTAGCGATCAGCAGTTCGGGCAGGTCGGAAAGCATTACCAAGGCCGTCCGCACCACCCGCGAAAAAGGCGGCGCCGTCATCACCTTGAGCGGCTTTGCTCCGGGCAATCCGTTGCGCGCCCTCGGTGATCTGAATTTCTACGTCGCTTCCGATCAATATGGTTATGTGGAGATCGCCCATCTCGCGATCTGCCACGCCATACTGGATTTTTCCTGCGGCCTCGTCCCGCCCAGCCTCTCCTAAGAGCTTTATCACGCGCATGAATTTTCCCCGCATCCACGATCCGGAATTGACGCTTCTGACGCCGGACGATGACGTCGCCAACCCTGAAGTGACGATCCTCGTTCCCTCTCTCAACGAGGAATTGACGATCGGAACCTTCGTCGACTGGTGCCGCGAGGGTATTGCGGCAAGCGGTGCGGCGGTCGAGATCCTGATCGTCGACAGTTCGACCGATCGCACACCCGAAATCGCGCGCGACAGGGGTGCGCGCGTGTTACGGACACCGAAGCGCGGGCTGGGCAGAGCTTACATCGATGCCATTCCGTTCGTGCGCGGCAAGTTCATCATCATGGGTGATGCGGACTGCACCTATGACTTTCGCCAGATTGCACCGTTCATCGAAGCCTTTCGGAAGGGCGCCGACTTCGTGATGGGCTCGCGGTTCAAGGGCTCGATCGAAGACAAAGCGATGCCGCCGCTGCATCGCTATTTCGGAACGCCGCTGACCACGTGGATCCTCAATCGGATGTTCAGCAGCCGCTTTTCCGACATCCATTGCGGCATGCGCGGCATCAGCGTCGATGCCTTGCTGCGCATGGATCTTCGGTCGCAAGGGTGGGAATATGCGTCGGAGATGGTACTGAAATCCGTGCATATGGAGCTTCCGACCACGGAAGTGCCGATCCACTTTCTGAAGGATCCGGAAGGCCGGCTCAGCCACATGAAGCGGCGGGGCTGGATGGAGCCGTGGCGCGCAGGCTGGCGTAATCTTCAGGCAATGTTCGTCTACGGGTTTGATTTCTTTCTCATCTGGCCGGGATTCCTGCTTCTGGCACTCGGACTCATAACCATGCTGCCGCTGCTCGCCGGGCCGATGTCCATTGCCGGTGTGCGGTTCTCGTCCAATGCCATGCTGTTTGCCATGGCCCTGGCCGTCCTTGGTCAATCAATGTTGGTTTCGGCGGCAATCGGTCGCGTGATTTTCGACTATTCGGGACATGTGCAGACCCGTTTCGAGCGGCTTCTGCCTTACAATGCAACGATCTGGGGATCGGTTGTCGCCGTTCTGGCAGGCGTTCTTCTGGCGGTTCCGCTCTTTGATTCCTATGTCGGGAACGGCTACGTGCTGCCCGAGATCGGCGTCGAGACCAACTGGGCCGTCTTCGGGCTCTGGCTCATCATCACAGCGTTTCAGATCTTTATATCAGGGCTGATGATACGAGCGCTTGGGGTCATGCTGCCCGTCAAAAAGCCTGCACCTCCTCTGGCGGGATAGGAGCCACGGAAGGGGCGATCATGATCGTAGGCTGGTGCACGGTTCTCTCCATAATATTATGGGGCCTCGTGATCGACAGAGGCATCGTCGCCCGGCTCAATCGACGTTGCGATCAGCCCTTTCGAGACGGCACCGACTTTCTGTTCAGCGGCATTCTGCCGGCTTTGGCGATCGCCGGCGGCGCGGCTACCGTGCTTGGGGCGGTTCATGGGCTGCGATGGGAGATCGTTCTCCCGATCGTGGCTGCCTCGATGATCTGGCGGTGGCGCGATCTCGTCGCCGTTCTCTACGAGTTCGGCTCACTGTTTGGCAAAATTGCCGCTGACACGAAATCCGGAAACCCGGTTCCGGTGCTGGCGGCGCTCACATGCATCGTACTTTGCTATGTATGGAGCGTTCTGGCCCTGTTTCCATCGGGCATTGCCGACGTCTGGGTTTTCCACATCCCGCTCGCAAACAGCATCATCGAGCACGCGGGATTTGTGTCGCCGCAGATCGACCATCCCTTTTACGGCAACATCCCCCTCTTCTTCAATCTGCTGTTTTCGCTCGTCATGATGGTCAGCGGTCACTGGACCGGCGCGGCGATCATGAATATCGCCATTTTCTTCGGATTTCTGTTGCTGCTTTCAAGCTGCGCCAGCCGTTGGCGGGCATGCGGTTTTTTCCTGGTGGCCGCTCTGATCCTCAGCACTCCCTTCTTCAGCGGAAGTGTCGGCGAACCGATGACGGATCTGGCGCGGTCGTGTTTCTCGGTCGCCGCCGTACTTTTCCTGTGGCGTTATCTGGAAACCCGGCGTCCGGCAGAGCTTTTTCATTGTGCGCTGGTGTTGGGGGGAGCGGTCGGAGGAAAATACACGGAACTGCAAATGGTTGGCCTGATAGGGCTGGCATTGATGCCG
This sequence comes from Rhizobium sp. BT03, assembly GCF_030053155.1. NCBI lineage: Bacteria > Pseudomonadati > Pseudomonadota > Alphaproteobacteria > Hyphomicrobiales > Rhizobiaceae > Rhizobium > Rhizobium sp. BT03. The sequence goes on from NZ_CP125644.1 coordinate 119,549, forward strand.
ACGCTTCTCAAGGGACGGGTATCGCTGCCGCTCTTTTTGTCATGCCTCTGCGCCTTCCTTGCAGTCGCGGGCTACTGGTATGCGAAAAACCTGATCGTTCTCGGCAATCCGATTTATCCTTTCATGTTCGGTCATCCGGGCCTCACCGACGCCTGGATGGCGGATTACATGCTCGAATTGGGCCGGGCCTTCGATCCCGCCAACCGGCATTTCGTGACGAACCTCGCAACGCTGCAAGGCTGGCGCGACTTCCTCCATATTCTCTACAACTGGTTCCTCGCCGGCAAGCCGAACGCTTTCGTCGCTCTAGCTTTGATCCTGACCGGTCTTGCCATGGCCTTTCGGCGCATCGCATTTCTCGCAGCGATTACCGCTGCCATGTTTGTGATATGGTACACCGTTATGTTCAATCACATCCGGTGGGCGACGCCAGCCTATCTGCTGTTCTTTTCGACCGGGTTTATCGGCGCCTCCCTGGTTCGGGAACGGCTGGATCAATGGCTCGACCGGCAGGTCCTGCCGCGGATGGCCCCACTGACGAAAATTGCCTCTTCGCCGGCATGCATGATCGCCAGCCCGGTGATCATCGGTGTCCTGGCCGGGGGACTCTGGATCTCCCAATGGTATCGCGTCGGCGGCAGCGACATGGATCCCGTCAAGGCGAAAGAGTTCGATGTCGTGCTCGGAATGATCAGTGTCGACAAATATATGGAGAGCCACCGCGAAGCCTATTTCATGTACCGCTATATCGCGGAGCATGACCTGCGGACCGTTTTTCAGCCTTTCGACACCGCCAACACATTATTGTCCACGGCTTACAACGACGGTCGCGATGGCGGTTGGCAATTGCCGCGATACGTGCTGCCCGCACCGGGGTCGGATATAGATGCTTTCATCAGGGACAACCGCATAGGTTATTTCATCCTTCCCCCCGATGCCGATAGCGCGTTCCTCGCCGAACGCGTTGGAGAAGACAAAATAGTGGTGGCCAACAGCGTCATAGCCCACATGATGCCCCGCGCCTCACTGATCTTGACGGATCGGTTCGGCTGGAAGCTTTACCGTTTTGACGCGGATCGGGCATCGTGACGACTCCATCCTCCCGAGCATTGCTTCGCACCGGCATACCGGTTCTGAAAGTGGCTGTGGCGCTTGGCCTCGTCATATGGATCGCTCGCAAGGTCGATTTCGCAGAAGGCTGGGCTGCGGTCCGGACCCTGTCGGCGACGACCATCTGGGTCAGCGTCTTCCTCCTGCTCCTGCAGGCCCTGCTTTCGGCGTGGCGGTGGTGCCTTCTGTCGGAAATGATTGGGCAGAGACTGAAGATGACAGGCGCCACGAAACTCTTCATGCAAAGCCTGTTCTATAATCAAGCTCTTCCCAGCCCCATTCCGGGTGATGCCGCTCGCATATTTGGCGCGGTGAAATACGGCCTGACGGTCGGCGAAGCCACGCTCGGCGTCGTCATGGACCGTATCCTCACTCTGTTCGGACTGGCGGTCGTTGCGCTGATCGGACTGATCGTCATGCGCGCCGTTTACGGGCACGACTTCCCAATCCCCTATCTCGCCGAACTCACGGCCCTTGGCGTTGCGGGAACTGTCGCATCGGCCCTGGTGTTCAGCTGGCGTCGCCATTTCTTCGTTCGGTTTCTTCCGGCCAAGCTGCACGCGCTGAGCGAAGCGCTGAGAGCTTTTCTCACCCACCGAAGAATGCTCGGAATATTTCTGCTGACCCTCCTCATTCACGGATTGAGTGTCGTCTCGCTTGAGATCCTCGTTCTCGGCCTTGGCTTGCCGCTCGGTTGGGGTCAGGCGGCAGCCGCTTTCCCGCCTGTGCTTCTGATCGCGATGGTTCCGATTTCCGTCGGAGGATGGGGCCTGCGGGAAGGCGGCATGATCATTTCGCTTGCCGTGTTCGGCATCGGCACGACTGATGCCGCAACGCTGTCGGTGGTTTTCGGCCTGTTGCAGCTTGTGGTCGGCTTGGCCGGTGGTGTATTCGTCCTTTCGCGTCCCCACTCGGGAAAGATCAAAGCGCTCTGATGAGCCTCAACAGATCATATGGAGCTGCCGACATGCATGCCTTGGTAACGGGAGGAGCCGGATTTATCGGCAGCCATCTCTGCGATCGTCTTTTGGACTCGGGTTATCGGGTAACCGCGATCGACAACCTTCACCTTGGCCGGATGCGCAACATAGACCATCTGATGGGGCGATCGGATTTCCGCTTCCAGAAGCTGGATATGCTTGATCGGGAGGGCATGGACCAGCTCGTTGCGGCGGATCGTCCCGACGCCGTTTTCCATCTCGCCGCCAATTCCGATATCGCCGCGGGCAATGCCAATGCGGAACTGGATCTGCAGCTGAACCAGCTGACGACGACGACGCTGCTTGCCATCATGCGCAAGTATGAGATCGGCAGGCTTTTTTTCGCCAGCACCTCCGCGGTGTTCGGCGAAGCCGAAGGAAATATTCACGAGAACCACGGCCCGCTTCGGCCGATCTCGCTTTATGGCGCCAGCAAGCTTGCCGCCGAAGCCTATTTGTCGGTCTACGCGCTGTCGTTCGGCATCAAGACGCTCGTGCTGCGTTTTCCCAACGTCGTTGGGGAACGTTCCACGCATGGCGCAATCTATGACTTTATCAACAGGTTGAAGGCCGATCCGACGAGGCTTCAGGTACTCGGCAACGGAAGGCAGACCAAGCCTTATCTCTATGTCGGCGACCTCGTAGACGCCATTCTGCTCGCATGGGACAAGGCGCCCAGCGCCTATGAGGTATTTCACGCCAGCGGCATCGGCGAGACGTCCGTCCGGGATATCGCCGAAATCGTGGTCTCGAAGGTCGCGGCCGGAGCTGCCATCGAATATGGAAGCGAGGACCGCGGCTGGCTGGGCGACGTGCCGCGCTTCAGCTACGACATAAGCCGGCTGGTAACGCTGGGCTGGTCTCCGAAGCGGAAATCGACAGAAGCCGTTGAACTTGCCGTCGAACGGATTCTGGCGAATGGCTTCTGAGGACACGATCCGCCAGGCGATCATTATTGCCGGTGGCCTTGGAACGCGCGCGCGCAGCATGACGGGCGATGCTATCCCGAAGGCGCTTCTGCCGCTTGCCGGCGTGCCGATCATTTTGCGGCAGATCCGCATCCTGGCCCGCGAAGGTATTCAGCATGTGCGCGTGCTCGGCGGTCACCTCGGCAGCCAGCTCGAGCCCGCCCTTGGTCCGGAAGGCGAAAAACTCGGCATCAGGATCGAGGTCTTCGTCGAGAAATCTCCGCTCGGCACGGCGGGCTGCCTGACGACTTTGGACATGACGGCCGGCGACGTCCTGATTGTCTACGGCGATATGCTTTTCGATATCGATCTGTCGGCGCTGACGCGTCATCGTCAGCAATTTCCCGCCGCTCTGACCATCATCGCCCATCCCAACGATCATCCCCGCACATCCGATCTCGTCGTCCAGAAGAGCGGTTATCTCCAGCGCCTCTTGCCCCGCAAAACACCGCGCGATGCGGATTGGCGCAATCTGGTGCCGGCCGGTTTGTATGTTGCCTCCGAGCAGTTTTTCCAAGCGCTCGTGCCGGCGCAAACGGCGGATATGATCCACGACGTCATTCCCGGTCTCCTCGAACGGTCGGTTCCGATCGCGATTTATGACACGCCGGAATATATGAAGGATACCGGGTCGCCGAACCGGCATGCTGCCGCAGAAGCGGACCTCCGGCAGGAACGGGTTCATGCGGCACATCTGTCGGTGCGAAGGCCCGCGGTTTTCTTCGATTGCGACGGCGTGCTCAACGAAGATGTCGGTGGCCATGGCGTTATCCATCCCGACCAGGTGACGCTGATCGACCGGGCCGGCGAAGCCGTGCGGCTCGCCCGTGACGCAGGCTTCCTGACGGTTGCGGTCACCAACAGGCCGCAGGTCGCCAAGGGCTTTCTGGATGAGCCCGGCCTGGATCATGTTCTCGGTCGCCTGGAAGCCGAGCTTGCCGAGGAAGGCGGCGTCCTCGACCGGATTTATTTTTGTCCGCATCATCCGGACAAAGGATTTCCCAATGAAGTCGCAGCGCTCAAGATCAATTGTGCCTGCCGCAAACCGGGCGATCTGATGATCCGCCAGGCCATGACGGAATTGCCGATCGAAAAACAGAAATCCGTCATCATCGGCGACAGCCTGCGCGACATCGGTGCAGGCCGCAAGGCAGGCATCTGGTCCTACGGCGTTCGGACAGGCTATGGCCTGCGGGACGCAAAGAGCTATCCCGCGGCGGCGGCCGATCTTCCACGTGCGGATCTCATCTTCGATACGGTTTATGACGCCGTTCGCTTTCAATGCAGTTATCGGGATATCGGCCAGGAGCTGTCCGGAGCCATTCACCAGCGTCTTTCAAATGACGCCGGCCCGCTGCTCGTCAGCATGTGCGGCCGTTCCCGCTCCGGGAAAAGCACGCTTGCGCATGCGGTCGAGCGTCTGCTCTCGGAAGCGGGGCGCCGGGTAGCGAGGCTGGAGCTCGATCGCTGGATATTGCCGCTCGAACATCGCCACCCTGATATGGGCGCGGAAGAACGCAGCCGGGTCGAACTCTATCCCGAGATCGTCAGCATGCTGCGCCAATCCGGGCGGATCGAAGCGCCCGGTTACGAAGCGGCAAGCCGCAGTCAGCGTATAGGCACCACCATCTATGACCTGCGCGACGCCGAAGTCATTCTTCTGGACGGCATCTTTGCCGGACATGCGTCGATCCGCGAAGATGTCGATGTGGCCGTCTTCGTCGACGCGTCGCAGCAGACGCTGACGAACCGCTTTCATAATTTTTACGCCTGGAAAGGCCTCACGCCAGCTGCCGCCGAAGAACTCTTGGTATCGCGCATTCAGGAAGAGTGGCCGAGAATCGATCTGCAGCGGGCATCGGCCGATATCGTCATCAATCTCGAGGAGGCAATCCTTTGATCGTTTCATCCGCACCTTTTCGGGTCAGCTTCGCCGGCGGCGGCTCGGACATAGCATCCTACTACCGCCGTCAGGCGGGCGCGGTGTTGTCCTGCGCGATCGCCAAATACAGCTTCGTGATCGTGCACAACTATTTCAATGAAAACAAATATCATCTGAAATATACACGCACCGAACTTGCCGAAACGCTTGAGGAGATTGCGCATCCGCTGCTGCGCGAGGCACTTCGGATGCACCGGGTCGAGCCCGGCATCGAAGTCGCTTCCGTCGCCGATATTCCCTCCGGAACGGGGTTGGGATCATCCAGCTCCTTTTCCGTGGCGCTGATCAATGCCCTCTATGCTCACAGGTCGCGCTTTGCCTCAAAGGATCTGCTGGCGGAAGAAGCCTGCAGGCTCGAAATCGATATCCTGAAGGAGCCGATCGGCAAACAGGACCAATATGCGGCCGCCCATGGCGGCTTGAACTTCATCGAATTCAATTCCAACGGCAGCGTGAATGTTCAGCCCGTCGTCCTCAGCTCCGAAAAAATGGCAGAGCTCGAGAGCAACATCCTGTTGTTTTTCACCGGAAGCCAGCGCGATACGCGCTCTGTGCTGTCGACGCAGGTGCAGGCCATGGAGGCGGACGAGGAAAAATTCCGGACCGTCGAGCGCATGGTGCAACTGGCTTACGAAATGCGCGACATCCTGATGAGCGGGGATCTCGGCGCTTTCGGCGAGGCGCTGCATCGCGGATGGATGATGAAAAGATCGCTGACGTCGAAGATCACCAACAGCGCGATCGACGAGTTTTACGATGCGGCGCGCGCTGCCGGCGCCATCGGCGGCAAGCTCGCGGGTGCGGGCGGAGGAGGATTTCTCGTCCTTTACTGCCCGAAAGACTGCCAGGAAAAAGTGCGCCAGGCGCTGTCGCAGCTCAAGGAAATCGAGTTTCGTTTCGACTGGAGCGGCGCGCGCATCGCCTTTGCGCAGTAGAGGCTGTGAATGGCACCGCGTCTCATCATCACGGGATCGACCGGCTATATCGGCGCAAGACTGGCAGCGATGGCGCGCGAGCGCGGCTTCGAGGTGGTTGAACTCGGGCGGCGGTCCGGAGCGAAGTGGCGCATCGGTGACGAGCCCGCTGCCTCCGACCTCGAAGGGGCGGTTGGAATCGTCCATCTCGCGCATTCCTGGGCCACCGAGCCGCAGGCTGCCGAAGAAGACAACATCAATATATCAGGCACGGTGAGATTGGCGGAAGCGGCAAAGGCAGCCGGCGTGCCGCGCTTCGTCTTTTCCTCCTCCACCTCGTCCCGGCGGGAGGCGCTCAATGTTTACGGCCGCACCAAATTCAGGATCGAGCAGCATTTGGCTGCCAGCCCTGCTGCGCCGACCGTTCGTGTTGCGCGAATAGGGCTCGTCTATGGCGGACCACGCACCGCCATGTACGGACTGATGGCCAAGTTAGCGGCTTTAAGTCCACTTCTGCCGATGATCGGGCTCAGCCGCGAGGTCCAGCCCATTCATCTCGACGAAGTCGCGGAAGGCCTGTTGGCGCTGGCGACCGAGGCGAACCAGCCGCCGCAGACATTCGTGCTTGCGCAGGAAAAGCCGATAAGCTTTGCCGCCTGGCTCAGAATGCTTCGCCGCAGCCAGGGCAAGGGCAATCTCCATTTCATACCGATTCCTTTGGCGGCCGCCCTGTTTGCCTGCCACATGACGAAGCTCGTGCCGTTGATCCCGACGGTCGATCCGGAGCGCGTCCTGGGGCTTGCGGGTGCCGCGCCCATGGAAAGCGGCGAGAGCCTCAGACTGCTGAAATTGAACCTGGCTGACCCGATGACTGCGCTTGCTGGCGAATTCAGCCAAACAGGTAAGGATCAATCGCGCAGCGAGGCGCAGGCTCTGCTGCGATATCTCGGCATCGCGCCGACCGAAATGCAGCTCCAGCGGCTCTGCGAAGGGCTTCGGCGTGAAGGGCTGTCGCCGCTCGGCCTTTCCACAACGGTGATCAGGCATCCGCGCCTGCTGGCGTTCTTCGAGCCGCCGGCCAGTCGGACGCAGCATCGTCTCGCGCGAGCCCTCTATCTGGCCGACCTCGCGAGCGAACCGGAAAGGCATGCAGGCCCAAAGGCCGGGTTTTTCGGCGCGGGATTGATCATCGCGGGCGATGTCCTGCTGTTTCCGCTCCGCGCGCTTTTGGCCGGGACATATCGATGAATGCGCCCGATGCCGACTTCATCATCATCGGCAGCGGCCCTGCAGGCGTCTCCGCTGCGTTTCCGCTGATAGCGGCCGGCCGTCGCGTTCTGATGCTTGATGCCGGCGATGACTTGGGATTGAAGGAGGAAAACCGCAGCGTCCGTGTCCTGGGAAGCGATCTGGAATCGCTGCGCGTCGACGACGGCAGCTCGCCGAAACTGCAGACCCCTGTATCACGCGGGATTCTCGAACGGTTCCAACGCGACGCCGGAATATCGGGCGATGGCTTCAAACCGATCGGCAGCCTCGCGCGCGGCGGGCTCTCCAATATCTGGGGTGCGCAAATCAGCTATCTCGACGCTGGGGATATCGACGATTGGCCGATCGACCTCGCGTCCCTGCAGAGCTCTTACGAGCGGGTCGCCCAGCGCATCGGGATCAGCACCAACGCCGATCTCACGACCGGCGCCGATGGCGAGGCCGTCCTGCCGCTTGGCGCGACCGCCACCCATGTTCTTCGTCGGCACAAGGCTGCAAAACCGGCGGATGGATCGTTTCGGCTATTTGCCGCCGTCAATGCGATACTCTCCGAGGCGAGGCCCGGACGGGCGGCGTGCGATCTGCGCGGCGACTGTCTCTATGGCTGCCCCAGCGGCGCGATCTATAACAGCAGGCAGGATCTGCTTGCGTTACGAAAGTCGCCGCATTTTCGGTTGCTCGACAACAGGCGGGCTGTCTCGTTGACACGGGACTTGGGCTGGACGGTCAAAACGGCCGATGGGTCGTCATTTTCCGCACCGCGGATCATTCTTGCCGCAGGAGTTCTCGGAACGGCCGCCCTGCTCACCGATCTTCTGCCGATCGGCCAGCAGGGACTGCGTCTCCTGAACAGCCCCACACTGGCCATCCCTCTGCTCTCTCCCGCGAGATTGCTGCGTTCGACGACGCCGACGCACAGTCTTGCGCAACTCGGATTGTCACTGCGCTATGGTGACGGCGCATCCGATTACGTGACGGGCGCGATCTATGAAGTCGGTTCCCTGCCGGTGCAGAGTTTCGTCAACAGGATGCCGCTCGGCCGAAAGGCCGGGCGAGCCGCCTTCGAACTGATCGCCGGCAGCCTTCTCGTCGCGACGATCTACTATCCCGGCGATCAAAGCCGCAGTTCCATCCATCGAGATGCAACAGCGAAAAAGAGGCTGACCGTCCGCGGCGGTTTCGCGGAAGGTTTCGAGATCCGCGCCGAGGCTTTGAAAAAAGCGCTGCGCCATGAATGGAAACGCTTGGGGCTTATTCCGCTCCCGGGCGCATCGCTGGCGGAGCCTGGTATCGACGCCCATTTCGCCGGCACTCTGCCTATGGGCGAAGCCGGCCCGTTCGGAAGCTCCTCGGACGGCGAGTTGAATCTTCACCCGGGTCTTCACGTCGTCGACGGCTCCATTCTTCCCGATCTATCCTCGAAATACATCACCATGACGATCATGGCCAATGCCGATCGCATCGCCCATCGGCTTGCCGCAATGGAAGCAGCCTCGGCGTCCTGAAATCGGTTGCCTCTTCAAACTCTCAATGGCGGCAATGCCTCGCCCGCCAATGATAAAAGCGGCTCGTACTCGGCTTCGGAAAGCACCGCGAAACCAGCGAGGCCGAGTGTGGCCCGCGTCGCCGCCAGCGATGGCTCGCTGATGGCGGCGCCGAGTGCATTTCGCAGCAGAAGGACCCTGCCGTCCGAAGCATCGCCCGAGGTGATGAATGGCAGGCCAGGACCCTTGGGCGTTTCGGCGATGATGCGGATCCCCTGGATATGCTGGGGATCGAAGCGGCGAATATTGGCATAGGTGACGCAATCGATGGCCGCACTGTCCGCCCTGCCCTCCGCGACGGCGGCGATGCTGCCGCCATGGCTGCCGGTCTCGATGATCCGGCCGAAGAAACGGCCGTCCCGAGCGAGCGGCGCGACGGCCGCGCGAAAGAGATTGCTGCCGGAATTGCTGTCGGGGCTATTGATTGCAGCCGTGGTGCCGCGCAGATCCTCCAGCGAGCGAAGGGAAGAACCCGTGCGGACGATGATGAAGCTGCGCATCAGCGGACCGTCGCAGCCGGGATGATCATAAACCGGCGTCGCAACCAGGCGAACTTTGCCGCGCAGGCGGCTGGCAAAGGGATAGCCGCAGGTCTGCGAGAGGAGAAGATCCGATCTCAGCCAGGCCTCGTCATAGGGCAGCGTCCGATCGAGCGTTTCGGGCAGGTCCGTCAGGCCGGCCTGCGAGAGATAATGCCGGAGGAACGACCAGAGCTTGGCCGTCGCATCTGCAAGCGGCTGGGGTGTGAGATACATTTCTATACTAGCGAATTGCATGCTGGTCTTTCTTTTGCGGCATGCGCAAATGTCGACCAAGTCAGGCAATGCCGCCCAGGCATACATACTTGAGTTCGGTATACTCGTCCAACCCGTGCCTGGAGCCTTCGCGGCCGAGACCCGACATTTTGACACCGCCGAACGGAGCCTCGGCGGTGGAGACCAGACCGGTATTGACGCCGACCATCCCATATTCGAGCGCTTCAGCGACACGGAAGACCCGCGACAGATCGCGCGCGTAAAAATAGGAGGCAAGGCCGAATTCGGTGTCGTTTGCCTGTGCGATGACGTCCTCTTCGTCGCGGAAACGGAAGAGCGGCGCAAGAGGCCCGAAGGTTTCCTCACGGGCGACCTGCATGCCGGCATCGACATCGCGCAGAATGGTCGGTTCGAAGAAAAGCCCGCCGAGTGCGTGGCGTTTGCCGCCTGAAACGATCGCCGCACCCCTTGCGACGGCATCGTCGATATGGGCTTCGACTTTGGCGACGGCGTTGTCGTCGATGAGCGGGCCAAGCACGACATCCCTGTCGAGGCCGTTGCCGACCTTCAGGACCGCAACGGCGGTTGCGAGCTTGGCGGCAAAGGCCTCGTAGACGCCGTCCTGGACATAGAGCCGGTTGGCACAGACGCAGGTCTGGCCATTGTTGCGGAATTTGGCGATGATCGCGCCTTCGACCGCAGCGTCCAGGTCGGCATCGTCGAAGACGATGAAGGGTGCATTGCCGCCAAGCTCGAGCCCGAGCTTTTTGATCGTCGGTGCGCATTGCCGGTAAAGCAGCTCGCCCGTCCGGGTGGAGCCGGTGAAGGTCAGGACCCGGATGTCACGGCTTGCCGTCAGCGTCCCGCCAATAGCGGTAGCGTCACCGGTGACGATGTTGAGCAGGCCAGCCGGCAGGCCGGCGCGCTCGGCGAGAACGGCGATGGCGATTGCCGAGAACGGCGTCTGCGGCGCCGGCTTCAGAACGACGGCGCAGCCGGCGGCCAGTGCGGGGCCGACCTTGCGGGTGATCATCGCATTCGGAAAGTTCCAGGGCGTGATCGCCGCCACCACGCCGGCCGGCTGGCGCAGCACGAGGATGCGCTTGTCCGGTTGATGCCCCGGTATGGTCTCGCCGTTGATGCGTCTTGCCTCTTCGGCAAACCATTCGATGAAGCTCGCGCCATAGGTGATCTCTCCCTTGGCTTCAGCGAGCGGTTTTCCCTGCTCCAGCGTCAGGATCATCGCCAGATCGTCGCGGTTTTCGATCATCAGGCGGTGCCATGCCTTGAGAACGGCAGCGCGTTCGCCGGCGGTCTTCTTCGCCCAAAGCTTCTGGGCGATGACGGCGGCACGGATGGCGTCCTCGGTTTCGGCGGAACCGAGATCGGGGACGGCGCCGAGCGGCTCGCCGGTCGCCGGATTGCGCACCATCGTCGCCTCGCGGCCTTCCGCCTCGATCCAGCGACCGGCGACCGGGCATGCCTGACGGAACAGCGAGGGATCACTGAGTTTCATAGGACGACTTTCAACAGAAGACATGGGCCGCACCCGGATCGAAATCCAGATGCACCGTGTCACCGCGGCTGAGCCCGGTGATCGCCTCATGACCGAACGGCAGGCGAACCGCCAGCGCCTCGCCCTTCGCCGTTTCGGTGGAAACGTGGATATTGTTGCCGAGGAAAGTAATGTCGCTGACGGTGGCGGCGAGCCCCGCGCCCGCCTGGGCGCGCGACAGCCGAATGCGCTCCGGCCTCAGCATCAGGGCTGCTCTCGTGCCGGCGGCCGCTTTTCCATGCACCGGAATGCTGTTGAAGACAGTGCCGCCGCCGAGCGAAATGGTGGCCTGTCCGTCTGATGACGACAGCAGATCACAGGAAATGAAGTCGCTGTCGCCGATGAATTCGGCAACGAAGCGGGTCTTCGGATTGGCGTAGAGTTCGGGGCCTGTACCGATCTGGTCGATGACGCCCTTGGAAAAGACGGCGATCCGATCGGACAGACGCAGCGCCTCTTCCTGGTCGTGGGTGACGTAGAGGATCGTCACTTCGGTCTGCTGATGGATGCGGCGGATCTCGTGCTGGATTTCCTCGCGCAGTTTCTTGTCGAGCGCCGACAGCGGCTCGTCCATCAAAAGCACCGGCGGATCATAGGCGAGAGCCCTGGCAAGGGCGACGCGCTGCTGCTGACCGCCCGACATTTGCGCCGGCTTGCGGTCCTCGAAGCCTTCGAGCCGGACGAGGCGCAGCATCTCCTTCACCTTGCTGTCGATCTCGGCCTTGGACTTGCGCCTGACCTTCAGCGGAAAGGCGATATTCTCGCCGACCGTCAGATGCGGAAACAGGGTGTAGCGCTGGAACACCATGCCGATATTGCGTTTGTGCGACGGCGTCGCGAGCAGGGTCTTGCCCTCCAGCGTAATGTCGCCTTTCGTCGGATTGTCAAATCCGGCCAGGATGTAGAGAGTCGTGCTCTTACCGGATCCCGATGGCCCGAGAAAGGTCAGGAACTCCCCGCGCCGAACGTCGAGGGTCACATCATGCACGGCGACCACAGGGCCGTATTCCTTGCGTATGCCGCGGATCTGAAGGAATGGTTCGTTCATTGTTTCAGTACCTTACGCACGACGGCAACCAGGGCCATCAAGATGATCGTCAAAAGGATGAGAAGGGTCGACGCGGCTGCGACAACAGGCGTCAGGTCTTGCCGCAGCGTCGCCCATACCTTCACGGGCAGCGTCTGCAGGGTCGGGCTGGACATGAAGATCGCCACCACCACCTCGTCCCAGGACGTCAGGAACGAGAAGACGGCCGCCGAAAACAGCCCATGGCTGATCGCGGGAAGCGTGACCCTGATCTTGGCTTCCAGGGGAGTGGCGCCGCAGAGCACCGCCGCATCCTCGATCGACTTGTCGAAACCTTCAAGCGCGCTCGATATCGACAGGATCGAGAAGGGCAGCGCCAGCACCAGATGCGAAATGACAAAGCCCGTCAGGGTGCCGCCAAGGCCGATCCTGAGGAAGAAGGCGTAGAGCGCAACCGCCAGAACCACGACCGGCAGGATCATCGGCGTCAGGAACAGCGCTTTCAGCGCATCGCGGAACATGAACGAACCGCGCACCAGCCCGAAGGACGTCACAAGCCCGAGCAACACCGAGAGGATCGTCACGATGACCGCGATCTTGAAGCTCGTCAAAGCCGATTCCAGCCAGCGCGGGTCGGCGAAGAGCTCGCCGTACCACTGAAACGTCCAGCCTGGGGGCGGAAAGATCAGCCACTGCGAGGAGCCGAAGGACAGCGCCGCGATGAAGACGATCGGCAGCAGCAGGAAGGCTGCGGTCAGAAGCGTTATGCCGAGAAGGATGTATTTCCACCAGCCGAGACGGTCGAAATTGAGCAGCATATCAACGTCCTCCCGGGTTCTGATTGCCGAAGAAACGCAGCTGCACGGCATAAAGCGAGAGCGTCACGACCAGGAGCACCAACGCTGCCGCGCCGCCCATTCCCCAGTTGACCAGCGACTGCACGAACTGCGCGATCAGCTCCGCGAGCATCATGTTGGCGGTGCCGCCGAGAAGCGAGGGCGTGACGAAATAGCCGAGCGACATGACGAAGACCATCAGGGCGCCGGCCGCCATGCCGGGCATCGCCAGCGGCAGCAGGACCCGCGTCAGGCACTGCCAGCGATTGGCGCCGCAAAGGGCGGCCGCCTGCAGGGTCGACGGGTCGATCTTCTTGATCACGCCGTAGAGCGGCAGGATGATGAACGGCAGCATGATATAGGTCATGCCGATCGTCACGCCGGTCAGATTGTTGACGAGCGCCAGCGGCTGGTCGATCAGACCCATCCCCATCAGCATCTTGTTGATGAGCCCGGTGCGCTGCAGGAGCACCATCCAGGCATAGGTGCGGGCCAAGAGGTTGGTCCACATCGACAGGAGCAGGATCGCGAAGATCACCGAGGTCAGCCGGCCGGGCATGATCGCCAGCGCCCAGGCGACGGGAAAGCCGATCGCGAGCGAAATCACCGTGACGAGACCGGAGACGATGAAGGTGTTGGCGAAAATCTTGAGATAGGTCGAAGAGCCGATCAGCTGCGCATAGTTTCCCAGACCCGGCACGGGTTCCAATACGCTTCGCAGCAGCAGGATCGCCACCGGCACGACGAAAAAAATCCCGACGAAGGCAAGAGCCGGAACGACCCCGCTGAAACCTGTTGGCCTGCGTATCTTCGGCAAGGGCGCAACTACGCCGGAGGCATCGCTAAACGTCGACATGACAGTCCTTCCCACCCGTCAATTTCCGCGGGCGCATAGGTGCAACCGATTTCGCACTGGCGCTGCGGGGGCACGGCGCCCTTCGCCGTGCCCGTTGATCTCAAATTTCGGCTTATTTGGCCTGCCAAGCGTACCACTTCTCGCCGATGGCATCGCGATTATCGGCCCAGTAGCCCATATCGGCATTGACCTGGCTTGCGGTCTGCTGGTCCGGCAGGGTCTTGGCCGTTTCCGGGTCCATCAGCTTGGCCGAGTCGACATTGATCGGCGCATATCCGGTGGTCTTTGCCAGGGCGGCCTGCGGTTCGGCCGAGGTCGCCAGTGCAATGAACTTCATCGCAGCTTCGACATTCGGCGAGCCCTTCGGCACGACGAGCGCATCGGCAGCGGTGATGTTCTGTTCCCAGGAGGTTTCCACCTTGATGCCGGTCGCGGCAAGCGCCGTCATGCGGCCGTTCCAGACGCTGCCGAAGGGTGCCTCGGCGGATGCGAGCAGCTGCTGCGACTGGGCGCCGCCTGACCACCAGATGATGTCCGATTTGATCGTATCGAGCTTCTTGAAGGCGCGGTCGAGGTCCAGCGGATAGAGCTTGTCGGCAGGCACGCCGTCGGCGAGCAGCGCGGCTTCGATCACGCCGGGAGCCGACCACTTGTAGAATGTGCGTTTGCCGGGGAACTTCGCGGTGTCGAACAGGTCTGCCCATGTCTTCGGGCAGGCCTTGACGGCGTCGGCATTGCAGCCGATGACGAAGGAATAATAGAAGCTGCCGACCGAATAGTCGGTGACGAAGCGCGGATCGAGCTTGGATTTGTCGATGACGGAGAAGTCGAGCTTTTCGAGCTGGCCGTTCTTGCCGGCTTGGGCGGCATAATCGCCTTCGACGTCGACGACGTCCCACGTGACTTCACCGGCCTCGACCATGGCCTTGAGCTTGCCGTAGTCGGTCGGACCGTCCTGAACGACGGTGATGCCGGTCTTTTCGGTGAACGGGCTTGCCCATGCTGCCTTCTGCGCATCCTGGGTCGTTCCGCCCCAGCTCGAGAAGACCATGTTATCGGCGTGCGCCGGCGCGGAGACCGCCACGAATGCGGCAACCGCCGCGAAAGCAAATGTCGTTTTCATGTTCCCTTATCCCTGTTCTGGTTTGTCCTACGGGTATTCCTTATGTCGTCAGTGCGCCTCGCTCCGGGGAGAAAAGCTTGCCGGCTTCATAATCTTGTTTTCCGCCACCTCGATGAGGTCGCGAATCTTGGGCAGGAAGGCCTGCCACCGGGGATCGGCCATCAGCCGCTGGCGTCTCGCCTCCCTGTCATCCAGGCTGGTAAAGGCCCAGATGTGGACGATCTCGTTGATGGTGCCGATCTCCGAGAAGAAATAGCCGACGAGCGTGCCGAGGTGGCTCTTCTGGATCTCGATGCCCTCTTCCTCGACGACCTTGAGATATTGCGGGATCGTTCCGTTCTTCAGCCGGTAGGTGCGGATTTCGTAAAACATCGGCGTCACCTCATCACGAAAGGATCGGGGATCGGATCATCCGAGGTCCGCAGCCAGATCGTCTTGGTGCGGGTGTAATCGAGCGCCGCGGCCATGCCGCCCTCCCTGCCGTGGCCCGACAGGCCGAAGCCGCCGAAGGGCGCGATCGGCGATACGGCGCGGTAGGTGTTGACCCAGACGATGCCGGCGCGGATGCCCTTCATCAGCCGGTGCGCGCGGGTGAGGTTCTGCGTGAAGATGCCGGAGGCCAGGCCATAACGGGTGTCGTTGGCAAGCCGCAGCGCCTCGGCCTCCGTCTCGAAGGAGACGACGGAAAGGACCGGCCCGAAGAATTCCTCGACCAGCGAGGGTGACGCGACATCGTCACAATCGAGGATCGTCGGCGGGAAATAATAGCCTTCGCCATCGATCTTGCGTCCGCCGGTGACGAGGCGGGCGCCGCTTTCGATCGATCTCTCGACGAGGGCGCCGATATTGTCCTGCTGGCGCTTGGTGGCAAGCGGGCCGACTTCGGTCGCCATATCGAGCGGCGCGCCGATGCGGATCGCCTGCGCCTTCTCACGCAGCAGCGCAACGAACCTGTCCTTGACGCTGCGTTCGACGATCAGGCGCGAGCCGGCGACGCAGCTCTGCCCGGTCGCCGCGAAAATGCCCGCGACCTGGGCGTTGGCGGCGCTTTCGAGGTCGGCGTCGGCAAAGACGATGAAGGGCGACTTGCCGCCGAGTTCGAGCGATGTCGAAGCGAGGTTTTCGGCCGAGTTGCGCACGACGTGCCGGGCGGTCTCGGGACCGCCGGTGAAGGCGACGTGGGCGACCTTCGGATGACGGCCGAGTGCCGCGCCGCAGGAGGCGCCGAAACCGGTGATGATGTTGACGACGCCGGCGGGAAAGCCAGCTTCGTGCACGAGACGCGCGAATTCGAGAAGCGGCGCCGGTCCGTCTTCCGAGGCCTTGACAACCATGGTGCAGCCGGCGGCGAGCGCCGGGCCGATCTTGACCGCCGACAGGAAGAGCTGGCTGTTCCACGGCACGACCATCGCGACGACGCCGATCGGCTCGCGGCGAAGCCAGACATCCATGTCGGGCTTGTCGATCGGCAGGTAAGAGCCTTCGATCTTGTCAGCGATACCGGCATAGTAGCGATAATATTCGGCGACATAGGCGATCTGCGCTGAGGTTTCGCGGATGATCTTGCCGGTGTCGCGCGTCTCCAGTTCCGCCAGGACTGGGGCGTTGGCGGCAACCAGATCGGCGAGCTTGTAAAGCAGCTTGCCGCGTTGGGTGGCAGTCATCTTCGCCCACGGGCCCTCATAAAGCGCCCTTTCGGCAGCGTCGACAGCCCGATCGACATCACTCTCGCGCGCTTCGGGCATCTCTGCCCAGACCGCGCCGGTCGCCGGATCGATGCTCGGATAGGAAGCCTCGCCATCCGAGAATTCGCCGTCGATATAGTGCTGGAAACGCCGCATGGTCCTACTCCTGAAATGCCGGCATGACCTCGGCGATGAAGCGCTCGAGCGACGCCTTCTTGCGCTCGAAACTCATGCCGGTGTCGATCCAGAAGGAATATTCGTCGTAGCCGAGGGCCTCATAGGCCTTGAGCCGGTCGATGACGGTCCGGGCATCTCCAACGACATTGTTGGTGCGCATGACCTGATCCGACAGCATCGCATTCGCGCGGATCTGCTCGTCGGGAATCCGCTCGATCAGACCTTGGGTGATCGGCTTCTCATTCTTGAACCAGGCGAAGAAGTAGTTGTAGTAGACGCTGAGTTCATGGGCCGCCTGGGCGACGTCTTCTTCCGACGAGCCGACATAGGTATGGCGCAGCAGCATGATCTTCGGCCGCTCGATATCGGGATTCTTGGCGCAGGCGTCGTTGAAGCGGTCCATCAGCGACTGGACCTCATCATCGCCCTGCCAGAGCGGCGTCACCTGAACATTGCAGCCATTGGCAACGGCAAATTCATGCGAGTTCGGATCGCGCGCGGCGACCCAGATCGGCGGGTTCGGCTGCTGCAGCGGCTTCGGCGCCGAGGTGGTCGCGGGAAACTTGAAGAACTCGCCGTCATGGGCGTAGTCGCCGTTCCAGATGCCCTTGACCGCCGGGATGAGCTCGCGCATGCGCTGGCCGGCGCCCCAGGCGTCGAGGCCGGGCAGCAGGCGCTCGTATTCGAAGGAATAGGCGCCGCGGGCAATGCCGATGTCGAGCCTTCCGTCGCAGATGATGTCGGTCATCGCCGCTTCGCCGGCAAGCTTGATCGGATGCCAGAAGGGAGCGATCACCGTCCCCGTCCCGAGCCTTGCCCGCGATGTGCGGCGCGCCAGATCGGCAATGGTCACGAAGGGGTTGGGGGCAATGGTGAAATCCATGCCGTGATGCTCGCCCGTCCAGATCGCATGCATGCCGCCCTTGTCGGCGATCTCGCAGAGCGCGACGAATTCCTCATAGAGGCTCTTATGGCTCTGGCCTGCGTCGAGCCGTTCCATATGGACGAAGAGGGAGAACTTCATGCTTTTGCGCCCTTGGCTGGAATGGGATGAATTTTGCCGCCGGTCTCGTCACCGAAATAGACGCCGAAATTGCCGATCGAGCTTTCCATCGCGAAGCGGTTGACGATGTCGGCGGTCGAACTGGTCTTGAACTTTGCCGCGGCCAGGGCGTCGGGCTTTACGAACCAGCCGCCGGCAGGCTCACCGTCCCCGGCAACGGCGTGATAGACGATGTGCTGCTTGCCATCGCTCTTGCCCTCATAGACCGAATAGAGGAAGCCGATGCTGACCGTCAGCCCGGTGAGCGTCTCCAGATATTTTTGCAGCGCTTCGGTCGGGTTGCCGTCATGGGCGTCGATGCTCGGCAGGGAAAGCACATCCTCGCCCAGCAGCAGAACCTCGCCGCGGCGTTCGACGACGGCCGCAAGCTCGATATTGCCTTCGGCCGCGGCGGAAACCGCCTTGCTTGCAAGCGTCGGCGTGAAATAGCCGCCGCGCGCATAACCGAGACCATTGCGGCCGCTATTATCGAAGGATTCGATGCGGCCCATCAGGATGACATGGTCGCCGGCCTCGACGACCTGTTCCATGGCGCATTCGAACCAGGCGGCCACGTTCGAGAAGATCGGGCAGCCGGCCGATCCCTTGGCCCATTCGACCGCCGCAAACCTGTCTTCGACCGGCCGCGCAAACGTGTTCGACACGTCCTTCTGCGTTTCCGACAGCACGTTGATCGCGAAATGCGGCGTACCGGTCATGGTGGCGAAGTTGCGCGACGTCTTGGCAAGGCAAACGAGGAGCAAGGGTGGATTGAGCGAGACCGATGTGAAGGAATTCGCGGTGAAGCCGATCGGATTTCCTTCCCCGTCGCAGGCGGTGACAACGGTCACGCCGGTCGGAAAAGCTCCGAATGCATCTCGCAATGCTCTTGGATCGACAGTCTGGATTGTCATCGTTCATCCTCCCCGAACGACAGCCACTCGGCGAGCAGCGAATTGACGATATCAGGCGCGGTCAGGTTCACCATGTGACGATGGCCTTCGACGATGCGGACCCAGCCCTTGGGCGCAAGCGCCGCCATCTGCTCCGCCATCAGGGGCGTGGAATTCGGATCATCGGACCCCGTCAGGAACAGGGCCGGACCAGCCACGTCTTTCCAGCGATCGGCATAGGTCTCGTCTCCACCGGCAAAGGCGGCGTAAGCGACCGCATAGCCTTCCGGATCGACGAGGCTCAGCCATTTCCGTGTCAGTTCCCGCGCAACGACGCTATCGGAATCATCGCCGAACCAGCGCGCCAGGGGACCTTCCTTGTCCACGCCCGTCACCGGGATGGCCGCGGCCCGTGCGAGCACGGCAGCCTTTGCATCAGGGTCACGCCTGTAGACGCCGTTGAGGTAGGCGACACGGCTGATCCGTTCGCCGAACGTTGCCGCCGCTCCTCCCGATACCAGCGCACCCATGGAGTGGCCGGCAACATTGACAGTCTCGATCGCCATCTCGTCGAGAAAGCGCCCGAACCAGGCGACGAACTCCTCGAGGCGGCTGCCCGCCGGCAGTTTTGCGCTCTCGCCATGTCCCGGCATGTCGACGGCGATGACGCGGTGGCCGGCCGACAGAAAGGCGATCTGCGGCGCCCAGGCCTCGAGCCGCATGCCGACGCCGTGAATGAGAACCAGCGGCTCGCCGCTGCCGGCCTCGTGATAGGCCGTTCCGCTTGCCGTCTTCCTTCGGGGCAAGCCACCGGCGGCGCTCTTTGCTGCAGCGGCGCCCGAGATCGATCCAGCTGTCAGCATCTCAGCGCCCACCCTTTCAAACGCCCGCAGGATTGGCGACGTCCTGCCCAAGATCTTTCAGATCCTGATAGCGGTCGCCGATGCGGTGATGAGGACGCCCTCCCACCGAAGCGCCAAGAGCCACGACGATCTCGTCGGCGGCAGGCGCGTCGGGGATCGAGGTCTGGATGGTCAGGTAGTGCGAACGGCGGCCTTCGTCGTTCTTGTCCATCAGCGGGATCATGATTGGCGCATTGGCGGGGCCGCGGGTGTTGCAGAAGGCAAGATAGGACTTGGCGCCGACGGCATGGCGATAAAAATTGCCGAAGCGCAGCGTGTGAATGAGCGCCGACGCATGCTCGATCTCGCCGTCCAGGCCGACGACGGCAGCCTTGCCATAGGCTTCGACGGCATCGCCGGAACCGACCGCATCGATGATCATCTTGGTCAGCAGCTCACCGAGAACCGGAGCGCCCGCATGAATTTCCGGCTTGAGATCTTCGACGAAGCCGCGGCCCGCCCATGGGTTCTTCACGACCGCGAAAGCGGTAAACAGTTTCAGCGGCACCGCCGCGGCCTTACCGCCTTCGATCAGCGTCGTTTCGATCTGCAGTCCCGTCTTGCGAATTTGAATGGCCATGGAACACCCTCACCTCTCTATTCTGTATTATGGTATACCATAATATATAGGTGTCAAGTTGGTTTCTGCGAACACGCAGTTGAAGGTCTTGGTGTCTCCGAATTCGGCGCGTGTACGCTCCCGAATGGCCCGGAAGCGTTTCTTCATTCAGTTCGTTGTCAGGAGCCGGACGGCGTGACGCCCGCCCACAGCGACGCGACATGTCAGGAGGTCAAAATTATCCGAGTCCATATGATACCGCCATATATATTATTGATTATGGCATACCATCACATCGAGCAAAGTTGAGTGTCAAGCTTGGAGTTTGGATTCGTCTCGTTGGCCCTGAACATTGAAGGGGCACAGATATACGGCAGCAGACAGTTTGCTGCTGTTCCGGAGAGGAGCTGTTCTCAGGTTTGGATATGCAGCAACGGGTTCGGTTGCCGGTCAACGAACTCTTTCTTGATATGCTCAAGAGTGGCCCGCTGTCCGGCAAACGGCAGCAAGGCGACCGCCTGATCTAAAGATAGCCAGCGGAAATCATCGTGTTCGTCGTTGAGCCGTAATGTTCAGGGAATCGTCCGCGGAGCGCGATTGCGAATACCGGACAGGCATCGACAACTATCGATGCGGCAGACGGCATTGCTACCGTCGTCTGCGAAGACCGCAGCGATCGACGCCCTGACTATTCGGCTGGCTTCTGGGCGGACAGCACCGCCTCGGCAATGGCACTCGCCGCCGCGACGTGATCCATCGCCGCCCGTTGGGCGCCCTCGCCGTCGCCGCGGCGGATGGCGTCGATGATCTTCGACATCTGCAGCGGCCCCTCGGTGCCGCGCCCTTCCGTCTTGATCGTCATCGAGCGCAGATGGTTGATGCGCACGGTGAGGAGGTTGACGACGCCCCAGGCGACATGCCGGTCGACCATGGTGAACAGCGTTTGATAGAAGGAAGAGGTATTGGCCAGAACGCCGGCCATATCGCTGTCGCGATAGCTGTTGCGGATGGCGGTCAGGGATTCCTCGAGCGCGGCGACGATCTCGGGGCTGCCGCGCTCCGCGCAGAGCCGTGCCGCCATGCCTTCGAGCGCACCGCGGATCTCATAGATCTGTTTGGCTTCCTCGATATCCAGCAGGGCGACGATCGGTCCCTTGTTCGGCAGATTGGCGACGAGCCCTTCCGATTCCAGATGTCTCAGAACCTCGCGCACCACCGTCCGGCTGACGCCGAGCTGGGCACAGAGGTCGCGCTCGACAAGCCGGTCTCCCGGACGGAAGTATCCATTGACGATGGCCTCGCGGACCTTGTCGAGCGCCAATTCCCGCAATGTCTTTGCAGGACGCTCTACCCTGATTGCTGCGTCCTTCAGAGCACCGCTCATGCTGTACCTCAGTGTTGGATTGACTTCGCGGGCTCAAGTTCGCCGCGGCAGCCGAATTCGGGAATCGTATTATGGCCTACCAAATACTGTAGCTGTCGGCGGCCGGCAATTCAACAGCACCGTAGAGATCCGAGATTGCCAGCTTATGCGTCGGACTTCAGCCCCGCCCTGACGATCTCTTCGGCCACGGCCTTCGCCTGCAGCCGGATGTCGGGGACGGCGGTGATCTCCCAGAATTGCCCCGCCGTCAAGGCGCCGACGGCAAACAGCCGGACGGGCGAGCTCCGGGATGGGGCCGTCACCTCGGAAGCCGCATCCACCTGAATGCCGAGGCCAAGCGGATCGGGGACGATCAGCTGAAACCGGCTCATTTCCTTCAACAGCGGTGAATGGCTGATCCCGGCGCGCTCCATACCGGTGCAATTGACCAGCCAGTCCGCCTCGATCTCGGCGATCTCACGCTTGGCTCTGACCCTGTATCCGGCGACGAGCCCGCCTTCCCTGACCTCGAGCGATTTCAGGAAGCCCGCGTGAAAGCGAACGGTTCCGTCTAAGACCAGTTTCTCGAAGCCGGCGAACACGTCGGGCGCGACCCGGTGGCGGTGGATATTCCACCAGGGAAGCGCATGCCGCAGGAAACGCGCCCGCTCCTCGTTCGAAAGCCGTTGCCAGAGAGCCTGCGTGACCGGCCTTAGGCCGTCCATCACGCTCCGCCAGTCGGCGACCGATCTGCTCTTTTCCCGCAAGGTCTTCAAGATCCCGCTGATCGTGCCGGGAAGTGTGTGAACGTCGATCGGCAGCGGCGCCGGCGGCGTCTTCGCATGGCCGAGCGGCGCCAGGCCGCGCCGCGAAAGCACGTCGATCCTCCCTCTATGGCCGTGGGCGCGAAGTGCCAGAACCTGATCGATCATCGTCAGGCCGGAGCCGAGAATACAGACCGCATCGGACGGCGCGACACGCCTCAGCCAGGAGAGCCGCCACGGGTTCTCGACGATCCGCGATCGCAAAAAGGGCGGGAGGCCGGCCGGATCGACGCGTAGGTTCGCGTTGCCGACGCCAAGACAGAGCACCACATTCTTCCCGGCGATCTCGTCGCCATTGCCGAGGTGGAAGGCGAGCGTGCTGGTGTAACGCTCCACACAACCCGCCGCCTTGGCCTTGATGAAATCGACCCGGCAGCGGCCATCCCGCTTCCGAAGCAGCCGCGCAAGCGTATCCCTGACATAAAGACCGTAATCGCTGCGCGAGGCGAAATCGCCCGCCTGCAACTGACGCCCATGGCTTTTCAGCCAGTCGACGAAGTCGTCGGGATGATGGGGCAGCAGGCTCATGCGGCCGGCGGGAACGTTGAGGCGATGGAGATAGAGCTCTGTCCGGTATGCCGTCCCGCGTCCGAAACCGGGATCGTCGCCGACGACGGCGATCTTCGCCGAAGCGGGAAGCTGCTCGATGAGATTGCAGGTCACAGCGATCGCTGAAAAACCGGAACCGACGACGATCACATCGTATATCAACGCACTCTCCCTGAAGCCCCGTAACGCCGGTTCTTGTCGCTCACCCGCCCCAGAATCACCCAAGCGGCAGAATCACGAAAACAATTATCTCTATAGTCTATAAATATAGTTTGTTATTCCTCCCGCCAGCCCCTTCTCGACGATTACCCTTTGAAAGTGAGATCAAGGGGGCCGGGTGGCCCTGGAAACAAAGGGGCTCAAGATGAATTTCAAAAAATTGGTTGCCGCAATCACTATCGGCGTCGGCATGCTCGCAACGGCTGTTGTCGCCGAGGCGGCGGACAAGAAGGTCGTCGTCGGCTATCAAACCGATGCCTTGCCGTCGTCTGTGGCGATCGCCAACGGCGAATTCGCCAAGGAGACGGGATATGAGATCGACTTCCGCAGGTTCAATTCCGGCGCCGAAATCTTTGCCGCCATTGCCTCGGGCGACGTTCAGGTCGGCTATGTCGGCTCCAGCCCGTTTGCAGCTGCGGTATCGCGCGGGCTCGAGGTCAAGGCCTTCTACCTCGCCTCCATCTCGGGCATCGACGAGGCCCTGGTGGTCCGCAACGGCTCGGGCATCGAAAGCCTGAACGATCTGAAGGGCAAGAAGCTTGCCGCTGCGCCCGTCTCCACGGATCACTATCAGCTTCTGGCGCTAATCAAATCGCTGGGGCTGACCGAGAAGGACGTCCAGGTCTTCGCAATCCCGCAGCCGGAGATCGTTGCGAGTTATAACCGCGGCGATATCGACGGCGGCTTCGTCTGGGATCCGGCGCTCACCGAACTCAAGAAGAACGGAAAGGTTCTGGTGACCTCCAAGGACGTCGCGGACAAGGGTGCGCCGACATTCTCCGCCTGGGTTGCCACCTCGACGTTCTCGACCGACAACCCGAAATTCCTGAAGGGCTTCGCCTCGGTCATCAACAAATACTACGCCTCCTTCGCATCGGATAAGGCCGCCTGGGGGCCCGACAGCGACAACGCCAAGTCGCTCGCCAAGCTTCTCGGCGGAACGGCCGAGCAGCAGGCCGCGGCCCTGAAGAACCTGACGCTGCTCGCCCCCGAGGTCCAGGCATCGGACGCCTGGCTCGGCGGCGGTGAAAAGGCGGGTGCTGCCAAGATCCTCAAGGATACGGCCTCGTTCCTGAAAGAACAGGGCAAGGTGTCCGACGTGCTGGCAAATTACGGCGCCTTTGTCACCGCAGACGCGCTTACCAGCGTCAGCAACTGATCCTCCCCGATGCCGGCGCGGCTTTCGTCGCGCCGGCATCGAACTTGCGAGCGCACCATGCTTAAAGTCGATCACGCCAGCGTTTTCTTTGCAGCCCGGGACGGGCGGACCGTCCACGCGCTCGATCGCGTTTCCTTCGATATCCCCGAAAAGGGTTTCGTCGTCGCGCTCGGCGCCTCGGGATGCGGCAAATCAACCCTTCTCAACGCGATTGCCGGTTTCCTTCCACTGTCGGATGGCCGGATCACGCTTGATGGCCGCGCGGTCGAACGGCCGGGCGCCGATCGCGGCGTCGTCTTTCAGAAAGATTCGCTGCTGCCCTGGAAATCGGTGACCGACAATGTCGCTCTCGGCCTGAAATTTGCCGGCGTCAACCGCAAGGAGCGGCAAGCGCGCGCGCACGAACTGCTCCGGCTCGTCGGCCTTGACGAATTCGCCAATGCCTTTCCCTACGAGCTGTCGGGCGGCATGCGCCAGCGCGTCGGCATCGCCCGGGCTCTCGCGGCCAATCCTGATATCCTGCTCATGGACGAGCCGTTCGGCGCGCTCGACAGCCTGACACGCGAGCAGATGCAGGAACTGCTGGTTTCGGTCTGGAACAAGACGGCAAAGAAGATTTTCTTCATCACCCATTCGATCGAAGAGGCGCTGTTTCTCGGCACCCAGGTTCTGGTCATGTCGCCTCGGCCGGGGCGCGTCGTCGCCCGCTTCGATCTCGATTTCATCAACCGCTTCGCCGAAACCGGCGACGCACGATCGATCAAGGCGTCGCCGCAATTTGCCGGGCTGCGCGAGGAGATCCGCGCCATTCTCCATAGCAGCGACGATTTGAGGAGTGCGGCATGAGCGATATCGTCCAGTCTGCGCCGATTGCGGCGCATAGAGAGGACCGTCAGGTCAAGCTGGTGAAGATGGCAAGCTTCGGCGCCGGCGAGAAATCCACGGTGGCGATCAGCGTTGCCACCGCCCTGGCGGTCCTGCTGCTGTGGTGGCTCGTCTCCGCGCTCGGCCTCGTGCCGCATCTTTTCCTGCCGCGTCCGGACGAGGTGCTGAGGCAGATCGGCCTCGTCTATCGCGACGGTTATGCCGGCGCATCGCTTTCCGAACATATCCTTGCGAGCCTGTTCCGCATCGTCGTCGCAGCGCTGATCGCCATCTCCGCCGGCATTCCGCTCGGACTGCTCATGGGCCTGAACCGCTGGGCCAAAGGAGTGCTCGATGCGCCGATCGAGTTCTACTGGCCGCTTCCGCCGCTCTCCTACCTGCCGCTGATGATCATCTGGCTCGGGATCGGAGAAACGTCGAAGATCACGCTGCTGGTGCTGGCAATGTTCGCGCCGATCTGCCTCTCTGCCCAGGCAGGCGTTCGTTCGCTGCCGATCGAGCGCGTCAATGCCGCCCGTTCGCTGGGTGCGAGCCGGCTGCAGCTGTTCATCGATATCGTCCTGCCCTCCGCCCTGCCTGAGATTCTCACCGGCATCCGCATTGCCCTTGGCGTCGGCTGGGGCACGCTGGTCGCGGCCGAATTGATCGCCTCGACGCGCGGGATCGGCTTCATGATCATGTCGGCATCGCAATTCCTGGCAACCGACGTCGTCTTCGTCGGCATCGGCATCATCGCCATTTGCGCCTTCACCTTTTCGGCCGCCATCCGTTTCCTGGAGGCTTACCTTGTGCCCTGGAAAGGCAAGCTCTGAGGGAATGAGCCAGTGCAAAACGTCAAAGCGCCGCGGGCCTTAAAAAGACGCGCGGCGCTTAACGGCTTTGCGTGACCCCGTTGAAGCCGTGTATCGACAGGAGTTCGGCTGCATCCGAACCTCGCTTCGCCCCATCCCGGTCTGCTTATGCTCGGAGATGTCCCTCACCTCAATGCACCGTAAATCTGGCCGCGTCGGCCCGGCGCCGCTGCAGGCTGCGGATCAGCATCGCAGCCTCCCTGACGATCGCCGCAAATGTCGTATCGTCGGCCTCCGCGATCCTGCCTGTCATATCGCGGATGATCGTCGTCAAATGGATGATCGAATGGCGATGTCGCGCCTCTTCAGGCCCGATTTCGGCATCCGCCATGGCGAGCAGCGTCTGCACCAATCGTTCCATGGTTTGCCGGCGCCTGCTTCGCGGGTTGGCATTCGGATCTTCGCTGAGGCGCAGGAGATCGTCGATGATATCGGACATTCCGCTTCCATTCACATCGCGAGGGCCGGCCGCGCGGAAACGTTGCGCCTTCGATCGCCGGCGCGCATCTTCAGGGCATCCAGCAGCCGGTAGCCGGTTCGCCAACGGCCAAAACCGCTGGCGATATTGATGTGGCCGGCAAGGCCGATATTCCTGGTCTCGGCCCCCCACAGGCGACCGAACAGGCTCAACCGATCGACCGTCATGTAAGCGTCGTTCATGCTGCCGACGACGATGCTCGGAAATGGCAGAGGCGCCGTCGGCATGCCGCCGAACGAGATCTGCCCGGGATGCAGAGTTTCCGTGGCCGGCAGATCGCAGGGAGCAATGAGCAATGCCCCTTTCACCCGACGGGCGGCGCTTCGCCCAGCCAGCCGGGCGGCGAGCAGACATCCGAGACTATGGGCAACCAGATAGGCCTCGCCGGCCTCTTCGAGAGCGCCCTCCAATCGCGGCAGCCAGCTGTCGAGGTCCGGATGGCTCCAATCGTCCTGAGCGACATAGCGGCTGCCCGGCTGATCCTGCAGCCAGTGCTGCTGCCAATGCCCCTCTCCCGAGCCGAACAATCCGGGAAGGATGAGGACTTCGCTCATCGGATCAGCCCGATCACCAACGCGAACAGGAAGGCGAAGGAACCGACGATCGTGCAGATCCCGGCGGCATGCCTGAACTGCGACATGACGCTTCCCGTTGTTCTACCCGTTCCCTGCCGACGGAAGCCGGTCTCGACGACGATCGCCATCCCGCACCCCTCCTCAATACCAAAGTCCGGGCATCGCGCCCCAATAATGGAGTTCGTATTCGCGCGCCGACCGGTCCTGCTCTTCGTCGCGGGCAAGCAGTCCGTTGACAGGCTGCCGCCCAGCCGGGCTTTTCGGATCGAAAAAACGGCCGATCGCGCGTTTCAGCCGGAAATAGAAATCAAGCTTCATGCGAACCTCCTGTCGGGGAGCGATGGTTAGGAAATCAGTGAGTGACGTCGGGCATTGGCAAGGAGATCGCGAAGCGATGCCGTCGGGCCGTAGAGCATCAGCAAGCGGTTCTCTTCCCGTTTGGCGAGGCGATATCGCCGAGCGAATTCGAAGACGCTCCACAATTGCTCGCCTGGCGCCGATCCTTCCGCGCCGTCCATCGCTGTCTCCTGAGATCGAACCATCGCGATGCTCCTATTCGGCCGCGGCTATTGCCGGGCCTGCTCCCGGAAAGAAGGCCGCCAACTCGCCGATCACTTCGCTGATGCGGTTCGAAAGCTGATCGGATGAAACCGCGTAGTCCGCAAAATCGCGATCGGAGGCATAAACGGCCGTCGGCAGCGTATGGGCCATGAAAAAGCCGAACAGCGGCCGAAGCTGATGCTCGACCATCAGCGCATGCCGGTCGCCGCCGCCCGTCGCCGTAATGATGACGGGTTTGGCCCGCAGTTCCTGCGGGTCGATCAGATCGATGAGATGCTTGAAATGACCGGGATAGGATCCCTTGTAGGTCGGCGAGCCGACGACCAGCACGTCGGCGCTCACGATCTCGTCGACGACCCGCCGGGCCTGATCGTCGAGGTCCTTGCGCCACAGGGCGCTGCCCAGCGACGGACCGACATCGTGCAGATCATAGGTCTTGCTCGCAAAGCCGTATCGAATGCTTGCACGTTCGGCGACGTGGCGGACCAGCGCCAATGTCTTCGATGGACGGTTGAAGCTGCCAGCTATGCCGACGAGTTTGAAACCTGACATGGTTTTTCCTCTCTGTAGTTGCTTCAAATATTGTCTATAAAATTACTGGATTAAAGAAATGTGCGTCTCTCCTTCCGCGCTCGGTTGAAAAAACATTCGCCTGGATGATCCAGCCTCAAGGCCTGTCGCCGCCAAGATGGCGTTCCAGGAAAGGCAGATTGTCCTGTCCCCAGTAGATCTCGCTGTCATGGACATAGGTGGGGAAGCCGAAGACGCCGCTGTCGCGCGCATGCGTGCGGTCAGCCGACCATTTGTTCTGGACATCGTCATCGGCTTGCCGCCGGAGAAGGGCTGCGCCATCGAAACCGGCCGATGTGACGATCGCCTCGCGTATATCGGGCTTGCCGATGTCCCTCGCCTCGGCCCAGAAGGCATGCTGCAGGGTCCTGCTGACACCGATCCAGTCCTGTCCGTCGAGATAGGCGGCAATCACGAAGAGGGATGCCGGCGTCGGATCGCTGAGCTCAGGGCGATGTTCGAGCCGCAATTCCTTGCCCCGCACGCGCGCCCAGCGTTTAAGGTCCCGCGTCCAGTAAGCACGCCGGATTTCGGGCCGGTTGCGCGAGAAGATCCCGCCATTTTCCTCGACCACCGTCGTCAGATAGGGCGTGATGGCGACATCGTTTTTTGCCGCCAGGTCGATAAAGGTGTCGAAGCCGATGTAGGACCAGGGCGATCCGATCGAAAAGAAGTATTCTACCGTTCTCGTCACTGATGATTGTTCCTTGTGAATGATTGCCTGGAGTCGAATGAGAGAGGCTTCAGCGCGGCGATCTTTCAGGAAGCGGCCCGAATTTCGGGCTGTGCTTTCCATCCGAGCTGCGGCGCGATCCTCGTCACGAAGTCGTGCAGGATCTGACGATATTCCTCGTGCTCGAACTCGTAAGGAAGCTCCAGCCGCAGCTCGCCGATCTCTGGCAGGATAGGGTCGGAAAAAAGCTGCTCCAATATCTCCTCCGACGTGCCGACGATATCGCGGGCAAACAGGGTGCGCCGCTCGCCCTGGGGCGACAGCGTCCGCTGATGGCGGCGGTCGGCATAGTCGCGATAACGGCGGCGCGTCGCCGCGTCAGCGCTGTCGAAAGGCACGATGACGCGGCCGAGCGCGACGCGACGCTGGGATCCGGCGGCACGGTAGGTTTCGATCAACCTGGATTGGGCGACGAAGAAGTCGTCGGTCCCCTCCCCCGTTATGACATTGCCGGTCAGGAGATTGAAGCCGTTGTACCCGGCCCATTCGGCCGAGCGCTGAGACCCGCCGCCATACCAGATCCGATCGATCAGGCCTTTGGCATAGGGTTGCAGCCGCGGCCGCTGCAGGCCGAAGGGTGTCTTGATGAAGGTCTCATCGTTGCCGAGATAGGCGCCGCGCAGATTGTCGGCGAAGCGCAGCACGCGCTCATGCGAAAAATCGTAGCGCGTCCAGTCGCCGTCGAAGGCGAGCGGGGCAATCAATTCGGCATGCAGCGGCCGGCCGGCGCTGACGCCGATATTCAGCCGCCCGCGTGAGAGGACATCGACCGTGGCGAGGTCTTCGGCCAGCCGGTAGGGGCTTTCATAGCCGATCGGAATGACCGCCGTTCCGAGCTCGATCCGGCTGGTTCGCTGGGTGGCCGCCGCCAGAAAGGCGCTGGCGGAAGAAATCCCCGGCTCCAGGTGCCGCTGCCGGACCCAGGCGCTGTCGAAACCCAGCTCTTCGCCATATTGCAATTGCTGAAGCGTCTGCTCCAATCCCGACAGGGGATCGTTGTCGGGATAATTGCCGGGGGTGAGGAAACCGATATGGCTGATGGATAGGCTGCGGCCGGTCATGTCGTCACGTCCATTCATGCTTTCCGGCAATCAGTATTTCGGCAAGCCGGGCGGATTGGTCTCGGATGCCGGCAAGGCTTCCTGCGAAAGATGCCAGTGGTCGAGGATTTTGCCATAGGTGCCATCCTTGATCAGGCCATTTGTGGCGACGGTCAGCGCATCGGCCAGACCGCTTCCCTTGCGGGTGGCGATGGCGACATCCGAGCGCTCCGGCCAGCCGGCGCTGAGCGTGCCGACGCGCTTGATGTTCTTGTCGCGCGCGGCGATGAAGACGAGCTGGGCGTGCGGCTGGACGATGACGTCGGCGCGACCCGAACGCAGCGCCAGGAGACTTGCCGCCTCGTCATCGTAGTATTGCAGCTCGATCGGCTTCAGGCCGGCGGCGACGTCCTCATCGCTCCACTTCAGCAGGATGCGCTCCTGGTTGGTGCCGGCGCCGACGATGATCCTCAGGCCGGCAGCATCCTTTGGCTCCTTAATCGAGGTGATTGGACTGTCGGATTTGACGAAGAAACCGTGCAGGCCCTGGCGGTAAGTGGAGAAATCGAATTTTTCCTTGCGCTGCTCGGTCACCCCGACATTGGAGATGACGGCATCATATTTGCCCGAGGTCAGGCCGAGCGGCCAGTCGATCCAGGCGACCGGCACGATCTCCAGCGTCAGGCCGAGGCTGTCGGCAATGGCGGAGGCATAATCGGGATCGGCTCCGACCACGGTCTTGGCGTCCGTGGCATAGGTGGCAAGCGGCGGACTGCCGGGGCTGACGGCGATGGTGAACTTGCCCGGGGTGACGAACTTGAAGTCCTTCGCAATCGCAGCAATCGCCGCATCGTTCTTGGCGGCATGAAGCCGGCCCGGCTGCTGCGGGCTGAGATCGAAATCGTCGGCCGCACGGGTGGCACCGAAACCAGTCAATGCCGAGAGCAGGACTGCGAACAGCAGGGTGCGAGATATCGGATGGATCGTCACGTTCAATATACCTCCATTTGCGTCGAGAAGCGGCAACGGACCGGCGCGTTTCCCTATAACGCCGGTCCGCTGGACCAGCGTTACGAGCCGCTCTTCGGCAGGCCGGGCGGGTTGGTCTGCGCCTTGTCGATCGCCTCAGGACCGAGATTCCAGCTATCGAGGATCTTCTTGTAGGCGCCGCTGGCGATCAGATCGTTGACGACGTCGGTCAAGGGCGCCGCCAGGCCGCTGCCTTTGCGGGTGGTAACGGCAATCTCGGCGGTGATCGGCCACCCACCGCTGACGGTGCCGACGAGCTTGGTCTTGCCATTGATTCCCGCCGCATAGGCCTGCGTCGCGTTGACGCTGAAGACGGCATCGGCCCGCCCGGACTGGACGGCGAGATCCTTGACCGCGTCGTCGTCATAATATTGCACCTCGATCGGCTTGAGGCCGGCCGCGACATTCTGCCGGTCCCATTCCAGCAGAATTTTCTCCTGGTTGGTGCCGGCATCGGTGATGACCTTCAGGCCGGCAATATCCTTCGGCTGCCTGAGCGCCGTAATCGGGCTGTCGGCCTTGACGTAGAAACCAAGCTCATCCTTGCGGTAGGTCGAGAAGTCGAATTTCTCCTTGCGCTCTTCCGTGACAGTCACATTGGAGATCACCGCGTCGAATTTGCCGGAGGTCAGCCCGAGCGGCCAATCGGCCCAGGCAACGGAAACGAGATTGAGCTTCAGGCCCAGGCTGTCGGCAATCGCCTGCGCCAGATCGACGTCATAGCCGATGACCGTCTTTGAATCGGAAGCATAGTCGTGCAGCGGCAGATTGCCGCTCGAGCTGATGCCGACGGTGAAGACACCGCTTTCGACGAACTTGAAGTCCTTGATTTCGGCGATCCGCTTCTCGTTCTTTTCCACCCGCAGCCGGTTCGGCTGTTCGGGGCTGAGATCGAATTTCTGCTGCGCCTGAGCGGAACCGAAACCGATCGCGGCAATGGTGACGGCTCCCGCTATCAGAAGCCTTGCCCTATCTGTAAACGTCATGCCCCTTCTCCATTTCATCTTTAGGTTGTGGTTATTGTTATTCGGCCGGAGCAGCCCGTCGCGGCCCGGCATTTCGCCAGCGCTCTTAGGCGCTAGAGAACCTTGGCGAGGAATTCCCGCGTACGGGGATGTTCCGCTTGTGCGAAGATGCGGGCCGGCGGGCCGGCCTCCAGGATGCGGCCGCTTTCCATGAAGACGACCGTGTCGGCGACTTCGCGGGCAAAACCGACCTCATGGGTGACGATGACGAGCGTCGTGCCGGTGCGGGCAAGTTCCTTGATGAGGTCGAGCACTTCGCCGACGAGCTCCGGATCGAGTGCGGAGGTCGGCTCGTCGAAGAGCAGCACCTTGGGATGGAGCGCGAGCGCCCGGGCGATCGCCACACGCTGCTGCTGGCCGCCGGAGAGCTGGCGCGGATAGGCGTTGACCTTGTCGCTGAGGCCGATGCGGGCAAGCAGTTCCTGCGCCAGCTGCACGGCCTCCTCGCGGCCGAGCCCGCGAACCTGGATGGGCGCCTCTATGAGATTTTCGAGCACGGTCAGATGCGGGAAGAGATTGAAGCTCTGGAAGACCATGCCGATATCGGCGCGGCGTTTGAGGATCTCCTTCTCCTTGAGCTCGTAGAGCGTGTCGCCCTTACTGCTGTAGCCGACGAAATCGCCGTCGACGGAGATGAAACCCTCATCGACACGCTCCAGATGATTGATGGCGCGCAGAAGCGTCGATTTGCCGGAGCCGGAAGGGCCAAGGATGGCGGTCACGCTGCCGGCCGGCAGGCTGAGCTCGACCTGGTCGAGCACCTTCAGAGAGCCGAAACTCTTCGAGATCGTTTGAACGCGCACCGCCCCGCCCGCGGCCCTCAGGGCGGCCGCATCCCGGAAGCCGATCTTGCGCGCGAGCCCCGCCGCCGTATCGAAGGCAGGAAGCGGACGGCGGAAACGTTCGAAAAATGCCTGAAAGGGCTGCGGCGTCGGATTGCGCACGGCGCCCTTGGAGAAATAACGCTCGATATAGTGCTGGGCGACCGACAGCACCGTCATGATGATCAGATACCAGACGGTAGCGACCATCAGCAGCGGAATGACTTCGAGATTGCGGCGATAGATCACCTGCACCGTGTAGAAGAGTTCCGGCAGCGCCAGCACATAGACCACGGACGTGCTTTTCGCCAATCCGATGAGTTCGTTGAAACCGGTCGGCAGGATGGCGCGCATGGCCTGCGGCAGCACGATGCGGAAAGCCTGGCGCCGGCGCGGCAGCCCGAGGGCGGCCGCCGCTTCCAGCTGCCCATGATCCACCGAAAGAATACCGCCACGGACGATCTCAGCGAAGAAGGCCGACTGGTTGAGTGTCAAGCCGAGGAAGGCGGCGGCAAAGGGCGTCAGCAGCTGCACCGTGGGATAATCGATGAAGATCGTGTTGGTGAAGGGGATGCCGATCCTGATCGTTTCGTAGAGATAGCCGAGATTGTTCAGGATCAGCAGCAGCACGATCATGGGGATCGAGCGCAATAGCCAGATATAGCCCCAGGAAAGGCCTGATAGCAGCGGCGACTTGGAGACCCGGGCGAGCGCCAGGGCCGTACCGAGAATGGAACCGGAAACGGCGGCAAGCGCGGTCAGGAGCAATGTCCTGCCGAGGCCGACGAGCACCGGCTCGGCAAAAAACCATTCGGCAAAGACGTTCCAACCCCAGCGCGGATTGGTGAAGGTGGAATAGAGCACGGCGACGATGACGACGGCGGCAAAGATCGTGCCTGCCAGCCGCTCCGGATGACGCGCCGGCACGATGCGATACCGGGAATGATCCTGCTTTGGTTCTGCCGTCCTGCTGTCGGGCGCAATGCCCGCGAAATCCGTCGTCAGTGCCATTCTTGTTTCCCTTTATCGATTGTCGGTCTTTGCCGCTTTCAGAGATGTGCGCCTGCCGCACGCAGACGCGGCTCAACCGCTTCATTTTCGAAAGCCGGCGGAACGAGATGGCTGATGTCCTTTTCGAAGGGCAGGCTCTTATAGATCTCGGGATCGGCCGATGTATCGAAGAGAGCGGTGTAACCATAGTCGAGATAGAGACCGACGGCCTCGGGCTGGCGGAAGCCGGTCGTGAGGTAGATCCGGCTGTAGCCCTGGCGGCCGGCCTGAGCCTCCAGCTCCACCAATACCTTGCGGGCAAGGCCCTGGCGGCGCAGGTCGGAACGGGTCCAGATGCGTTTGAACTCGGCCGTGCGCTGGTTATAATGCTTGAAGGCGCCGCCGCCGATGGTTTCGCCGCCCCGGATCAGCAGGAGAAAACTGCCCTGTGGCGGCGCGAAGGCCTCGGGAGGATAGCGGTTCAGCTCGGCCGCCGCGCCCTCGGCATTGAAATAGTTGCCGTAGCGGCTGTCATATTCGTGGATCAACTCGTCGATCAGCGGTTTGGCGCGGGGGTCGAGAGGGCTCGTATAGAGAAACGTATCGCTCATATCGTTCGTCACCCGTGGTCGTCAGTGAGGAAGGTTTCGGCAAGCCGCACCCAATAGCGGGCGGCGGGCGCAATGATCGCGTCGTTGAAATTGTAGTGGGCGCTGTGGAGAGGTGCGCTGTCGCCATTGCCGACGAAGAGGTAGCTGCCGGGATTGGCCTGCAGCATGAAGGCAAAATCCTCGCTCGCGGTTCGCGGGCGGAAGTCCTTCTCGATCGCGGCCAGACCGAGCGCGTCATAGGCGACATCCCGGGCAAAGGCCGTCTCCTTGGCGTGGTTGACCAGCGCCGGAAAGCCGAGCCGGTAGTTCACCTCCGCCACCGCGCCGAAGCTTTCGGCCTGAGCCCGGGCAAGGGCTGGAATACGCTCCTGCAGCAGCTGGCGCACCGTCTCGCTGAAGGCCCGCATCGTCAGCTTCATCTCCACGCTCTCGGGGATGACATTGGAGGCGGAGCCGGCATGGATCGAACCGACGGTGGCGACCGCCATGTCCTGCGGATCGACATTGCGCGAGACGACGCTTTGCAGGGCGGTGATGAAGGAGGCCGAGGCCAGCACCGGATCGACTGCGCGGTGCGGCTCGGCGCCGTGACCGCCTTTTCCGACGATCTTGACGACCGCCTGATCGACCGAGGCCATGGCCGGACCGGCGACAAAACCGAACTGGCCCGCCGGCACCCCCGGCCAGTTGTGCAGCCCGAAGACCGCATCGACCGGAAACCGCTCGAACAGGCCTTCCGAGATCATCTTGCGGGCGCCGGCGCCGATTTCCTCGGCGGGCTGGAAGATCAGCCTGAGCGTGCCGCTGAAATTGCCGCTCTCGGAGAGATAGCGGGCAGCCGCCAGCAGGATCGCGGTATGACCGTCATGGCCGCAGGCGTGCATGACGCCGGGATTGCTGCTGGCATAGGCAAGACCGGTCGCCTCCTCGATCGGCAGCGCATCCATGTCGGCGCGAATGCCGATGCGTTTCTTACCTTTGCCGCGCCTGAGAGCTTGTGAAGCTTTTGAATCTTGTGCGTTTCAGGCCAGTGTTGGCTGGTCTTGGCTGGCTGATGCCATCGAGCGTTAGCCGATTACGCGGTGCGTTTTGATGGTCGCGTGTTGGCGTCAGGGTGATTGCCCTGGTTTAGCCATTGGCAAGCCGATGGCCTTGCAGGATATTGTTGGTGAGTGCGTAGCAGAGCACGACGGCCTGGACCTTTTCGATGCCGCGCACCGTCAATTGTCGCAGATTCCAGTTGCGCCAGCGGGCATGGATGCATTCGCAGATCGAGCGGGGTTTGTACTGAGCCTTGCCCGTCTCGCTTCCCATGCGGGTCCGCCAGGTTGACACACCCGCACCGTCGCCGCGCCGCGGCAAGAAGGGATCGGTTCCGTGTTTGGACTGCGTGGGCGGACAAAAGACCTCGACCCCTTCGCCGTGCGCCCACTCGATATCTTCAGCGCTGCAAAAGCCGCCATCGGCGAGATAGCGGCGCGGCAGATGGCCGCTCAGCGCGCGCAACCGCTCCAGCATCGGCCGCATGAGGCCGCGATCGGAGCCGGCATTGGTCACCTCGAGCCCGACCACGAACTGCTCGCCGGCGGTGCTCGCAACCTGCACATTATAAGCCGGACGGAAGCCGCCGTCGGCCATCTTCATCACCCGCGCCTGCGCATCCGTGCTGGAGGCGCGCGGCTCCTTCGGCTTTTTGCCATTGCCGCGCTTTTCTTCGCGCGCTTGGCGATGGCGCTGAATCTCGTCAAGAGCGGCCTTGGCTGCTCTGAGCCGCTCGCCGCGCTCACGCGCCGCTCGTTGCCTGGCAGCCTCGATGCGCCGAGTGCTGGCATCCGAACGCGCATCGACCTCGCGCTTGAGCTGATCCACAACCGCCTCGGCAATGGAAAGATGCCGATCAAGCGTCGCCTTGCGGCCGAACGAGGCGGCACCCGCGCTCGCCCGGACCCGCACGCCATCCTGCGCCAAATTATCGAAAGCGACGAGGCCGGCATCGGCAAGCGCCGCCAGATGCTCGGCCAGCAGCCGGTCGAGCAGATCGGCGCAACCAACCCGAAAATCCGACAGCGTGTGATAGTTCACCGAGACGCCGCCGCACAGCCAGCGATAGACGTCGTGGCTCCCGCACAGCCGTTCCAGCGCCCGCGCACTGCCGACGCCATCGCTGCTGGCATAGAGCCACAGCGCCAGCAAAAGCCGTGGCGAAATCGGCGGATGGCCCGGCCGCTGCTCACGCGCTTTGATCCGATCTTCAAGCGCGCTCAGATCCAGTCCCTCGACATAGCTCCAAATCACGCGCACCGCGTGATCCTGGCCGATCAAGCTGTCGATATCCACGGCACGCAACTCGATCTGATCGCGCACCGGCTCGCGCATGCGCGCCGCCCCGCGCCCCGCCTGAGCACTGCGCTGCGATCCATGCACCGGCAATCCTTCGAACAGCTCGTCGCTCACCATCATCCCCCAAGCAAATCAACCACCCAACAGAATCACAATCCCATCGACACCGCCACAAAACATTCACAGGCTCTGAGGGTGGCAACGATGCCGGTGCCGGCTATGCCCGTCGCCACCTCATAGCCCCAGGAGGAAAGGCGGGAGGCAACGAGCTTGCTCGTCCTGAGTTCCTGGAAGGCAAGCTCCGGATATTGATGCAGATCGTGGCGCAGCGCGATGATCTCGTCGAGATAGGCGGCAATACCCTTCTCGACCGGATCGTTGCTGCGCGGGTTCCGAGCGATGACGTCCATGGCGGTTCGCCGGCGCCTCAGGCGCCGACAGCCCTTCCCTGCTCGAGCTGATCGGCACCGGCCGCATAGCGGCTTTCCCGGAAGGGCAGACCCAGATGATCGCGCAGCGTCTCGCCCTTCAGGACCGGATCGAAATAACCGCGTGCCGTGAGGATCGGCAGGACATGTTCGGCGAAGTCGGCGAAGCCTTCGGCGATAATGGGGAAGCCGAGGATAAAGCCATCGGCAGCGCCATGGTCCACCCAGCGGATGATCTCGTTGGCGATATGTTCCGCCGTCCCAATGAAGGCCGTGCGGGGCGTCGCGGAATCGAGCGCGACCTGGCGGAGCGTCAGGCCTTTTTCCCGCGCCGTTCTTTTGATCCGGTCGGTGGTGGCACGGAAATTATTCCTGCCGATATCGCCGAGTTCAGGGAAAGCCTCATCGAGCGGGTAGACGCTGAAATCATGGTGATCGAAGAAGCGGCCGAGATAGAGGAGCGCCTCTTCGATCGTGACGAGATTGCGGATCGCCTGATATTTGGCTTCCGCTTCCTCGGTCGTCTTCCCGACGATCGGGCCGATGCCGGGATAGATGCCGACTTCGGCTGCCGGGCGCCCATGGGCGATGACGCTGTCCTTCAGCTGCCGATAGAAGCCTCGAGCCTCTTCGAACGGGCCGCCATTGGTAAAGACGGCATCGGCATGCTTGCCGGCGAGCCTAATGCCGGAGTCCGAAGCCCCCGCCTGGAAGACGACCGGTTGACCCTGCTTCGAACGGCCGATGTTGAGCGGCCCCTCGATGCGGAAGAAGCGGCCCTTGTGGTTGAGACGATGCATCTTGGTCTTGTCGGCATAGACGCCGAGTTCGCGATTGCGGACGAAGGCATCGTCATCCCAGGAATCCCACAGGCCTTTGATCGCATCGATATAATCCTCGGCGATCTCGTAGCGCAGTTCGTGCTCGGGATGTTCGCGGCTGTAATTGCGCCCCGAGCCCTCGAGCGGCGAGGTCACCGCATTCCACCCTGCCCGGCCGCCGCTGATGAGATCGATCGAAGCGAACTGGCGGGCGATGGTGAAGGGATCGCTATAGGAGGTCGAGACTGTGCCGACGAGGCCGATTTTCGAAGTCGAGGCCGCAAGCGCCGATAGAATGGCGATCGGCTCGAACCGATTGAGGAAATGCGGGATCGACTGCTCGTTGATATAGAGCCCGTCGGCGACGAAGGCGAAGGCGAGGCCGGCCGCCTCCGCCTTGCGCGCCGTCTTGACGAAGAAGTCGAAATTGACGCTGGCATCGGCCGGCCCGCTTGGATGCTTCCAGGCATTCATGTGACCGCCGGGACCCTGCAGCATGATGCCGAACGTGACGTGTTTCTGAGCCATGGGATCGATCTCCTTGAAAAGGGTCAGGCGACGAGGGAAAGCCGCTCCTCGGCGAGCAGCTCGATGGAGGCCAGGCGCTCGGCGACCGAAAGCGCCGGCGTGTCGAGCACGAATTCCTTGACGCCGTAGCGGCGGTGAAGCTCGTCCAATTCCTTGCGGATCTGCTTTGCCGTGCCGTGCAACACGCTCGGCACCTTCTCCTCGATGCGGTAATCGGTGACGCCGGCCTGGCGGGCAAATTCGGCCGCCTGCTCCTCGCTGCCGACATTGACGGTCTGGCCGTCCGGCAGGAATACCTTGACGATGCGCAGATGGCCGATCCGCTCGCGGGCATATTCCTCGCTTTCGGCGGCAAAGGCTGCGAGCGCCAGGATCGGCCGCTTGCCGCCGGACGCCCGCTCATAGGTCTCGAAGGTCCTACGCAGATTGTCGGGATCGCCGTTCAGATGGCCGGCAAAGACCAGTTCCCAGCCCTTCTCGGCGGCCAGTTCGGCGCTTTCGACGCTGGCGCCGAGCAGGAAACGATCGGGCGCCGTCGGCGGGAAAGGGGTCGCCTGCGCACCGTCATAATTCGGATCGGCAGCGAGATAGGTATTGAGATCGGAAAGCTGGCTCGCAAAATCCGGCTTTCTCGCCGGATCGACGGCAAGCTGCAGGGCGCGCGTCGACAGCGGAAAACCGCCCGGCGCCTTGCCGACACCGAGATCGACGCGGCCGGGTGCAAGCGATGCCAGAAGATTGAACGTCTCGGCAACCTTGTAGGCGCTGTAATGCT
This sequence comes from Rhizobium sp. BT03, assembly GCF_030053155.1. NCBI lineage: Bacteria > Pseudomonadati > Pseudomonadota > Alphaproteobacteria > Hyphomicrobiales > Rhizobiaceae > Rhizobium > Rhizobium sp. BT03. The sequence continues at coordinate 158,861 of NZ_CP125644.1, forward strand.
GCAGCATGACGCCGCCGGAGCCGACACGGATCTTCGAGGTCCTGGCAAGAAGGTAGGCGATCAGCGCCTCCGGCGCGGAGCTTGCCAGATTGGACATGTTATGATGCTCCGCCACCCAGAAACGGTGATAACCGAGTTCCTCGGCGCGCGCGGCAATCTTGACCGTCGCCCGCAACGCATCCGCGGCGGTGAAACCCTGTTCGATCGGGCTTTTGTCGAGAAGGCTGAGGAGATAGGTCATGAGATCGCGATCCGATCGCTGGTTGCAATATTTAATCTATAAAATCAGTAGACAAACTTCATTATAAGAAATGGCATTCTCTTTCGCGGAGGTTGCGTGAAAAAAAGCGGCCGCGGCTGAAATGGGAGAAGGCTTCTTTCAATCGACCATTTGATGATCTATATTCTGGTCAAAATGGAGTAATCGCATGAAGCTGTCAGAACAGGTCAAGCCGATCAGCTATCTCAAGGCCCATGCACCTGAGATCATCCGGACACTCAAGGACAATCCGCAGCCTGTCGTCATTACTCTTCACGGCGAGGCGAAAGCCATTCTGCAGGATGTCGGCCAATATGAGGAAACGCAGGAGACCTTGGCGCTGCTCAAGGTGCTGGCGCTGACCAACCGGCAAGTGGAGGAAGGCAAGCTGCGCCCTGCTGCCGACACCTTCGCGCGCATCCGCAAGCGTTTGTCCGACAGCCAAACCTGATGCCTTATCGTGTTCTTTTCGCCGAGGAAGCGGAACGCGACATCGAGGATCTCTATCGTTTCATCGCCGGCCGCGACGGCTCAGAGACGGCTGAGCGCATCCTGACGGAAATCGAAAGTGCCTGCGCCGATCTCGAAGAATTCCCTGCCCGAGGAAATATCCCGAAAGAACTCACCGGTATCGGCCTCACCGAATATCGGAAGCGGCACCATAAGCCTTGGCGCATGATCTATCGCATCATGGGCGATGATGTCGTCGTCTATTGTGTCGTCGACGGTCGCCGCGACATGCAGGCTTTCCTGGAGCGAAGGCTGATCCGCTGATCCCCGGCGTATCCAGTTCATCGGTCTCACAACCCTCGCGCCTTATCCAGCTTTTCGGCCGGCCGGCGCATTTGCCCGCAGGAGCGCCATAAGCATCGGGCCGATCGCGAATTCTCCCTTTTCGCTTCGCCGCGTCAGGTCGCGGAGATAGCCACCGGCCGAATTGATATGGCCGCCGCGCTCCAGGATGCACGCCATCACCGTCGCGGCATTTTCCGGTCCCATTGCATTTGCCGCTTCCTCGTAGGCTGACGGGCTGACGCCGAGCATCGATCGCACGGTCACCGCCGCGGCCATCAAGTCACGCCAGTTGCGGATTTCGCCATTCGGCCCGTAGGCAAGGATTTCAGGGCAGGCCTGCAGAACCAGGCCGAGCGGGAAGGATTTCAGCCCGCCAGCATCATCGCGCGCGCCCGGCCGTCGACTCAGCCCCTCCCCCTCCCTGCTCGGATGAGCAATCTCAGCCCTACCCTCTTCCATCGTCACGGCCTCCCGCCCATTGCCTTGCTCCGGCATCGCGCCCTGCTTCGTTTCGAAGCTTGGTTCAAGTTCAGAGCTAGATTCGGGGTTTGAATTCTGTATGTGACGCTCGTTATAATCGGCATTGCCGCGCTCTTTTGTCGATTTAACTCGAATTTCCAGCCGGTTAAGAATGTCCGCCCGGAGCATCGTCAATTCGTCCAGCAATTGTTCGAGCTGTGCCGTCGTCGGCGACCGGGGCAGGCCTTCGATCAGATCCCGAAATTCCTGGTACAGGCCCTGCCAATCCCCTTGAACGTCTTCTTCGACGGCCGCTTCGATCAGCTTGGCGATATCACGGCGGCAAAGCGTGATGCGTTCGCGCAGGCGCTGGACATGCAACCGCTCGGCCATCACTTCGGCGGCCAGCTGTTCGATCTCCTCGGCGCGGGCAAGCAGCGGTGCCAGCGAGAAGCCGAAGGCCTCGTTGACCTCCCCTGCCCTGTCCCTGCGGACATAACGCTTGCCGTTGGGGCTGTCCTTGCGCAACAGGAGCCCCGCCTCGACGAGTGCTGCAAGATGGCGCCGCACCGTCTGCTCGGCCATGCCATGCGTTCTGAGCGAAAGCTGGATATTCGATGGAAAGACGATCAGCCCGTTTTCCTGCGCCAGCTCGTTCTTGGGGTAAAAGCTTAAGAGCGCGTTGAGCACGGCAAGCGCCCGATCGCTGATGCCGAGCAGCGGCTTTGCTTCGCACAGCGCCCGAAACAGCTTCCATTTGTCGACTGACTGATCAGGCTTGATTTCGCCTGCCATCACCTGGCTGGCGAGCATGCCAAGCGTCATCGGCCGCCGCCCGAAGGGCGTCGTTACACTTCCGGTTTCCATCTCTTCCACCTCAACAAGGCAAAAGAAATCCGCTCGCCAAAACGGCGCCAAAAACTCTTGACAGCGATTCTCGGAAGTGCGATTCTCGGAGGTGTTCAAGACTACGAGGAAAGCTTCCGTGACGGTGACGTTCGGGGGCTTTTTTCTTTTGCGCGCTATCTCCTATCCGAATTGTCAGTTGACAATCGGTCTAACTGCCTCATTTTTCGTCATTTTCCTCTTCGAACTCGGCGGCGAGGCCTGCCAACCGCCGAGCCAGGAATTCCGAAAACGCCGCCGATTTGACGGTGATGCGAAAGGTTTTTCCGGAGTGGACCACCGAAGCAAGCGCCCCCCCGCTTTGGGTGCGAAGCGTCTGCTCGGCCCGCTGCGGCGCGCTCTTTTCCTCCAGCGCCTTCCAGATGACATCGAAGCGGCCATTGCTCTCCAACGTCTGGAAAGCTGCGGCAGCGATTGCCGCCTGCGCCTTCTTCTGCCCGCCCGCCTCCCTGAATTTCTCGGCAAAGGCAAGCCAACGCGGCCGTCCGACCTTGGGCGCCGGTCCGATGGCGAGAATGACCTCGGGATCGATCGTCTGTGCCACCTGCAGCAGCCTCGACGTCTCCGGCTTATCCGTCGCCAGCGCCTGGGCAATCATATCGCGGCTGAAGCCGTGTTCATCCATGCGTCGTGCAAACAGCGCCCGTTCGATGAAGCTCAAGTCGACGCGCGGGCCGTTTTCCTGACCCTGCGCGAGGATCAATTCCTCATCCGTCAGCTTGCGCACCACAGCCTTGACGGGAACCCCGATCTCCGCTGCCGCACGCAGACGCCTGTGGCCGTAGGCGGCCTGATAGTGCCCAGCCTTTGCGGGATCCGGCCGCACCAGGATCGGAACCTGCTGCCCGCTTTCCTGGATCGACTGCTTCAGCCGCTCGAACTCGGGATCCTTGTCGACCGGAATGCGGTCGCGGATGAAGGACATTTCGACGGCAGCCGGATCGATCTCCAGCACCTTGTCGCCGGAGGCAAGCGATTCGCGCAGCGCCTTGGCGGCCGCCGCTTCCTCTCCCAGCCGTCCAAGCGACAGGTTCATCGCCTTGACCGCGCCCGATGGCCGATGCGGCGGCGGCGCGCTCGGCGCATCCGGCCGTACCGGCTCGACGGCGCCAACCATGCTCTTCAGGATATCGCGACCTTTTGGGCTCATGTCCTGCTCCATGCACTGCGAATGAGTTGTTCCACCTCGGCATTGACGTTGTCGACCGATTCGACGCCGCGGTCATAGGTCTGGCGATGCATCGTCTCGCGTCCCGCCTCATAGATCGTCTGCTTGGACAGGCCCGCATCCGAGACCGCCGTCGACTTGACCATCATCGAGGTCAGCACACGCTCCCCGAACAGGCTGCGCAGGAAGGCGACGATCTGCGCCTGTGGGCCATCGTTGGCCTCATAGCGGGTAACCAGATAGCGCATCCAGTCGTAATCGAGATTGCCGCCGGCCTCCTTGACCACGGACAGGAGGTCGGAGGTCATCGTCAGGAACTGGTTCATCGACGCGACGTCGAGCATCTGCGGATGAACGGTGATCAGCACGGCAGTGGCGGCGCAGAGAGCAGACAGCGTCAGGAAGCCGAGGGTAGGCGGGCAATCGATGATGACGACGTCGTAGCTCTCTTCCAGCGAATGCAGCGCATTGCCGACCCGCATGAAGAACATGTCTTTATCGTCACGGTTGGTGTCGGCCAGGGCCTTTGGCGTATCGTGCTCGAACTCGTGCAGTTCGAGATTGCCGGGGATGAGATCGAGACCGGGGAAATAGGTCTGGCGGACGATGTCGCCAACGTCGCGGCGCGTCTCGTCATATTTGATGGCGCCGTAGAGCGTCTCGTTTTCACCGACGTCGAATTCGGGCTGATATCCGAGCATCGCCGACATCGACGCCTGCGGATCGAGATCGACGGCCAGCACACGATAGCCGCGAAGCGCCAGGAACTGCGCCAGATGGATGGATGTCGTCGTCTTGCCGGACCCGCCCTTGAAATTGGTGACGGCGATTACCTGGAGATGGTCGCCCTGCCGGCGCATCGGCAGGTAGGAGGGTTTGGTGCGCCCGAGATGCTGGCGCATCGCATGGATTTCCTCAAGCGAGAACACCCGGCGGCCGGACGCCGTCTTTTCAGGATTGATGGTTTCCACCTGAGCGGCGAGGTGGCGAACATAGCTGTCGGTGACGCCGAGCAGCTTGGCGGTCTCTGTGCTGCTGAAGCGTCGCAGCGATTTGCGGGCATCGGGCGAAAACAACCGCTCGAACAGCACCTGGAGCTGGCTGCTGAGCATTGTCGAGTCCTGCGCAATCGTCTCGTCGATCGAGACTTGACTCGCTCTCTTGGCTTTCTCAACAATCGCGGCCCTGGTCGGCATTCACGCAAATCCTGATAAATCGGGTAATTTTGCGCAAATGATCGTGAGTCTGGCAATGACGTCAAGCGGTTTCTTGGTTAGCGAATGGATAACAAACCGGATTCAACGAAAAAATCATGTGCAATTCCGGAATCTTAGCTCTGTTGTCAGCTGACAATGGCGGCCGTCTCCACATTCGCCGACGTCAGCCTTCAAAATATCGCAGAACATTCGATGCGACTCAGCATTGGTGCCGACTCGGCCAAGATCGATTTCCGCCGCTGAGCGTAAACCGGATTGGGTAATCCACCTCTCATTTATAGGCGGACGAATGGTACGGGTTTTCGGCTTCCGATCCGCGGACGGGGCCATTGCCTGAGGACTTGCCGTTAGCGTCCTGGGTTTCAGGATCACGGCGCGACGGGGCAAGGCCGAGCATTTGTTCGAGACGGCCGGCATTGAGCGGAGCGCTTATTCCCTTGAAGTTCATAATCCATCTTTCGTCTGCGCATGGCTTGTGTAACGCTGCAGAGATAAGCGCAATTTGAAGCCGCCGAGAACAACCCGTCGGCGTTATCACCATCTTTTCCGACGAGAAGCAGGAAAGGGGAGGGGCCTCCATCTTTTTTGCCGCCGCCCCGCATGCGGGATCCGAAGGTGACGTTGAAGGTAGCGGATCAGCTTTCTGCCCATGCCGGCGAGGCGACATCCGGGGCAGGGGCCGTCATGATCACATGTAGATCACAACTCGCACGGCTAGGCGAATCAGGTTTCGGTCAGTATGCTCGGCGACGTTCGCATTGATTGCGTTGCCACAGAGCGGCCACCAGCCCGATCCGATCTCATCTCCTTAGTCGAACCAGCACCTTTCTAACGGAACTTATTGGCGGATTCGCTTCCGTCTACGGAATTCCTTGTTGTTTACCTGCTATTTACCATAACAGTTCGCAGCACAGCCGAGCCTGTGGTTTGTGGGCGTGGCGTGAGGGGGAGCCTATCGCGCCTTCGTTGTCTCGCGATTGGTAAAATGCGCATTGCCCAAACCCGTACCGATCGTCAGCACTGCCCATCGCGACACGTCGGTCATAAATGGGACCTGCGACAATCCCTGGACGACAGCGTCGTTGTGCATCATCACGAAGGTGCTGTCGTCGCCGATCTCGGGAATGGCCTTCATCAGCGCGGCGGGGAGGTTGAAGCTGTCGCTCTCCCAGTTTCCCCCCGGCAGGTTCTGCCCGCCGCGTTCGATGGAGCCATCGGCTTTGATGATGCCGGGGCAGGCGATCCCGATGATCGGCGCGGGTTTGAGGTTGGCCTTTTCGGCCTTGCCGATCAGTTCATGCAGCATCGCGGCCAAGCGCTCGATGGTTGCGGTGCGACTCGGCTCGTCGTCGGCATGGCGCCAGATCGTTGATTCCCAGACGCTCGCATCCCCAAAGTTCGGCACGTCGTCCTTTCCGAATTTAACGACGCCGGCACGAACATTGGTGCCGCCGATATCGACGGCCAGGATTGCCTCGTGACCTTTGAACATCCAGCGCGGCATCAGATGGACCGCACCGATCAGCCCGGCCTCATCAGGATGGTGAACGATCGGTACGACTTCGACGTCGATGCCGGCCGCCTTGAGAATAACCATGGTCCTGGCAATCGTCAGCTCGCCAAAGCGGCTCTGCCGGAAACCGCCGCCGACGACGATGCGTTCCGTCTTCACCCAGCGTTTGTCCTTTAGAAACTTTCCGATCACATCGGCAAAGTCCTGAGCGAAGTCCTCCACCGCCCCCATGACCAGTGCCGCGGCCTCCATATCGTCACCCTTCAGAAAGGCATCGATCTTTTTCTTGGAAAGCTTCGCCGTCGCGGTCTTGCCGATCGGGTCGTCTCCGACCTTGCGGACACGTTTTCTCCAATCGTCGAGCTTCATCTGAAACGTCTTCTTATTGGCGTTGTCGCCAACGAAACCATCCTTGTCACGCAGTTCGTTGTTGTAGTCGTCGATCGTCACCAATGGCAGGTTCAACGCGCCATGTGCCAACGGGGCATTGACCTCATCACGGGGCTCGGAACTGCTTTTGGCCATCAAACTACCTTCTGCGGCGCGAGTGCTCGAACGGGCGGCGAGATAAAACGCAGACTGGCTCCGGATGTTCCGGCGTCTGAAAGCCACCTTGCCGTCGTCGGCCGGTGACCTAGCTTCCATGATTGCAGAGTTTGGAGAATCCCGTGCAGGACGATACCGCGACCCAGGAAATGCTTTCACTGGTCCTGGAAGAGCCGGACCACTGGGCGATGTTCCTCGACATCGACGGAACGCTGCTCAATCTCGCGCCTACGCCTGATGCGATCGAGGTTCCAGAGGCTCTTCCCGGACAACTTCATCGCCTGTCGAACAAGCTCGGCGGCGCCTTGGCGCTGGTCACCGGGCGATCGCTTGCCTATGCGGACGCGCTGTTCAAACCCTTTGCATTTCCGACGGCAGGCCTTCACGGCGCGGAAATCAGGAGCGCCGCCGGAATGCACACGCTCGAGGCCACACCGGAATTTCAGGCGTTGAAACATGCCCTGACAGCCGAAGCCGAGCACTATCCCGGCGTCCTGATCGAGGACAAGGGCGCCGCCGTTGCCGCCCATTACCGGCTGGCGCCGGAATATGAAAAGGTGCTCGAAGAGCGCATGCATCATTATGCCGAGGTCGCCGGGCCGAACTGGGCGTTGCAGCTAGGCAAGATGGTCTTCGAGCTGCGACCGGCACGATCGAGCAAGGGCGATGCGCTGGAGCGGTTTTTCCAGGCCGACCCTTTCAAGAACCGCTGCCCGATCACCATCGGCGATGACCTGACCGACGAGTCGATGTTTGCGATCGCCAATGCGCGCGGCGGCGTTTCGGTGCGTGTCGGTGCGATCGGCACCCCGAGCTGCGCCACGAGCCGGCTGTCCTCCTCTGCGCTGGTGAGAAACGTCATTGCCGCTTTGGCCGCCTGAAGCAGATCCTTGGATGATGTGCGTGCGGATTGCTGCCGCCTTTTACCCGGCCTCGCAGCGTCAATCGTCAAAAAAGTATCGGTTTTGACCGGGAATCGTGGTGGCGGGCGTGAAACGAGCCCACTACACTCCCCTTCAACAATAAAGCCAAAAAGGCAATTTGGCGGGTGGGATTGGAACCCGTCCTCGGAGGAGGAAACGATGGAACCCGACTTGGAAGTCATTCAGATCAGGCCGGGCGAATCCTTCGCAACGAAGGCGCACGGCTATCCCTATCATACGGTTCGCTGGCATTTTCATCCGGAATACGAACTGCATCTCGTCGTGGCGACAACCGGACGCTATTTCGTCGGCGACTTCATCGGCGAGTTCGAGCCGGGCAATCTCGTGCTTGCCGGCCCCAATCTTCCCCATAACTGGATCAGCGATGTTCCGAAGGGATCGAGCATTCCGCTTCGATGCCAGCTCATCCAGTTCAGCGAGAATTTCATCAGCGACACGATGAAGGTGCTGGCGGAGCTCGGCCCCTTCGAGCCGGTGCTCGAAGCTTCCCGCCGCGGCGTGCTCTTCGGCACGGATACCAGCCGGCAGGTCGCGCCGCTGATGGACGAGGTGCAGCAGGCGCAGGGCGTGCGCCGCATCGAGCTCTTCATGATGATCGTCGGTCTGCTCAGCCGGGCGCAGGATGCCCAGCTTCTCGCCAGCCCGAGCTATCTGCCGGATCCGTCCGGCTACATGTCGGCCGGCATCAACAAGGCGCTCGCCTATATCCGGGAGAACCTGACGAAATCCTTCGACGAAGCCGATCTCGCCAGGATCGCCGAACAGTCCACCGGCGCCTTTTCCCGCGCCTTCCGCCGCCATACCGGCATGTCGCTCGTGCAATATGTCAAACGCCTGCGCATCAACCTCGCCTGCCAGATCCTGATGAGCGACGACCACGCATCGATCACCGACATCTGCTTCGAAGTCGGCTTCAACAATCTGTCCAATTTCAACCGGCAATTTCTCGCGGAAAAGGGCATGACGCCTTCGCGCTTCCGGCGGCTATTGGGTGACAATATCAACGTGGCGAAGGCGGCTTAAGCAAGCCGGACGAGCACCGTTGTCGGGAATATGATCATGGTCCGCCGAAGACGGCGATAGGGAGGACGAGGAGGAGGAGGCAAAACCGACATCGATTTGGACGCGAGCGCGCAACGAGCGGTTCGCGACAGGAGACGCTTGTCCTCAGAAAACTGCAAACCGCCGGGACAGGCGTGGCGGTCGTTCAGCCGAACGGCGGCAGCAGAACACTGCAACGACGAAGTTACACAATTTTTCCAACGGGAGGAGATGGAAATGATGAAATTCTCGACGAAAGCGGCAGGCGCCGCCGCACTTATCCTGTCCTTGCTCGGCGGGACTTCCGCCTTTGCGCAAAACGCCGTTGCCGATGCGACGGTCGCGTTCCTCATGCCCGACCAGGGCTCGACCCGCTACGAAGAACACGACCATCCGGGCTTCGTCGCGGAAATGAAGAAGCTCTGCGCCTCCTGCAAGGTCCTTTATCAGAATGCTGATGCCGATATCGCCAAACAGCAGCAGCAGTTCAATTCGGCCATCACCCAGGGCGCCAAGGTTATCGTGCTCGATCCGGTGGATTCGGCAGCGGCCGCCTCCCTCGTCCAGCTCGCCCAAAGCCAGGGCGTCAAGGTCATCGCCTATGACCGTCCGATCCCGAAGGGCAAGGCCGATTTCTACGTCTCCTTCGACAACAAGGCGATCGGCAAGGCAATCGCGGAATCGCTCGTCCAGCATCTCAAGGCGAAGAATGTGCCGACCGATGGCGGCGGCATCCTGCAGATCAACGGTTCGCCCACGGATGCGGCCGCCGGGCTGATCAAGGACGGCATTCACGAGGGTCTCGCCAACGGCGGCTACAAGACGCTTGCCGAATTCGACACGCCGAACTGGCAGCCGGCGAATGCCCAGCAATGGGCGGCCGGCCAGATCACCCGTTTCGGCAAACAGATCGTCGGCGTCGTCGCCGCCAATGACGGCACCGGCGGCGGCGCCATCGCCGCCTTCAAGGCAGCCGGCGTCGATCCCGTGCCGCCGGTCACCGGCAATGATGCGACGATCGCCGCGCTGCAGCTGATCATATCGGGGGATCAGTACAACACGATCTCCAAGCCGAGCGAAATCGTCGCCGCGGCTGCGGCCGACGTCGCCGTCAAGCTCTTGGCCGGAGAAACGATCAAGGCCGAGATGACGCTTTACGACACGCCGGCGCAGCTCTTCGTCCCTGCCGTCGTCACCGCCGAAAACCTCAAGGCCGAGATCATCGACAAGAAGATCAACACCGCCGAGGAATTGTGCACCGGCCGTTATGCCGACGGCTGCAAGAAGCTCGGCATCACCAAGTAATCGCGCCAAGGGAAGCGCGGCCGGCCGCCGGTCACGCTTCCGCTCTCGTTTCGGAAAGGCCAGGCGATGTCTGACACCTCTCATATTCTTGACGGCGCCCGCCAGCCTGTTCTCAGCCTGCGCGGAATATCGAAGAACTTCGGGGCGGTCTCGGCGCTCACCGATATCGAACTCGACGTGCATGCCGGAGAGGTCGTGGCGCTCGTCGGCGACAATGGCGCCGGCAAATCGACGCTGGTCAAGATCCTGGCCGGCGTACACCAGCCGAGCTCGGGCACGATCCTGTTCGAGGGCAAACAGGCAAATCTGTCGAGCCCGAGTGCCGCCCTCGACCTCGGCATTGCGACCGTCTTCCAGGATTTGGCCCTGTGCGAAAATCTCGATGTGGTCGCCAATATCTTTCTCGGCAAGGAGCTCAATCCCTTCCAGCTCGACGAGGTCGCCATGGAGATCCGCGCCTGGAAGCTCTTAAACGAGCTTTCGGCCCGAATCCCAAGCGTTCGCGAGCCCGTCGCCTCGCTGTCCGGCGGACAGCGCCAGACCGTGGCGATCGCCCGGTCGCTGCTGCTCGAGCCGAAACTGATCATGCTCGACGAACCGACGGCAGCGCTCGGTGTCGCCCAGACCGCCGAGGTACTGGATCTGATCGAGCGCGTGCGTGAACGCGGCCTCGCCGTCATCATGATCAGCCACAATATGGAGGATGTGCGTGCGGTCGCCGACCGCATCGTCGTGCTTCGGCTTGGACGCAACAACGGCACCTTCATGCCGGATGCCTCCAATGAAGAGCTGGTCAGCGCGATCACCGGCGCTTCCAACAATTCCGTCTCCCGCCGCGCCACGCGCCGCAAGGCGCAAAGCCGAGAGAACGAGGAGGGCAGGGCATGATGAAGACCTTGCAGAATGAACCGGCGGCCTCCCCACTCCTCGACCGGCGCGACGAAAGGGTGCGCCACGACGACAGCCTTGCCGGCTCGATCCGCGCCTTCTGGGATCGCATCCGCTCCGGCGACCTCGGCTCGCTGCCGGTCATTATCGGCCTGGCGATCATCTGGACGGTGTTCCAGGCGCTCAATCCGGTGTTTCTCTCCAGCACCAATCTCGTCAACATGCTGTTCGACTGCTCGACGGTCGGCGTCATCTCGCTCGGTATCGTCTGCATCCTGATGGTGGGTGAGATCGATCTTTCCGTCGGCTCGGTCAGCGGCTTCGCCTCGGCGCTGGTTGGCGTCTTCTGGGTCAATCAAGGCTGGCCGGTGGTGCTCGCGGTCCTCGCCGCGATGATCGTCGGCGCCCTGATCGGCTCGCTCTACGCCTTCCTGTTCAACCGCTTCGGCATGCCGAGCTTCGTCTCCACCCTGTCGGGGCTGCTCGCGGTTCTCGGCCTGCAGCTCTATATCCTCGGAGCCACCGGCTCGATCAATCTCCCCTATGGCTCTTGGCTGGTGAATTTCGGGCAGATCATGGTCATGCCGGATCCGGTCGCCTATCTGCTGGTGGCGCTTGCCGGCATTGCCTTCTTCCTCGCGAGCTACCGCACATCGGCGCGACGGCGGGCAGCCGGCCTGTCGGCGAAATCGACCGGCGGACTGTGTTTCCGCGCCGTCGTCATCACGGTCGCCCTGGAAGCGGTTGCCTTCTATCTCAACCAGTCGCGCGGTATTCCCTGGATGTTCGGCCTCTTCGTCGGGCTCGTCGCCGCCATGAATTATGCGCTGACGCGCACGAAATGGGGACGATCCATGCAAGCCGTCGGCGGCAACAGGGAGGCCGCCCGCCGCTCGGGCATCAATGTGTCGCGCATCTATGCGAGCGCCTTCGTCGCCTGTGCCCTGCTTGCCGCGACCGGCGGCGTGCTTTCGGCGGCGCGTCTGGCGACCGCAAGCCAGCAGGCCGGCACCGGCGACGTCAACCTCAACGCCATCGCTGCGGCGGTCATCGGCGGCACAAGCCTGTTCGGCGGACGCGGCAGCGCCTATTCGGCCCTTCTCGGCATCATCGTCATCCAGTCGATCGCCAGCGGGCTGACGCTCCTCGATCTGTCGTCGTCGCTTCGATACATGATCACCGGCGCCGTTCTTGCCGTCGCCGTCGTCGTCGACTCGCTGGCACGCCGATCGCGGATTTCGCACGGCCGCGCCTAAACCACTTGAGAAAACAGAGGAAGAAAATGGGACAGGATCTGTCTGGAAAAGTCGCGGCCGTCACCGGAGCGGCATCGGGTATCGGCCTGGAATGCGCCAAGGCCTTGCTTGCCGCCGGCGTTCGGGTAGTGCTGGTCGACCGCAATGAGGAGGCCTTGAAGGAAATCTGCTCGGCCCTCGGCGCCAATGCCATTCCGCTGGTCATCGATCTCACCGATCCGAAAAGTGTGGCAGGAATGATGCCGCAGATTCTGGAGAAGGCAGGGCAGCTGGATATTTTCCACGCCAATGCCGGCTCCTATATCGGCGGCGAGGTGCTTGGCGGCGACCCCGACGCCTGGGACCGAATGCTCAACCTGAACGTCAACGCCGCCTTCCGTTCGGTGCATGCCGTCCTGCCGCATATGGTCGAGCGCAAGACCGGGGATATCATCCTGACGAGCTCCGTCGCCGGTTTGGTTCCCGTCGTCTGGGAGCCGATTTACACAGCCTCCAAACATGCGGTCCAGGCATTCGTCCATACGCTGCGACGGCAAGTGGCTAAACACGGCCTGCGCGTCGGTGCCGTCGCGCCTGGCCCCGTCGTCACGGCTCTCCTCAGCGATTGGCCGCAGGAAAAGCTGGATGAGGCGCTCGCCGCCGGCGGCCTGATGGAACCGAAGGAAGTGGCCGAAGCAGTGCTCTTCATGCTGACGCGCCCGCGCAACATCACCATCCGCGATCTCGTCATCCTGCCGCAGAGCACCGACATCTGATCAGCGCTTGCCGCTTTCGCAAAACCAGAAAGGAAGCGCCATGATCTTCGACAGATTTCGCCTGGACGGGCAGGTGGCGCTGATAACCGGCGGCACACGCGGCATCGGGCTTGCAATCGCCGAGGCGCTCGGCGAGGCCGGCGCCACAGTTGTCATCACCGGACGGACCCGCAATACGGCGGCGGAAGCCCGACTCGTCAAAGCCGGTGTCGATTGCGATTTCATCGCCGCCGACCTAATGAAAGACGATGCCGCCGACGCGCTCGTCACCGAGACCCTCTCGCGGACCGGCCGGCTCGACATTCTGGTCAACAATGCCGGCATCGCCATTCATGGCGACAGCGGCGAATTCTCCGATGCGATCTGGCGTGAGATCATGACCATCAATGTCGACGCCGTCTTCCGCGCCTGCCGCGCCGCACTCGCCCCCATGCGGCGCCAGGGCAGGGGTGTTATCCTCAATATCGGCTCGATGTCGGGCATCGTCTCCAACATTCCGCAGAACCAGGTCGCCTACAACACCTCCAAGGCGGCGGTCCATATGATGACGAAGAGCCTGGCGAGCGAAGTCGCCGCCGAGAATATCCGCGTCAACGCCATCGCGCCGGGCTATATCGACACCGATCTGTCGCGCGGCGGCATCGACAATCCCGACTGGTTCCCGACCTGGCGCAGCATGACCCCGATGGGACGCGTCGGGCAGCCGGAAGAGGTGGCGGGTGCCGCCTTGTTCCTCTGCTCGGCGGCGGCAAGCTACGTCACCGGCGAAGTGCTGGTGATCGATGGTGGTTATACGACACGATAATGGACTGACGGCGGCACGAGTTCACCCAAGCAATCGAGCATCCATTGGACACCAAAACGATCGGTGAGCTTGCCGTAATAGCTCCCCCATGGCTGGACAGCGAGTGGTGTCGTTATCTTGCCGCCTTCTGCGAGCCGTGCGAAAAACCCGTCGGTCCTGTCGCGGACATCCAGGATCAGCATGTGGGCGGAGCCTCGCATCGGCTCGGCATCGTGATTGTCGGAGGCGAAGAACAGAATGCCTGGTCCTTCGAAACGCGCATGCATCACCTTGCCCCGCATGGCTTCGCTGGCAACGGGCATTCCATCTGCGCCATGGCGCTTCAATAGCGTGACCTGGCCAAGCCCGCATTCGGCATAAAAGGAGAGTGCCTCCTCGCAGCCGTTGGAAAAGAACAGATAGTTGGCAAGCTGCATGGCTGGCTCCGTCGCGCCGCCGGATAGCGGCGCTGCTGTGTCAGGTCCAAGGTTTCGCACGTGCGCCGCAATCCTTACAACGCGGCGGCCGCGCCCTGGATGGCGCCGACGAAGTCGGCATTGCTGTAACTATCGCCGGCAATTCCCCAGGCCCCCTCGGGGGCATAGACGATATTCGACCATATATGCTCTCGCTTGAGCCGGCCCTCGGCGGCCTGTTCGACGACATCGGCCGCTTTTTCGATGAAGGCCTGTTTCGCTTCGGCGCTCGCCAGCGCGACCTCCGGCAATTTGAGTTCGACGAACGCCGCAGCGATCGGCTTTCCCGCCGCAAGCACGTGCTCGCGCGGCAGCACGTTGATGGTGCCGATGACATTGGCGGTCATGAAGGCGTTGCCGGTCAAGCCGGCGACATCGAGCAACGCGTCCGTCAATCCGGCAAAAGCGCGCGCCTGGGCCTCCGGCGAGAGCAGGCCTTCCGGCACGGTGAGTGTGATAGGCATCGGATATCTCCCTCTTTGAATTGTGACCGCTTCTGATATACCGATCACTCTTTATGGATACACACCGATCGCTCTCTTCGCAAGCAATAAAGAGGGATCGCTCTCTAAATGAGGTTTTCATGCGTTACAGCGCTGAACACAAACTGGAAACCCGGGCCCGCGTTATCGCCGCTGCGGGACAGGTCTTCCGCAAGGACGGCTATGGCGGCGCCGGAATCGACGCGCTGACAAAGGCTGCCGGCGTGACGAACGGCGCCTTCTACGGACATTTCAAATCGAAGGCCGAAGCCTTTCGTACAGCTGTGCTGGAAGGGCTCGAAGAGCTGCGGCAGGGAATCGCCGCGCTGAAGACCAATCAGCCGAAAGACTGGCTGCCGACATTCGTCAGCTACTATCTCGGCTATAAAAGAACCTGCGATTTGGGCGAAAGCTGTGCTCTGCCGAGCCTTTCGCCCGACGTGATGCGCGCGGATAAGGAAACGCGAAGCGCCTACACGGCTGAGATCAAACGCCTCGTCGAAGAAGTCGCCGCCGGCCTGCCGGAGCACAAGATAGAGGGCCGATCCGAAATGAGCCAAGAAGATCAGGCGATCCTGCTTCTCGCCATGCTGAGCGGCGGCGTCACCCTTGCGCGCGCCGTTTCCGACCCGGCGCTGTCCGAACGCATCGCTGATATTGTCGCGCAGGCGGCGTTGGCGGCAATAAAACCGCACAACTGATCCGCTTGCTTGCGAGCATGCGTTCGGCACCCGAAAGGCCTCTAACTCAACGTGGGATTCCCAATCACAAGAGAATTACACGGGTATGGTGATTTCGAACTCGGCGCCCGCGCCGGCCGTCTGCAGCAGGCGGATCGTACCACCATAGGCGCTCAGCATGGCGCGAACGATGCCGAGGCCCATGCCGGTGCCGCCTTGTTCGCGGCGGGTTGAAAAGAACGGCTGAAAGACACGCTGACGATTTGCCTCGGAAATACCGCCGCCGTCGTCACGGACAAGAATGATGGTTGTTCGGGCATCGGCTGACACGCTGAGCTCCAACAGCGTGGCGCCATGCTGAAGGGCGTTCTCGGCGAGGTTGGCAAAGACGATGCCGGCTGCTTCCCGGGGGAGAGCAACCGATATGTCGGTATCGCCTTTGCCTGAGATATCAAGGGCGGGGAATTGCCCGCGCAGCGAAGGCAGGATGTCCATCACGCTGCTTTTGCCCTCGATCACTGGGATTTCCGCTTGCGCAAGCTCTCTCAGCCGCTGCAACAGCGCATCGAGCCGGGCCGCATCGGCGACGATATTGTCGAGAAAGTGCAAACGTTGGGCCTTCGTCATCGGCCTTTCGGCATCGTCGTCGCGCAGAAGCTCCGCCGCACCGCGGATGGCGGTCAGCGGCGATTTCAGTTCGTGGGAGACATGGGCGGCAAAGGAGCCGACATATTCGGTGCGATCGACCAGTTTTCCGGCGAGATCGAGGAAGCTTTGCGACAGGATGGCGATCTCGCGCGTTCCATAGCTTTCAAGCGGCCGGATTGCCCCCTTGCCGCCGCGGGCGATCTCTTCCGTGCGGGCGATCAAGGCGTCGATCGGGCCGGTGATGGTGCGCGTCAGCACATAGGCGATGCCGAGCGTCAGCATGGCGACGACGGCAAGCGCCCCGATTTCCGCCGGCGCCATCCGGTTCGAACTCACGTCCATGGCGCGAAACCATATGACGATCAGGATCGGCAGCGCCATGACGGCGAGAAGCACGACATAGACGATCAGCGCCAGCGTCGGGCGCCATTTCGTCCTGACTTTCGGCGCCGGCATCAGGCCTTCCTCCCGATTTCACCGCCGAGTTTGAAGCCGATGCCGTGAACCGTCGCGATGATCCCCTGGCCGCCGGCGGCCAGGAATTTGGCCCTGATGTTGCGGATATGGCTGTCGATCGTCCGATCGGCGACATAGGTTCCGGCGCCATAGGCCGCCTCCATCAGACGTTCGCGGCTGAAGACCATATCGGGGCGTGACAATAACGCGTCCAGGATGGCGAATTCGAGCACCGTCATCGTGATGGCGCTGTAGCCGAACATGACCGTCCTGCCATGGCGATCCAGGCTGAGTTCGCCGGCGACAAAGGTGGCGCGGCGCCTGTCAGGCCCCGCTTCATTACCGCTGCGCTTCAGGATCACCTTGACCCTGGCGACGAGTTCACGCGGGCTGAAGGGTTTGGTGACGTAGTCGTCCCCGCCGATTTCGAGCCCCAGGACCCTGTCGATCTCCTCGTCGCGCGCCGAAAGAAACAGGATCGGTAAACCCGAAGTTTTGCGGATCTGGCGGCAGACCTCCAGACCATCCATGTCGGGCATGCCGATATCGAGGGTGATGAGATCGATGTTGCCGCGGCGGAAGGCCATCATCGCCTCGGTGCCGTTGCTCGCCGCGATCGGCGTCATACCGGCGCGCTCGAGGGCAAAGCAGATCACATCTCGGATATGCGGTTCGTCATCGACGACGAGAATGCGGGGCGCCATCACCGGTCCTGCGTTGTTTGCCGTGCCTGTTGTTATCGTTCTCGTTCTATCTTGCAATGGCTGCAGGAGACAGAAGATAGGTTTCCAGCCGCGCCGCCCGGAAAGTCCAGCTCCGCCAGTCGCGCCGGCGCATCTCGAAATTCCTGGCGAGGTCGTAGCGAACTGTCACTGCTTCGTTTCTTTGGTCGATCAGGTGGTCCGGCAATTTAAGGAGGTAGAGGTCAAGCGCCGGAATGACGGAGGGGCCGAGCGAGGAGAGATAAGAAAGGTCGAGCGGCGGGCCTTCCTGGCTGATCTCCTGGCTGTGGGCGACATTGAAGCGGGCGATGAAAGCAGGGAAATCGATGAAGGAGCTGATGTAGAAAACCATAAGAAGGGAGGCGAGATTCGTCGCGACCAGCCACGCATTGGATCGGTTGAGCAGAATGCGCAGCAGGATCAAGACAAGGCCGATGGCGACGATACCCATCCAGAGGCCGGCGGCGACACGCAGTTCGGTCAGCGAATAAACCTCGACATAGAGACCAAGCCGCAGCATCGACGACAGGCAGAGCAAGATATTCTGGCCGATCCAGGCGTGAACGAGGCCGCGGATCAGCGGGCTGTGATCGCCGGGGCCGCCGCGCCGCATGGCGATGAGAACGAAAGCTGCGGCAAGAAGCGCTGTGGCAATCAGCGGATAGGCGCCGCGATGGGCATACTCGGCATGGCTCATGTGCTCTGGCAGATCTGCGCCACCCCAGAGATAGACGAGATCGAGAAGCGTCTGCACGGCAAAGAGCGCATTGAACAGGACGAGCGACCGCAGCAGCGAGGCATGGCCGAACGGCGCGTTTTTGACCGGCACGATCATGAAGGTCCTGCCGGCCTGCAACCTCCTGGCGCGACGCTTCAGGCGCGGCCGCAACATCGCCCAGGCGACGACGGCAATCATCATCCAGAAGCCGATCCGCCAAAGGTCGAAAAACTGCAGCAGCGCGGCAAAATTAATACTGCGGAGCGCGATTTCGATAAGCGGGTTCGCAGCTGCAAACAGAGATAAAAAGACCGCTGCGAGGACAATCGGCATGATCCAGAGGCCGATGCCCTGTCGGAGCGCGGTGAACGAGAAACGTTTTCCCGGTGTCGCAAGAGACTTCCTGATATCTTCGGCAAGCCGCAGGGGAATGACGAGGGCGAAACGGAAGAATACCGGGGGCAGGGCGGGCAGGCGGCGGGGCAGGAGCCTGGCGCTGACGAGCGCAACCGACATCAGCGCGCCGAGGCAAAGGGCAACGCCCGTCAACGAAGGCGATTCCATCAGGGGCGCCGACGCCAGAACCGAGAGGCCGAGCAGGAAAGCCGCGATCGAAAATCGAGCCCTCTTCCTGGCCGAAAGCAGAATGCCGGCGCAGAGGGCGAGCGAAAAAAGGAAAAGGTTTATCCCGAGCTCCTGGCCAAAGATCAGAAAATCCGCAAGTGCCACGAGCGCAAGCAGCGCGACGGTCCGGCCGCTGCCGCGTCTGATGGGCATCGGTTCTGTCAAAGTATCGGCTGTATCCATGGCTGCTCCTCTTGCAAATGCTGCGTTTCGATCACGATGAGCCTGCTTCCCAACCTCGCCGCGGCGGGGGCGTCTTGAGGCCTGTCCGCAAGCCACCACCCGTCATTGCGCAGGCGTTTCGGCAAAACGCAGGGTGCGGGATGGGGCGGAATGTCGTTCTTGCTCATGGCGGGAAGATGCCGCGCCGGATTGCAGATTTTGTGCAGAAGGTGAGGAGCTATTCAGGAATCGCCCGCGGCCCGAAAGATACGGAAAGGCTTTGCGAAAAGCGCGCCGGCGGGCGTCGCCCAATCAAGCGATATCTGGCGCAGCCTCGTTCACCGAACGACCAGTTGGCATTGGTGAGAAGATCAATGAGGGAATAGAGACGGGCTCATCTGAATCGTGGTGCGCGCTTGGCGTTGTGAAGCAGTTCGCAGGCTGTCGCGAACGGCCCGAAAAGTTTGAGCAACAGCGCCTGTTCCTCGGCATCTATCCGATGGCGAGCGCAGAACTCGGTCACCGACCAGACTTTCGTCAGATCATCGGTCTCAATGTGTTTGGGTTCGATGTGTTCGGTCAAGGGCGTGTCCTCCGAACTTCGAGACTACCCTTCCCCGGAGTATATAAGAACTAGCTAAAAATAATTATTTTAGCGGTCCAGCCAAACTTCGCCTAAAAGGCAGGCGGATAGACGAAGACGCCCGCCGATTGCGCGGCGGGCGTTGTATTCCCTGATCTATCGTTGTCGATCAAACGATATGGGATGAGTCAAAATCCGTGCCGGTGATGTTGAGCGTCACCTTGGCGGTGTCCGTGTGGCCTTCGCCGTCGGAGATCTTGTAGTAACGGAGAACTTCCGTGTAGGTCTCGCCCGCAACCAGATCGGTGTTCAGGTCGTAGGTGAACGTACCATCCGACTTGACATGGAAGGTGCCGTAGGTGCCGGCAACGTCGGTAACGGCGTCAGTCTTGGCGTCGACCTGCGTGCTCAGGAACTGGCGGAGGAACATCTTGCCGTTGTCGCCGGCAATGTCGTTGTCCAGAACGTTGCCGCCGATGGCATGGCCCTCGGTGAAGCTGAAGGTATCGTCGACAGCGACCGGCTTGATCTGAGTTACGCCCTGGATGTTCAGGGTGAACAGACCGACATCGGTATGACCGCTGCCGTCGGAGATCTTGTAGGAAACCTTTTCCTGATAGGATTCGCCGTTGGCGAAGCCGATCTTGGCGGCATCGCTCAGGACGTAGGTGTAGCTGCCGTCCGGCTTGACGAAGAACGTGCCATAGTCGCCCTGGATCTCGGTGATCTGGCTGTTGCCGCCCTTGGCGTTAACCGTCGCGCCGTCGAAGGCGCGCAGGAACAGGTGGCCGTTGTCGGACGAATCGTTGGAAAGCAGATTTCCTGAAATAACGTCGGTTTCTAGAAATGTTGCACTATCATCGGTTGCGTGTATCGGCGAAGCCATCGCTCTCTCCTTAAATTATTATGACGGGTCAGTTTTGACCTCAGCAAGCGGCCCCTTTAACAACCTATTAATACTGCAAGTCAATAGCTTATTTAATGAAAGGTTAATGTCGTCCCCGATATCGGCATTGCTTCATTCCCGGCGGAATATTTTCATTTTCAAGCCAAATTGAAGAAAATCCGACTAAATCTATACCCGGTTAACTTGAAGATCCGCAACGAATATATCTAAGGGCGATTCCCGGCGCCGAACCGAGCCATTCCGCTCTATCCGTTGCAATCACGTTCTCCGACGACTATTTTAGGGCTGAAGCGGAAATCGAAGCCGTCGCGGCTTGGGAACGAGACGCTTGTACATCGGCTGAATCGACGCGCCCTTGGGGCAGCGCGATGGTCAAACCCACAACAATCGAATGAGGCCGGCAATCGCCGGTAAAGGATTTTTTTGAACGATACAAAACAGCCACCGCGGTTGCGGTGGCCAACCCGCGGGAGCGTGACGAAGCCGTCCGCCGCACTGCCAAGACGTGGAAGCCGTCTCCCTGCCTTCTCGCCGGCGGCGAATTGCAGGCGCTGATCGCCGAGCAGCTCGGCTGAGCGCTCAGCATACCTTACGAAAAAGGAGAATTCGAAATGCAAGTACTCGTCAGAGACAACAACGTGGATCAAGCCCTCAGAGTTTTGAAAAAGAAAATGCAGCGCGAGGGCCTGTTCCGCGAAATGAAGGAACGGCGCGCCTATGAGAAGCCCTCCGAACGGCGCGTCAGGGAAAAGACACAGGCGATCAGCCGGCAGCGCAAGGCGGCACGCAAGTTGCAGAGTGAAGGCCTGATCGCCGGGCCGAAGCGGACGGCCGCCCGTTAGAGCAATTGCAGCCAAAGTGCACACGGCCGGCCTTGCCAAGATTCGACGGTTACATTCTCCGGAAAGGACAGACGATGGACGAATTGAATAGCCTCACCGTTTCAGAAGAACGCCTCGAGGATTGCCGCGATGTCGTGGAGCCGGATCTGCAGGATCTGATCCAACGCGCATTGACCTCAGGCTTTTCCCGCGAGGAAATCCTCATCGCCGTCAGCGAACTGGTCGCTGAAGACTTCGCAATCGTGATGGAAACCCCAAGCGTGCATTGAGGAACAAGCGCAATAGATGTGTCAGTGCCCGAATATGCGGAACATTGACCTCGGTGCATGAAAGCGCTGTTCAAGCCTGCTTGGTCGAGGCCTTGACGAAATCGATGAAGGCCCGCAAGGGCGCCGGCACCAGCCGCCGTCCGGGATAATAGAGGAACGGCCCGGAAAAGCGCTGCCACCACGGCTCGAGGATAGGCTCCAGGGCGCCGCTCTCAAAATGCGGACGCAGCCAGTCCTCGAAAACGCAGATGATGCCTGTGCCCGCTATCGCTGCGTCGACGGTCAGATCGGTCGCGCCGCCGACCCTGACGATCAATGGCCCCGAAGGGTCGACCCGCACCACTTCGCCGTCCCGTTCGAACTCCCAGGGTGTCGTCAGCGCGCCGCTGGCAAAGCGGCCGAGCAGACAGGCATGGTCGAGGAGTTCGCTCGGATGCTGCGGCCGGCCATGGCGGTCGAGATAATCGGGGGAGGCTGCGGTGGCAAAGCGCTGAACACGCGGCCCGATCGGCACGGCGATCATATCCTGCTCCAGCCGCTCATCATAACGGATGCCGGCGTCGCAGCCGGCGGCGAGCACGTCGACGAAACTCTCCTCGGCGATCACCTCGAGGCGAATGTCGGGATAGGCGGCGAGGAACGGTGGAACGATGGCGGGCAGCACCAGCCGCGCGGCACTGACCGGGACATTGAGCCGCAGCGATCCGGCCGGCCTGTCGCGAAACCCATTGACGACGTCGAGCGCCGACTCCACCTCGGTCAGCGCCGGGCCGAGCCGCTCCAGCAAACCCTTGCCCGCTTCGGTCGGGACGACGCTGCGTGTCGTGCGGTTGAAGAGCCTGACGCCGAGTTCGGCCTCCAGACGGCGCACCGCCTCGCTGAGGAAGGAGGCGCTGCTACCGCTTGCACGTGCGCCCTCGCGGAAACCACCGGCCCGCGCCACGGCAACAAAGGCGTTGAGATCCCCCAGATCGACTTTCACTGTTCGCCACTCCGCACGGCCTGTGCGGATTGTACCGAATTATCACGCGCGCCGACAACGCCTATCTTGGGGTCACCTCTTGAAAGGAGTGAGATCATGTCCATCATCGATCAGTCCGGAATCTTCAAACTCGGTGACCGCAGCGTGAAGCGGCTCGGCTACGGCGCCATGCAGCTTGCCGGGCCCGGCGTGTTCGGCCCGCCCAGGGATCACGGCGCGGCCTTGGCCGTGCTGCGCGAGGCGGTTGCATCAGGCGTAAACCACATCGACACCAGCGATTTCTACGGCCCGCACGTCACCAACCGGATCATCCGCGAAGCGCTCCATCCCTATCGCGACGATCTCGTCATCGTCACCAAGATCGGCGCGCGGCGCGGCACGGACGGATCCTGGATTCCGGCTTTCTCGCGCGAAGAGCTGACGGCGGCCGTGCACGACAATCTTCGTAATCTGGGCCTGGACGTGCTTGACGTCGTCAACCTCAGAATCATGTTCGACGTTCATGGCCCTGCCGAAGGGTCGATTGAAGCACCCGTGACGGTGCTGGCCGACCTCCAGCGGCAGGGACTGGTCCGTCATGTGGGCTTAAGCAACGCCACATCGAAGCAGATTGCCGAAGGGCGCGGAATCACCGAGATCGCCTGCGTGCAGAACCAATATAATCTCGCACATCGGGCCGACGATCGCCTGATCGACGCACTCGCTCGCGAGGGCACCGCTTATGTGCCCTTTTTCCCGCTCGGCGGCTTCAGCCCGCTGCAGTCCTCCACCCTGTCCGATGTCGCCGCACGCCTCGATGCGACGCCCATGCAGGTCGCGCTCGCCTGGCTGCTGCGCCGCGCACCGAATATCCTGCTGATCCCCGGCACCTCGTCCGTCGGCCATCTCAGGGAGAACCTCGCCGCCGCCGGGCTTGTTCTGCCGGATGAGGCTATCGACGAACTCGACCAAATCGGGAGCATCGCCGCCTAATCGTAGGCCGCGAGCTATCGCGACACCACGCTCCACACCTGGTGTCGCGAAGCCGAAAGCATCAGCGACGCTGGAAAGCGCTCGTCATCTCCGGCCGTGAAGACCGGTACGGTTATGCCTCAATAGCGCTCCGGCACGTGCATTTCGGGCGGAACCGGCGCCCTGTTGTAGTCGGCATGGCGGATGCGATCCGGCAGCTCGATGTCGGGTTTTGGAACATCCTCATAAGGGATCTGCTCAAGAAGATGGGCGATGCAGTTCAAACGCGCCCGTTTCTTGTCGACGGCCTGGACCACCCACCAGGGTGCATCCTTGCTGTGCGTACGCGCCAGCATTTCTTCCTTGGCCTTGGTATATTCCTCCCAATGGACACGGCTTTCCATATCCATCGGTGAAAGCTTCCACTGCTTCAGCGGATCGTGAATACGCATCTTGAAGCGGAATTCCTGCTCCTCATCGGTGATCGAAAACCAATATTTGATCAGCACGATTCCGGAACGGACCAGCATGCGTTCGAATTCAGGCACCGAGCGGAAAAACTCCTCGAGTTCATCAGGAGTGCAGAACCCCATCACCCGCTCGACACCGGCGCGATTGTACCAGCTTCGGTCGAAGAGCACGATTTCGCCGGCTGTGGGAAGGTGCGGGACATAGCGCTGGAAATACCATTGATGGCGCTCCCGCTCGGTCGGGGCGGGCAGAGCGACGGTCCGGCAGACGCGCGGGTTGAGCCTCTGGGTGACGCGCTTGATCGCGCCGCCCTTGCCGGCCGAATCGCGGCCTTCGAAAAGCACCACCACCTTCAGCTTCTTGTGCTGAACCCAATCCTGCAGTCGCACCAGTTCGTGCTGCAACCGGAAGAGTTCCCGGAAATAGATCTTTCGCTCGAGCGTCTGCTCGGCCGGTTCCGACATTCCCTCGGCGACCAGATCGTCCAGCCGGTCCTCCTCCATCTGCATTTCCAACTCCTCATCGAAGCTGTCGGCGATTTCGGCCTTTATCCGGTTAAGCTGGTCCTGATGTGATTGCGACATGGTTTTTTCCTTCCTGCGTTTGTTGACAGGAGCATGTCAGTGCGAAGGTTATATGACGACCACTGATCGAGCTGAAACGGTTGCTCGCGCCTCTCGTTCCAAGCGCGCCCTAAAGCTGCCCCGCCCGGTATCGGTCCACCAGGTTTCGGCAGGCGCGGATCGTCAAGGCCATGACGGTGAGCGTCGTGCCGGCGATGCCGCTTCCGGGGAAGGCGCTGGCGTCGGTGACGACGAGGTTCGGGGCGTCCCAGACTTGATTATAGGGATTGAGCACCGAAGCCTCCGGGCTTTCGCCCATGCGCGCCCCGCCGGTTTCATGGATTGCCGCGCCCATGCACATCGTCTTGCGGAACCATGTGCGGAACATGAAGCGGCTGAAGGCATCGGCATCGGGGAAGGCGCCCTTGCCCATCTCCTTGAGGCCGGTGGGCGAACCGATGAATTCGAGCTCACCGCCGACGTCCCTGATCATGGCGATCAGCGTCTCCTCCTGCCGGCGAAGCAGCGCCTGCTCCTCGGCCTGCATGGCGCAGCGGATATGCGGCACGGGAATGTTCCAGGCGTCCTTGCGCCTGACATCGAGCGTGATGCGATTGTCGGCATAGGGCAGCATGCGGCCGAAGCCGAAGAAGGCGAGACGCGCATCGGCGTCGCCGGAGACCGGCGCCCGGCCGACGCTGCCCTGGTAGTCGAAATCGCCGCGGGCGGCGTCGCCCTCGCCGAAGCGGGGTATGAAGATCCCGCCCGACGGATTGTAGAACGGGTCGGTCGGAGCGGATTCGTCGGGCGCCCAGCCCTTCGCCTTCGAAAAGGAACCGAAGGCGAGGCAGGGAAGCTGATCCATGAAATAGCGGCCGAGGACGCCCGAGCTGTTGCCGAGCCCGTCAGGATGTCTTGCCGAAGCCGAATTCAGCAGCAGCCGCACGCTCTCGATCGGCGAGGCGGAAAGAACCACCGTCGCGGCACGCGCCGTCGATACTTCTCCCGTATTGCGATCGATGAATTCGGCGCCGGTGGCGCGGCCGGTTTTCTCGTCGGTGGTAATGCGGCGAACGACGGCGTCGTAGCGGACCGTCAGCCTGCCGGTCGCCTTGGCGTCCCTGAGCGGGCGTGGCATGCGCTCGGCATCCGGCGCGATGTAGCGCCAGGAGACGACATACCTCTCCGGCCAGCGGCTTTCCACCGCCTGCTTGAATATCTGTTCGGCGGGCGTCAGGCTGGCCGGTTTGGCATAGACGCCGTCCGGCAGGGTCGCTACATCATCCTTGTTGCCGTAGAGCCCAAGATAGGCCTCCGCCTCGTCGTAGAAAGGCGTGAGTGCGTCATAGGAGACCGGCCAGTCCACACCCTTGCCGGTGCGCGACCGGATCTTGAAATCATCGTCCGTCCAGCGCAACAGCACGCGGCCGAAACTGTGCAGGCGCCCGCCGCCCTGGCGGCCGCGGATCCACAGGAAAGGCTCGCCCTTCGGCGTCGTATAAGGGTTCTTGCGGTCATTGACGAAGAAGTGGCTGAAGCGCTCGGTGAAGAAGGCCGCGCGCGCCTGGATCGGCTGACCCTTGATCGTGGCGCGGGCACGCTCCCAGATATTGATGCTGCTGGCGGGCGCCTTCTTGCGCGCCGGGTCGAAATCCGCGAGCCCCACCGCCGGACCAGCTTCGAGCAGCAGGACAGACAGCCCCTGGGCCGTCAGCTCTTTGACCGCGAAGGAGCCCGCCGCGCCGGAGCCGATCACCAGCGCATCATAGACGATCTCAGACATGTCTTTCCAAATCCTGTCCTGGAGCAATTGCTCAAAACGGCGCGCAGCTCACCGGCAATTGCGAGAAAACAAAGGGGCAGCGCATCAGAGCCGCGATCCGTCGGCGCCGAAGAGCGACGCCTTGGCGATATCGAGCCCGGGAGCCAGGGCGTCACCGGGTAGCAGGCTCACGTCGCCCATCAACCTCAGCGAGAGGCTTTGATCGGCCCAGTCGAACCAGACGACGGCATCCGACCCCATCGGCTCGACGACGGAAACGCGGCCGGGAATGGTGGGCAGGCCGCTTGCCGTCCCGTCGAGCACCAGATGCTCCGGGCGAAAGCCGAGCGTTGCCGGTCCCTCCGCCGTGGCAAGGCCGAAGGAATAGCCGGAAAGATCGACGGCGAGCCCCTTGCTCCGGAAGACCGGCGAGGCGCCGCCGCGCTCGATCCGGCCTTCGATGAAATTCATTGCCGGCGCGCCGATGAAGCCGGCAACGAAGAGATTGGCCGGGCGGCGATAGATCTCGGCCGGCGAGGCAAGCTGCTGGATGACGCCGTCGCGCATGATGGCGATGCGGTCGGCAAGCGTCAGGGCCTCGACCTGATCATGGGTCACATAGATCATGGTGTTGCCGAGGCGCTGATGCAGCTTCTTGATCTCGACGCGCAATTCGTTGCGCAGCTTGGCGTCGAGGTTCGACAACGGTTCGTCGAAGAGGAAGACATCGACTTCGCGCACCAGCGCCCGGCCGATGGCGACACGCTGGCGCTGGCCGCCGGACAGTTCGGCCGGGCGCCGGTCGAGCAGCGTGTCGAGATGGAGGAGGGCGGCCGTGCGGGCGACACGCGCTTCGATCTCGCCCTTCGGCAGGCCGGCGACACGAAGTCCGAAGGAGAGGTTCTTGCGCACCGACATGCGCGGGTAGAGCGCATAGGACTGGAAGACCATGCCGATGCCGCGATCTTTCGGCTCCTCCCAGCTGACGTTCTTGCCCGAGATCCAGATCTCGCCGGCAACGATGTCCTGCAGCCCGGCAATGGCGTTCAGCAGAGTGGACTTGCCGCAGCCGGAAGGGCCGAGCAGCACCAGGAACTCCTGCGGGGCAATATCGATCGACATTTTTTCGATCACCGTATGGTGGCCATAGGCGATCTTCAGATCCTTGACGGTGACGGCGGATTGCATGAAAGCGTTACCCCTTGACTGCGCCGGCGGCGATGCCGCGCACGAACCAGCGGCCGGACAGGAAATAAATGGCAAGCGGAACGATGGCGGTCAGGATTGTCGCCGCCATGTTCACATTGTAGGTGCGCTCGCCCATCGTGGTGTTGACGATATTGTTGAGTTGGACGGTCATCGGCAGATTGTCGCGCCCGGCAAAGACGAGGCCGAGCAGGAAATCGTTCCAGATGCCGGTGAATTGCAGCATGGAGACCACGACGACCATCGGCACGGCGATCGGCAGCATGATCTCGAAAAAGATGCGCCAGAAGCCGGCGCCATCGACGCGCGCCGCCTTGCAGAGCTCCTCCGGCACGCTGACGAAATAGTTTCGGAAGAGCAGCGTCACCAGCGGCAGGCCGAAGATGACATGGACGAGAATGATGCCGGCAAGCGAATTGTAGAGCTCGATATTCGCCATCGCCCGGACCATCGGATAGAGGAAGATCTGGTAGGGGATGAGGCCGCCGGCCATCAGCAGGCCGAAGAGGAGGTTTGCCCCGCGCGGCCGCCAGAGCGACAGCGCATAGCCGTTGACGGCGCCGATGAAGACCGAGAGCACGACCGCGGGAAGGCTGATTGCCACCGAATTCCAGAAGCCGCTGCGAATGCCGACGCAGACGGTTCCCATGCAGGCGCCCGACCACGCAGTAACCCAGGCGGAGAAATCGAGCTTGGCCGGCAGAGCGAAGATCTGCCCCAAGCGGATTTCGTCCATCGATTTCAGCGAGGTGACGACCATGGTGTAGAGCGGAAGCAGGAAGAAGAGCGCGGCAACGACGAGAAAGGCATAGAGGCCGATGCGCCCGGCGGTGAGGCGGGCCGGCTTCGGGCCGTTTGGATGAAGACCGGCCATCACGCGGCTCCCTTCGCTCTGGCGCGCATGTGCATCGCATAGCGGAACGGCGCGACCGCGATGACCACGCCGAGGACGAGCACCGTCGCGCCCGCCGTGGCAAGGCCGAGGTTCTGGCGCCCGAACAGATTGTCCATGATGAATTTCGCCGGCACCTCCGTCGCATTGCCAGGGCCGCCATTCGTCATGGCGACGACGATGTCGTAGGTCTTGATCACGCCCATGGCGAGCAGCATGCCGGCAGCCGCCAGCGCCGGCCCGAGCTGTGGCAGGATGATCGAGACATAGATCCGCCAGACGGGGATGCCGTCGATGCGCGCCGCCTTCCATTGCTCGGCTTCGATGCCGCGCATGCCGGCAAGCGCAATGACCATGACCAGCCCTGCGCCCTGCCAGACGCCGGCAAGCACCAGCGCATAGATCGCCATGTCGCGATTGACGACCCAGTCGAGGACGAAGCTTTCCCAGCCGAGCGAACGCACGCTCGCCTGAATGCCGAGCGTCGGATTGAGCATCCATTGCCAGATCAGCCCGGTCACCACGAATGACATGGCGTAGGGATAGAGGAAGATGGTCCTGAAGGCGCTTTCGAAGCGGATCTTACGATCGAGTGCGGCGGCCAGCAGGAAGCCGAGCAGCAGGCAGCCTGCGACGTAAAGAATGCCGAAGATCAACACGTTCTGCAGCGATGCCAGCCACTTGGCGGAAGAGAACAGCTTCGAATACTGGGCAAATCCGACATAGGTCGAGGATGGAAAAAGCGTCGAGTTGGTGAAGGACAGGCGGATCGACCAGGCCATGGTGCCAATGAAGACCGCGACCGCGGCGAACCAAGTCGGCAGCAGGGCGATGGTGGCGGCAAGATTGGGTTTGCGTTTGATGGGCATCGGCCAGCTCGTTGACGGAAAGCGGGGCACACCGCGCGAGGCAGCGGCGGCTGCCGCGGCGCCGGGATCAGGCCGACGCCGCAGGCACTATTCTATTCGAAGACGGCGAAGAAATTCTCAGCCGCAGAGGCCGCATCGTTCGATCCGCCGCTCCAATATTCGTCGACGAAATCGTCGAGCGCCCCGACCTGCTGCGGGGTGAGCACGATCGCCTGGTCCGGCACGATGGCGCCGGCGGCCATCAGCTCGGCACCCTTCTTCGCGCAGACATCCAGCTTCGACTTGTCGACGTCGGAGCGCATCGGAATCGCGCCCTTCTTGAGGGCGAATTCGACCTGGACGGCCGGATCCATGACGACTTCAGCGAGAAGTTTCTGCGCCTTGTCGGTCGCCGCATTGTTGGTCTTGGGGAACCACAGGGAGTCGGCGATATAGACCATGCCCTTGGATTCCGGCGCGATCATGCAGCCATAATCCTTGCCCGGTTCCTTGCCGGCGACGGTGAATTCGCCCTTGGCCCAGTCGCCCATGAACTGCACGCCGGCTTTGGCGGTGATCAGCATGGCGGTCGCGTCGTTCCAGTTGCGGCCGGCCGCCCCCGCATCGACATAGCCGCGCAGCTTGCCGAGGATTTCGAGGGTCTTCTTGACGCCCTCGACCGAGGCCTCGCTCTTGTCCTTGTCGACATAGATCTTCAGGAAACCGTCGGTCCCGACCTGCGAGAGCAGGATCATGTTGAAGACCTTGGTCTGCTGCCAGGGCTGACCGCCCCAGGCGACCGGAACGATGCCGGCGGCCTTCAGCTTGTCGAGATCGGCGAAAAATTCGTCCCAGCTCTTGGGCTCCTCTGCAATGCCGGCCTTCCCGAAGGCTTCCTTGGAATAGAAGACCCAGCTTTCGCCATGGGCGCCGGTCGGCGCAAGATAGACCTTGCCGTCATAGGAGATGAGATCATGGATCGATTTCGGCAGAGCATCGGCCCATTTGCCGGCGGCCGCGACGTCGTCGATCGGGTTGAACAGACCCTGGCCGACGAAATCCGCGGCGGCGAGGCCGATGACACCCTGTTTGGCGCCAGGCGCATCGCCGGCGACGATACGGTTCTGGAAGGCGGCATCGGCCGCGCCGAAGCCGGCGATGGAGGAATCCTTCCAGACACCGCCACGCTTTTCGAACTCGGTCTTGATGACATTGAGAGCGGCTGCCTCGCCGCCCGAGGTCCAGGACGACATCATCTCGATCGTCGGCTTGTCCTCGGCCTGCGCGGCGGCGAAGAGGCCGGCGAATGCCACGCCGGCAAGAAAAAGCTTCATCATGGTTTTCATTGTTCCACCTCTTGAAAATGCCCTCTTGGCGGGGCGTTCGTCATCTTCGGAATGAAGTCAGCGATAGATCGGCAGGAGCGCCTGACGGACGAGCGTCAGCCCGTTGGCGATGTCGCGGACGGGATCCGGCGCGGCATCGAGTTCGAGGATCGCCCAGCCTTCATAGGCCCGGTCGCGCAGCAGCCGGATCCAGGCAGGCCAGTCGACCCGCCCGAGGCCGAAACCACAGAAATAGGGCTGATGGCGTTCGTGAATGTGCTTGTCGATCGGAGTATCGGCCGGCATCGGACCGATCGCATCCTTCCAATGGGCGATAATCATCCGCTCGTGATGGCGATCGACGAGTTGCACGGGGTCGGAGCCGGCAACGATAATATGGGCCGTATCCGGACACATATGCACATAGGCAGGGTCGGTCAGCAGCATCATCAGGTCGACGTCGCGCGCGGCGGCAAAGATCGAATGCGCTTCGGTGTGCAGCGCCAGTCGCACGCCCCTGGCGTAAAGGGTCGCGCCGAGCCGGTTCAGAAAATCGGCGATCACCTTGGCGCGGTCGAAATCGTAAAATTGCACCGGCTGGGCGCCGAGTGTCTGACGCAAGGGCGCGCCGATCACCATGATGTCGCTGCCGCAGGCTTTCAGAAAATCGGCATAACGTTCCGCCTTATCGATCAGCGCGCGCTGGGCCTCGGGCTCGGCAAAGTCGCCGGCCGCCTCCAGTTCCGCGAAGAAGCCGCTGCAGAGCGTCAGAGCGCGTTTTGCCAATTCGGCGGCGAAAGCATCGACGGAACCATAGGTCTTGATCGCATCCTGCCAGTTGAAGGGAGAGAAGGTCAGCTCGACGCCGGTGACGCCGGAGGCCTGGACGCTGTCGAGGATCTTGTCCCAGAAGGCGCGCGGTTCGGCGCGCGCATAGGCGACGATCGCATCATAGCTGTCGACGCCCCAGAAGCCCGGATCAAAGAACGTCACGAGATCGACGCCGAAACGTAACCTGCCGCCAGTAGCCATAATCTATCCATTTCTCGAGGCACGACTTACCGGCATGCGGAAGGGCAGTTCCGCATCCCATAAGCCATGGATTTTCAACGCATTAAGAAATGGCAATCGTTTGCCATGAAGAGATGATAGCTAAGGCGTTTTTTTTGGCAAGCGATTTTTGGCAAACGTTTGCTATAGACCATTGCCTGTCTTAAAGTTGCAAATCGAAGCATCCGAGGGAAAGAAATAAACGTGAATAAAAACAAGGATGTGGTCGGCGAGGATCAATCGGGCGCGTTGATGGCCGATGTCGCACGGCTGGCCGGCGTTGCGATATCGACGGTCAGCCGTGCGCTCGCCAATCCCGGGCGCGTCAACGAGAAGACCCGTGCCAAGATCAACGCGGCGGCCAAGCAGCTCGGCTATACGCCCAATGCAATGGCGCGGGGCCTCAGGGTCGGCAAATCCAACATCATCATGATCATCCTGCCCGGATCACTCTATTACGGCGTCTCGCAGATCATTCCTCAGGTCCTGCAGAGCATCAACAAATCGCTGATCCAGGGCGGCTACAACCTGATGATCGCCAACCTCGACCGCGACGAGATTTCCGAGCGGCACATTCTCGACCTCGCTTTCGGCGGCAGCGTGCGAGGAGCCATCATCCTGTCGTCAAAGCTTCCGGAGGTCGATGGGCGCTCGCTGTCAAATTCCGGCCTGCCGATCGTTTCGATGCTGCTCGACATGAGCGATGCGGGCCTGCAAAGCGTCATCACCAACGACCGCGAGGCTGTGCGCGACGTCACCGCCGAGCTGATCCGCTTGGGCCATCGGCGGTTCTTCTACCTTGCGGGACCGGAAGGCAATTATCATGACGTCGAACGCTATGGCGGCGTGCTCGAAGCGCTTGAGGCAGCCGGCCTGTCGAAGGAAGCAGTGCATCGCTCGGGCGGCCGTCTCGATTATCAACACGGTTTCGATATCGGCGTGCAGGCGGCAGACGATTTCGCAGAGCTGGCCGAGAAACCAACGGCGGTCATCGCCACCAGCGATGACATGGCCATTTCATTCCTCAGCCGCATCCAGCGCGCCGGCTTGAGCATTCCCGACGATCTGTCCGTCGTTTCCTTCGACGGTTCCCCGGTCTGCGAATTCTCCTCGCCACCGCTCTCGACGATCGAACAGCCGGTGGAAGAGATGGGACGCGCGGCGGTGGAACTCTTGCTCGACGCCATTGGCCAGAGGCAAAACGCGGACTCCGTGCGCACCATCGTCCGCAGCAAGCTCATCCTGCGGGAGAGCATCGCCCCTCCGAAGACTTGACGATGCGTGAACCGCTTCATTGAATTCATTCATGGACAAATACAGCGATGAAGCCTAAATTAGCGTCAGGTATTACCTCTGACTAAGGAGGCATCATGGCATCGCCGACCTCGCTCAAGCTCGATGATGAGCTGAAGGGCCGCGTCCAACAACTGGCCGAGGCTCGCCGCCGTTCGTCCCACTGGATCATGCGTGAAGCTATTGCGCAATATGTCGAGCGCGAGGAGAAGCGCGAGACGCTGCGGCAGGAGACGCTTGACGCCTGGAAGGAATTTGAAGCGACGGGACTGCACGTCACCGGCGTCGAGGTCGA
Source organism: Rhizobium sp. BT03 (assembly GCF_030053155.1). Lineage (NCBI taxonomy): Bacteria > Pseudomonadati > Pseudomonadota > Alphaproteobacteria > Hyphomicrobiales > Rhizobiaceae > Rhizobium > Rhizobium sp. BT03. The sequence goes on from NZ_CP125644.1 coordinate 191,904, forward strand.
AAAGTGGCTTTCGACCTGGGGAACTGACGACGAGTCGTCCGCCCCCGAATGCCGCAAGTAATCTTCTCTCCGGCCGCAATCCGCGACCTCAAGCGGCTGCGGGAGTTCCTGCGGCCGAAAAACCCGTCGGTCGCCAAGCGGGCAGGCGAAACCATTCTCAAAGGCGTGAGCCTCCTCGGCACGCATCCCCATATGGGACGCCTCATCGAAAACTTGCCCGAGCAATATCGGGAATGGCTCATCGATTTCGGAGAGAGCGGATACGTCGCGCGTTATCGTGTGGATGGCGACATTTTGACGATCCTCGCCGTGCGGCACCAGAAGGAAGCAGGGTTCTGATCAGGATTCCGAGGGTCCACGTCTGTCGGTTGGGAAGTTATAAGCGTCCGGCGACATGCCCCGATAGGGCGCGGATTGCGCTCCATCAAAACTTCGTCTGACCCCATCAGCCCATACGTCGTGCTACGAAAATCACAACGCCGGGCGATCTGAGACTTCAGGTCTGCACGGTGGAATTTTGAAATTCCGAGCACGCACATGGACCTCTCGAAGATCAAGACGCTGATCGACTTTGTCGGACGATCGAATATTACCGAGCTGAGCGTGACGGAAAAGGACGTGACGGTTCGGATTTTCCGCACGTCGCCGGCAGAGGCCGCTATTGCCGAGCCCTCACCAAAGCCGCAAGCGGCGATCAGTCCTGTCGCCGATGCGCCTTCGAGGCCTGAGCAAACCTCCCATGCGGTGAAAGCGCCCGTCTTCGGCGTGCTGCATCGGGCACCGGCGCCCGGCGAGCCGCCGTTCGTCGCGGTCGGTGACGCGGTGGAGGAGGGGCAGACCCTTTTCATCATCGAGGCGATGAAGGTCTTCAACACGATCGCCGCGCCGCGGTCCGGGCGCATCACGCATCTCACCGATATCGACAATGGCGAGGTCGAGACCGGCGACCTCTTGGCGGAGATCGCCTGATGCCGGAAAAGTTGGAACAATCCGCTGCCTCAGGACGCCGTTTCGACACCGTCCTCATCGCCAACCGCGGCGAGATCGCCGCCCGGATCGAGCGTGCCTGCCGCGAACTCGGCCTGAAGACGGTCGCCATCTGCTCCGAGGCGGACAGGCAAGCGCCCTACATCAAGACCGCCGACCATTTTCTCTGCATCGGCCCGTCGGCTGCAGGCAGGAGCTATCTCAATCAGGATGCCATCCTTCTCGCCGCACGCCTGACCGGCGCGGGCGCCATCCATCCCGGTTACGGTTTTCTGTCTGAGAATGCCACATTCGCCGGCGCGGCCGAAAAGGCCGGACTGACCTTCATCGGCCCGACGGCTTCATCGATCGCCACCATGGGCGACAAGATCGCGGCAAAGCGGGCGATGATGGTGGCCGGCGTTCCCTGCGTTCCCGGCCCCGACAGCGCGCTGCCCGACGACCCTGAAGCAATCGAGCGCATCGCGCTGGAGATCGGTTATCCCGTCATCGTCAAGGCGGCCGGCGGTGGCGGCGGGCGCGGCATGCGCGTCGTCCTGAAAGCCGATCAGCTGCATGAAGCGATCGCGCTGACGCGGGAAGAGGCGCGCAAGGCCTTCGGCTCGCCCTCGCTCTACATGGAAAAATTCCTCGAGCACCCGCGCCATATCGAGGTCCAGGTCCTTTGCGACGATCACGGCAATGCCGTGTGGCTGGGCCACCGGGATTGCTCGATGCAGCGCCGCCATCAGAAAGTGGTGGAGGAGGCGCCGGCGCCCGGGATCGCGCCTGAGATCATCGAGCCGGTCGGCACGGCCTGCGTGCAGGCCTGCCGCCAGATCGGCTACCGCGGCGTCGGCACCTTCGAATTCCTCTATGAGGACGGCGCTTTCTATTTCATCGAGATGAACACGCGGCTTCAGGTCGAGCATCCCGTCACCGAACTGACGAGCGGGGTCGATATCGTCCAGGCGCAGATAAGGGCGGCCCAGGGCGAGGTTCTGAATCTCGCCCAGAGCGATGTGACGTGCGAGGGGCACTCTCTCGAATGCCGCATCAATGCCGAGGATCCCGATACCTTCCTGCCGTCGGCCGGTGTCGTCACGCATCTCGCTTTGCCGCGGGGGCCGGGCATCCGCGTCGATACGCATATCCATCCCGGCTACAGGGTCTCGCCCTATTACGACTCGCTGATCGCCAAGCTGATCGTCCACGCGCCGACGCGGGCGAAAGCGATGGCCAGAATGTGCGAGGCGCTTGCCGGCACCGAGATCGAGGGCATCGCCACCAATATCCCCTTCCTGCGCGCCCTGTTCGAGGACCACGCATTCGCGCGCGGTGAGACGGATATCCACTATCTCGAACACTGGCTGAAGCTACGGAGGGCGGCGGCATGAGCGCCATCGACTTCAGCGATCCCGGCACCATTGCATTCCTCACCGACGCGCTGACGGCCGCCGGCGTGGAGGGCCTCGAAATCTCCCGCCCGGATGGACAGATTCGCATCGTCATTTCGGGGGAGGGCGGCGCCCGCATCAGCGTGCCGGCAGCCGCACCCCGCGCTTCGAACTTTGCAGCTGTCGTCGTGAAGGCGCCGCTGGCGGGGCATTTCTGCGCCGAACATCCGGCCGCCGCCGTCACGCCTCAAACTCTGCCGCGCTCAATATCCGATGCCGATGTCCTCGGCTTCATCAGGGTAGGGCATGTGCTGCTTCCCCTTCGCGCCGGCCATTCCGGTGTCTTGACCAGCCTGCTCGCCGAACCTGACGCCCTGGTCGGCTTTGGTGATCCTCTGTTCGAAATCGAGCTGCCATCATGATCGCCACGACGAACAGACATGCCTCGCAACGCGAAATCGTTCCGGCTACCCAAGGCCGGGCGCGGGTTTCCTCGATCGGGGCCAGATCCTTCCTGCTCGAGGCGCCGGGCGATTTCGATCTCATCGCGCAGCGGCGGATATGGGCCCTGTCTCAGACGGTGAGAAGCTGGGCGGACCTTGCCGAAAATATTCCCGGGATGACCAACCTGCTGGTGATCTTCAAGGAGACGCCCGAGGATCCCGATGCGGTGGTCGTCCGGCTGCTGGAGGCATGGGAGAATGCGCAGAGCATCGATCTCAACGGCAAGACTATCGAGATCCCAGTCCATTACGGCGGCGAACATGCGAGCGATCTTCCGGCCCTTTGCGATCTTTCGGGCTTAAGCGACCGCGAGGTCGTCCGCATCCATCATGAAGCGACCTACCGGGTCTTCGCCTTGGGCAGCGCGCCCGGCTTCGGCTATCTGCACGGCCTCGATCCACGCATCTACATGCCGCGAAAGACCGTGCCGTCGCTGAAGATGCCGAAGGGCTGCGTGACGATCGGCGGCATGCAGACCGGCGTTGCCATGCTGACCGGCCCCAATGGCTGGAACTCCATCGGTTTTGCGACGCTTGAGATGTTCGACCCAACCGCGCCGACCCCCGCCATGATGGCGCCCGGAGATACGGTGCGGTTCCTGCCGGCAAGGATCGAGCTATGATCGAAATCTTGGAAACCGGGCCCTTCAACACGGTGCAGGATCTCGGACGCCCCGGCTATCGTGATATCGGCGTGTCGGCGAGCGGCGCGATGGATCCGCTGGCGGTCAGGATCGGCAATATTCTCGTCGGCAATGACGAAAATGCGGCTGTGATCGAGGTGCAGACCTTCCCGTTCCGCCTGCGTTTCGAGCGGCGCACCGTCTTTGCCGTGACCGGCGCCGACGGTCATCCTCGCCTCGAGGGATCGGAACTCATTCCCTGGTGCGCCTATATGGCAGAGCCCGGACAGATTCTCGAACTGAAGCAGCCCCCGCTGCTGGCGCGCGCCTATATTTCGCTCGGCGGCGGGCTGGATATTCCAGTTGTCATGGGGTCGCGCAGCACGTCGCTGCGCGGCGGCTTTGGCGGTAATGCCGGCCGGCCGCTGGCGAAAAATAATCGGATCGCGGTCGGTGAGGACTTGGAGATTGCCATGCTGCCGGCCACGGGCCTCGCGGTCATCGAGCCGGCCGTGGCACTGCGCGACGTCTTCCCGGCTCCCGTCGATGGGGCGCTGCCGATCCGCGCCCTGCCTGCCGGCGAGCATGGTCTTTTCGCCGGAGACGGCGAAGCCTTCTGGGGCCAGACCTGGCGGATTTCCTCGCGCAGCGACCGCACGGGCTACCGTCTGTCCGGCGAGCCGATCACGCCGACCGCCTCCATCGAGATGCGCTCTCACGGCGTCGTGCCCGGCGTCATCCAGGTTCCGCCCGGCGGCGAACCGATCGTGCAGATGAGCGATGCAAATACGGCCGGCGGCTATCCGAAGATCGCCGGTGTGATCGAATGCGACCTCTGGCGGCTCGGGCAGGCCCGCACCGGCGCTCGCCTGAAATTCATTCGCTCGACGCATGCGGAAGCGCGCGCGGTCGAACAGGCCGTCGCCCGCTATGTCGAGGATGTCAGGCTGACATCCGGGATGGTCAAGCGTGCGCTGAAGGCGATCGCCTAAGCGGAGCGAAAGGAGGAACTGATGAAAATCGATCTGAATTCCGACATGGGCGAAGGATTTGGTCCCTACCGGCTGTGCGACGACGAAGCGATGATGAAAATCGTCTCCTCGGCCAATATCGCCTGCGGTTTCCACGGCGGCGACCCCGATACGATGGGGCGCATGGTGCGGCTGGCGAAACTGAATGGTGTGGGCATCGGCGCCCATCCCGGCCTGCCTGACCGGCTGGGCTTCGGCCGGCGCGAAATGCCCTTTCAGGCGGACGAGCTCCGCCAGCAGATGCTCTACCAGCTCGGCGCGCTGATGGCGATTGCCAGAGCCGAGCGGGTGGCCGTCTCCCATATCAGCTTCCATGCGGCCATGGGCAATATGGTCAACCGCGATCCAATGCTTGCCGACCTGATGATGGACGCGATCGCCACCGTCGACGCCAATCTCGTCGTCTTCGTCACGTCGGGCAGCGAGATAGAAGGGGCCGCCAAACGCGCGCGCCTGAAAACGCTGGCGCTCTTCCTCGCGGATCGGGCCTATGACGCCGGCGGCACGCTTGTTGCGCGCGGGCTCCCGGGCGCCGTCATCAAGGACGAAGCCGCCGTGCGCGCCCGCGTCCGAAAATTCCTCCTCGACGGCAGCGTCGAGACCGGCGACGGCGGCGTGATCGCCATGCCGGCACGTTCCATTCTCGTCCACAGCGATACGCCGGGCGCCCTTGAGCTTGCCGGCATCGTGCGCGCCGAGATCGAAGCCACGGGCGCGACCCTCGCACCTGCCGCCGAACTCGCCGAATAACGCAATCCCGATCGCCTGCGGGCGGTCTCTCGTTTTCAATCCCTCATCGAAGGATCACGTCGATGTCCGTTATCGCCGACCGCCTGAAAAACGTCTCCATATCCGCCTCCGCCGCCATGACCCAGCGCGCCCGGGAATTGGCCGCCAAGGGGATCAAAGTCGTCAGCCTCTCCTCCGGCGAGCCGGATTTCCCTACCCCGACACACGCGATCGAAGCGGCGCATGCGGCGGCTCTCGCGGGGGATACGAAATATCCGCCGATGGACGGCACGCCGGCCCTCAAGGCCGCGATCATCAGGAAGTTCAAGCGCGACAACAATCTCGACTACGATGCCAGCCAGATCGTCGTCTCGGGCGGCGGCAAGCAGGTGATCTTCAATGCGATGCTGGCAACCTGCAATCCGGGTGACGAGGTCGTCATTCCGACGCCATCCTGGGTCAGCTATGCCGATATTGTCAAATTCGCCGGCGGCGTGCCGGTCGCCGTGCCCTGCCACGAGCAGACCGGCTTCAAGCTGCGGGCAGAGGATCTGGAGGCGGCGATCACCCCGCGCACCAAATGGCTTTTCCTGAATTTCCCGAACAATCCGACCGGGGCAGCCTGCTCACGGGCGGAGATGGCCGCCATTGCCGAGGTCATGCTGCGCCATCCAAACGTCTGGATCATGACCGACGATATTTACGAACATCTGGTCTATGACGATTTTCAATTCTGCACGATCGCGGAAGTCGAACCCAGATTATACGACCGCGTCCTGACGATGAACGGCGTCTCCAAGGCCTATGCGATGACCGGCTGGCGCCTCGGGTTCTGCGCCGGATCGAAAGAGCTGATCTCCGCCGTCAGCAACGTCAACGGCCAGAATGGCGGCGGCATTGCGACGCTGACCCAGGCGGCAGCGACCGCGGCGCTTGACGGGCCCCAGGACCTGCTGAAGGAGCGGGCGGCGATCTACAAGACGCGACGCGACTTCGTCCTCGACAAATTGTCGGAGGTAGAAGGGCTGCGCTGCCATCGGCCCGAGGGCGCCTTCTACATCTATCCCAATATTTCTGGGCTGATCGGCAAAACCAGCAAGGGCGGGCGAAAGATCGAGACCGACGTCGACTTCGTCATGGGTCTGGTGGAGGAGCATCATGTCGCGACTGTGCAAGGTGCTGCTTACGGAATGAGCCCCTTCTTTCGCATCTCCTACGCGACAAGCATGGAAAAGCTCGGCGAGGGCTGCGCGCGGATCGCCCAGTTCTGCAAGGATATGCGCTGAGCGGGCAGCCGTTAACCCTTCAGCCGCGCCGTCAGTTCGAGAAGGATATCTCGGACGGCAAGCGCCGGTTCCGACAGCGGGTTCTGGTCGGAAACGCAAAGCGACAGCGTTTCCTCGATCCTGGGCGAGACGAGCCGGCAGATCAGCGGCTCGCTCGATTCCGAGACGATGCGATCGGCAATCGCTTTCGGCATGATCGTCGCGCCGAGACCGCTGCCGACCGCGCGGGCGAGCGTGCGCACGATTTCGACTTCAGCCACGACCTTCAAATTGGTGCGCGTGCGGGTGAAAGCGGTATCGACCGCACGCCGGACGAAATTATAGGCGGGTGGCAGCAGCAGCGGTATTCCGTCGAGAGTGTTGACCGCAACGGGTTTCGCATCCGCTTCGATCGCAAAGTCGCGATGCGCGACCAGGAAAAACTCTTCACTGAGGATCGGTTCGAAGCGCACGCCCTTGATCGGCCCGGTTCCATGCAGAAGCGCCATCTCCAGCCGGCCGTTCATGATCATCTGGCTGTAGGTCTGGCCGACGCTTTCGGTCAGGTGCAACAGGATGCCGGGATGCCGTTTCCGCGTTTCCGCCAGGAGATCGACGGAGAGCGTCGCAGCACTGCTGAACGGCACCAGGCCGACCGAGACGCGCCCGGCAAGCGAATTGCCGGCGGCGGACGCATCGGCTTGGGCCTGCTCCATTTGCCGAAGGATGATCTGCGCATGGCGATATACCGCATGCCCGGCATCGGTCATGCTGACGCCCTGCTGGCTGCGGATCAGCAGCTTGTGGCCGAAATGCTCTTCCAGCGCCGCAAGCTGCTGGCTGAGAGCCGGCTGGGCGATATGCAAGAGATCCGCCGCTCGTGTGATGCTGCCGCTGTCGACGATCACGATGAAGGATTTGAGGCGTCTGATGTCCATGGGGATCGGGGTACCATTCTGATCTGCGGATGGCATGTTTGCAGAGGCGCCTTGCTTTTGCAACGCGGCGCGGCCTGAAGCGGGGCCGCGAGAGAATACCGGCATCGCCGCTTTCTCTTCTTCGGCAGACCGCGCCGGCTCCATAACCGTTGCTTATTGCTCCAGAGATAATCGGTCTTAGGCAAGGGGTTAAAGCTTCGCTACTGTCTCAATCAACCACAAGGGAACGACAATGCCATTCTCCGACTACAAGACCGCACTGGTGACCGGCGCCTCCTCCGGAATCGGCGCAGCCGTGGTTGAGCGGCTTCGCCGGGAGAACATCGAAGTCCATGCCGTCGCCCGCAGCGCAGAGGCACTGCAGCAGTTGGCAGAACGTACGGGCTGCATCGCCCATGCCATTGATGTGACCGACCGCCCGGCGATCGCCGAGCTCGCCGGCCGGGTGGAATTCGACATTCTCGTCAACAATGCCGGCGTCGACCGGCCGAAGAAGTTCCTGGACGCCGACGAGGGCGATATCGATCTCATCGTCGACGTCAATCTCAGGGCAGTCCTGCATATCTGCCGCCTGGTGGTGCCGGGCATGGTGGCGCGCGACCGCGGCCATGTCATCAACATCTCGTCGATCGCCGGCGCCTATAATTTCGGCGGCAACTCCTCCTATCACGCCACCAAGGCCGGCGTGAGCATGCTGTCGAACCAGCTGCGCATCGACGCGTTCGGCAAGCGGGTGCGGGTGACGGAAATCTGCCCCGGCCGCGTCGCCACGGATATTTTCCATCACGTTCACGGCGATGACCCCAGCATCCGGGAACGGTTCATCGACGGTTTCGAACTGCCTGAAGCAGCCGATATCGCCGACGCCATCGCCTTTGCCATATCGGCTCCCGTCGCCGTCAACATCGGACATATGGAGATCACGCCGACACTGCAGGTCATGGGCGGCCTGCAGACAGCAAGGCCGCAGCCGAAGACGGATCCATCCGGGGAGCCAGGCTCGTGAGCGGCTTCGACCTTTCGGCAATCCTGGGGAATCCCGAATATGCCGCCATGCTGCTGCATGGCATCCAGATGACCTTCATCATCTATGCCGGGTCCTGGACGCTGGCGATGGCGCTCGCACTTCTGCTGCTGGCCGTGCGCCTGTCGCCCTTCCGCTTCGGCGATCCGTTGGTCGCCGCTTACGTATCCTACCACCGTAACGTCCCCACCCTGGTTCAGCTGATGCTGTGGTATTTCGGGATTTTCACCCTGATGCCGAACGGGGTGGCGACCTGGCTCGCCAGCCATAATGCCGAGGCGATCTTCGCGGTGATCGGGCTCGGGCTCTGCCAGGCGGCCTATTTCAGCGAAGATCTTCGTTCGGGCGTGCGCTCGGTCGGTCCCGGCCAGATGGAGGCAGCCCGGGCTCTCGGCCACGGTTACGTCTCGGCGATGCGGTTCGTCATCATGCCGCAGGGCGTGCGCAACGCGCTGCCGCCGCTCATCAATCACAGCGTCTCGCTGTTCAAGAACAGCAGTCTCGCCGTCGTCATCGGCGCGTCGGAACTGACCCATGCCGTCAAGGAAATCGAAAACCTCAGCTTCCGCACCTTCGAGATCTACCTGATCGGCACGGTTCTCTACCTCTTCTTCTCGCTCGTGATCATGAGCATCGGCGCCTATCTGTCGATGCGCGCCGATCCTGCCAGGAGTGCGCGCGCATGATCCAGGACATGATCGCCATCGTCCGCGACTACTGGCTGCTGCTCCTGATCGGCCAATACCCGAATGGACCGCTCGGCGGGCTCGCCAATACGCTGATCCTCTCGGCGCTCAGCATCATTCTCGCTTTTCCCGCCAGCATCCTGTTCGCAATGGCGCGGCTCTCCAAATCCAGGCTGCTGCGCTGGCCGGTGACGGCACTTGTCTATTTCACCAGGGGCGTGCCGCTGTTGATGCTGATCCTGTGGAGCTATTTCCTGGTTCCGCTCCTGACCGGCGCCGATGTGCCGAGCTTCGTCACCATGCTGACGACCCTCGTGATCTATCAGAGCGCGTTCCTGAGCGAGGTCGTCCGCGCCGGCATCGTCGCGCTCGGGCCGGGCCAGATGGATGCGGCGCGGGCGCTTGGCCACGGCTATATGGGCGCGATGCGCTTCATCATCCTGCCGCAGGCGCTCTACAACATGATCCCGAGCATTCTCTCCACCTTCGTCTCAACGATCAAGGATACGACGCTCGGCTATGTGATCAACGTGCCCGACCTGACCTTTGCGGCAAGCCAGGTCAACAACCAACTGCTGACGCAGCCCTTCCAGGTCTTCCTCATCCTGGCGATCGTCTACTTCATCATCTGCTGGACGCTGACCTACTTCGCCAATCGCCTCGAGCGGCGCATCACGCGGCGGCGTGCGGGACTTCTCAATGCCCCCGCCGCCGTGGTCACGCCGTCGAAAATCGTATCGGAGCAGCTATGACCATGTCCGTTTCAACGCAGGAATCGCAGACGATCCGGCTTTCGCAGGTCTGCAAGAGCTATGGCGACTATCCGGTTCTGAAGAACATCGACGCTGAGGTGGCGCGCGGCGAAGTCGTGGTCATCTGCGGACCTTCCGGTTCGGGAAAATCCACACTGATCCGCACGATCAATCGCCTCGAGGAGATCAACAGCGGATCGATCACGCTCGACGGGCAAAATATTCACGCCGCCATGCGGGCAAAGGCACTCAACGCGATGCGCAGCCGGATCGGCTTCGTATTCCAGAACTTCAACCTGTTTCCGCATCTCTCGGTGGCCGAAAACGTCTCGATGTCGCCGATCCGGGTGAAGGGCGTAGCGGCCGATGTCGCGCATGAAAAGGCCCTCAAGCTCCTCGACCGGGTCGGCCTTGCCGACAAGGCCCGCGCCTATCCCGGCCAGTTGTCGGGCGGCCAGCAGCAGCGAGTGGCGATCGCCCGCGCGCTTGCCATGGAACCGCCGGTGATGCTGTTCGACGAACCGACGAGCGCGCTCGATCCCGAAATGGTCGGTGAAGTGCTCGCGGTCATGAAGAGCCTGGCCTCCGAAGGCATGACCATGCTCTGCGTCACCCACGAAATGGGTTTCGCGCGCGATGTCGCCGACCGGATCTGGTTCATCGATGCCGGCCAGATCATCGAAACGGCGACCCCAGACGAATTCTTCAGCAATCCGCGCCATCCCCGGGCTCAGCGTTTCCTCGCTGATCTGAGGCACTGATACCAACGATCAAAAACAAAGGAGAACAGCAATGAACTGGAAATACCTAAGCCTCACCGTCGCATTTGCCGGCCTGGCAGCCGCCTTGCCCGCGAAAGCCGATCAGCTCGACACCATCATGTCGGCCAAGACCCTGCGCTGCGCGACGTTCGCCGACGTTCCCCCCTTCGCTTCGCCGGATCCGAAGACCCGCGAAATGGCCGGCTTCGACGTCGATCTCTGCGGCGCCATCGCCAAGGAATTGGGCGTCAAGGCCGAGATCAAGCCGGTTTCGGTCGAAGCCCGCGTGCCGGAGGTCAAGCTCGGCCGCGTCGACATCACCGTCGCCAACCTTGCCTATACGCTGAGCCGCGCCGAGCAGATCCAGTTCAGCGATCCCTATTATCTCGCCAAGGAGATGCTGATCGTGCCGGCCGACGATGCCGGCAAGTCAAAGGCCGATTACGCCGGCCAGCGCATCGCCTCGACCAAGGGCTCGACCTCGGAAATGTCGATCAAGCTGAACAAATCCGACCCGCTGACCTTTCAGGATACCGCCTCGGCCTACCTCGCCGTCCAGCAGGGCAAGGCGCGCGGCATGGTCGCCAACACCATGACGACGACCAAGTTCGTCAATGAATCGAAGAGCAAGGGCAAGGAAATGCGGATGATCGAGGAGCCGATGCTCTATCAGCCGATCGGCATCGGCATGGCCAAGGATCAACCGGCGCTGACCGCCAAGATCAACGAGATCCTGCACAAGCTCGACGCCTCAGGCGAGATCAACAAGATCTGGGACAAGTGGCTCGGCCCGAACACCGAGTACAAGATGACCCGCACCGACAAAGTCGTGCCGCTCGCGCAGCTGAAATTCGACCCGATCCCGTAGACCGACCGGTCTCGGAACCTCCCGAAGACATTCAACCGAGATAAGACGGCGGGATTTGCCCGCCGTCTACCAACGATGTGAGGCACCCATGATTCATATAAAAGACATCGCTGAACGGCCCAGCAAAGCTGACATCGAGGCCGTTTCGAAATTTTCGCCGGCGACGATCCACGAGGCCCAGGGACGCCGCGGCGCGCTTTCCTCGCGCCTCAAGCCCGTCGACTACCGCATGAAACTGTGCGGTCCGGCCTTTACGGTCAAATGCGCGCCGCGCGACAACATCATGCTGCAGCTCGCCATCAACTACGCGAAGCCCGGCGATATCATCGTTGTCTCGGCGGGCGAGTACGAGGAAGCCGGATCCTTCGGCGATGTGCTCGCCAATGCCTGCCTTGCCAAAGGCATCGGCGGTCTCGTCACTGACACCGGCGTGCGCGACACGCTGCAGCTCAGAGAACTCGGTTTCCCCGTCTTCTCGCTCAGCGTCTGCATCAAGGGCACGGTGAAGGAAACCATTGCCGCGGTGAACGACCCGATCATCGTCGGCGGCGAAACAATCAATCCCGGCGACATCATTGTCGGCGACGCCGACGGACTGGTGGTGGTCCGCAGGCAGGAAGCGCAGGAAGCCGCCCGGCTTTCGCAGGCTCGCGAAGATGCCGAAGCCGCCTATATCGCCGCCTACAAGGCGGGCAAATCGGTCATCGAGGTCAGCAATCTGGCGCCGGTGCTGAAAGCCAAGGGCCTTGTCGTCGACATCTGAGACGATAGAGATCGCCTTATTCTCAATTCTCAGCCCGCGCCGGCGTTCCGGTCGCGGGCTCAGATATTCTCAGGCGTCACGATTTCGAAGGTAATGGTCCGCTGAATCGTGCCGCCCGACGCACCCTGCGTGATCGTTTCGATCATCGTCTCGACCAGCGCCGCAGACGTCTGTTCCAGCGGATGACAGAGAGCCGCGGTAATCATCCCCTCTGACAGGCCTTTTCGCGTCTCCGGGCCGATATCCCGGCAGACGAGGCGGATGCTTCGGCGCCGCTCCTGCGGCACTTCTCTCAGCGCCCGCAAGACCCCGGAGATGCCGCCGCCGACAATCAGGATGCCGGTGAGGTCATCCGTCGTCGCCAACAGTTCCTTGACCATCCGGTAGGCCTCGTTCGGCTCTTCATGCGTGGGGCGACTGTCCTCGATGGTCAGATGCGGCGCATGTTCGCGCACATAGGAGCGGAAGCTTGCATCGGAGACGTCCTGACATTGGTAACGGTGGTTGCCGATGAAGACGGCGATCCGCCCCGGTCCGTGGGTCATGTTCGAGATCAGCCATGCCGCCGTCCGCCCCATTTTCCAATTGTCGGCCCCGACATAAGCGGCCCGTTCGCGGGCGGATTGGTCGGTAATATAGGCGATAACAGGCTTGCCCTTCTCGTGCAGCTCGCGGATGGCCTGGGCGATCACCGGGTGATCGGCAGCGACCACGGCGACGGCGTCACAATTTGCGCCGAGAGCCTTGAGCCGGCCGGCAATATTCTCCGGCGTCAGGAGATCGACGAAATCGACCACCGGGTCGATGACCTCATCGCGCCTGGCGCGGCATGCCTCGACGATTTTCTTGCCGAAGAGCTGATAGAGCTCGCGGCTGGATTGCTGCAGCAGAAAGCCAAGTCGGTATTTCGGCGCCGACTTGCGCAGCCGGTCCTCGATCGCGCCGGCGCCGTAAAAGCCGATCCGCTCCGCGGCGGCCTGGACCCGCTGCACGGTCGTGCCTTTGACGGAGGCGGTGCCGGCCAGAATCCGATTGACGGTGGCAATGGAGACATCGGCCTCCTTGGCAAGGTCGGAGATGGTCGGCCGCCGCATGAATGTTCCCTCCGCCGTCAGAACGTTCGTATCATTATGATTGATACTCTGTGATACTTTATGCATGTTTAGTATGATTTCACATTTCGAGAATTTCAAGCGGTGATATGTTTCTCTTCACGGCCACGCCAGGGAGGCGGGCCATGGGAGGAATTGAGATGACTAAATTTCGCCGCTTCGCGGCAACCGTGTCGGCTGTCGCGATCATGACTTGCGCCGCAACAGCCGTTATGGCCGCCAACATCTTCGTCGTGGGCGGCAAGCCGGACGATCCGTTCTGGTCGATCGTCAAGCGTGGCGCCGAGGATGCCGGCAAGGTCGCAGAAGCCCAGGGCGGCAAGGTCGTCTGGCTCGGGCCGCAGAACTACGACAATCTCGGCGTCGACGCGGCCGAGCTGATCCGCCAGGCCATCGACCAGGGCGCCGATGCGATCGTCGGTCCGGACTGGGTGCCGGAAGCCATGGATCCTGCCTTCAAAGCCGTCGTCGACAAGAAAATTCCGCTGGTCATCTACAATGCCGGCGGCATCGAAGCCGCCGATCGCCTCGGTGCGATGAACTATGTCGGCTCCAACGACTATCTCTCCGGCAAGGCCGCGGGCAGCTACTTCGCCAAGCATGATCTGAAGAATGCCGTCTGCCTCAACACGCTGCCGGGTGCGGCAAACATCGAAGCTTTCTGCAAAGGCATGACCGATGGTGTGACCGAAGGCGGCGGCACCGGTTCGTCGCTGCCGCTGCCGGCAACCTCATTCGGTTCGGCGACCGCCGTGGCGCAGGCCCTCAAGGCGCATCTGCTGCAGCATCCGGAGATCAAAGCGGTCTTCGCGATCGGCAACGTCGACACGAACTCCGCGGTCAACGGCGTAACGCAGGCCGGCAAGCAGGGCCAGGTCAAGGTCTGCGGCATGAATATGGATGAAACCGTCCTGAACAACATCAAGAGCGGCAGCCAGCTTTGCGCGATCGACCAGCAGGGTTACCTGCAGGGCTACCTGGCGGTCTCGATCCTGAACAGCAATGTCAATTACGGCCTCACCGTGCCGACCCGGGAAATCCTGACCGGCCCCGGCGTCATCGACGCCTCGAACGTCGATGCCACTATGGCAGGCGTGAAAGCCGGCGCCCGGTAAGGGATCGGCCCAACGTCGTGAAGCTGCCTGTCCCTCACGCAGGCAGCTTCCATTCTTTCAAAAGCGCCGACCGTTACCGGTCACGCGGCTTTATTGGTGGTGTCAAATGAACGCGAGAAACGATGTCCTCGCCCCGTCGGCTGCTTCGGGCGGCCATGCCAAAGCGACCATCGGTCAGCTTTCGCGGCGGCCCGAAGCGGGCTCGCTGCTGGGCTTGATTGCGGTGTTCGTCTTCTTCGCCCTGCTGGGCGGCAAGGTGTTCCTGTCCGCTGCGGGCTATGCGAGCTGGCTGAATGTCGCGGCCGAGATCGGCATCGTCGCGCTGCCGATCGGGCTCCTGATGATCGCAGGCGAAATGGACCTCTCGATCGGCGCGGTCATCCCGGCATCATCGCTGACGGTGGCGATCATATCAGGTCATTACGGCCTTCCCGAAATCGTCGGGATATCCGCCGGCCTCGGTGTCGGGCTCCTCGTCGGATTTTTCAACGGTTATCTCGTCAACCGCACCCGCGTCCCGTCCCTGATCGTCACCATCGGTTCGATGTTCGCCGTCATGGGGCTGACGCTGGGCTTCACCGTGCTGATCGCCGGCAGCACCGGCGTATCGCTGGTGCCAAATCCGGCCGTCAAAGCAATCCTCGGCGACTTCATCGGCGGCATGTTCCAGGTGACGATCTTCTGGTGGGTGCTGTTTGCGGCGGCGTTCTTCTGCCTGCTGCACATTTCGCCGGTGGGCAACTGGATTTTCGCTCTCGGCGGCGACAAGGTCTCGGCCCGCAACGCCGGCATTCCGACGGAAAAGCTCACCATCGCGCTCTACATGCTGTCGGGCTTTTCCGCCGCCTTCGTCGGCGTCAGCCAGGTGCTCGTCTACCAAAGCGCGCAGGTGCTCGGCGGGCAATCCTTCATCTTCAATTCGATCATGTGCGTGGTCATCGGCGGCGTGCTGCTGACGGGGGGCGCCGGATCGGTGGTGGGCATCGTCCTTGGCACGCTCACCTTCGCGATCGTCAATCAGGGCATTTATTTCACCGGCATAGACCCGAACCTCGGCAGCGTCATCATCGGCGCGCTCCTGCTGCTTGCCGTGATGATGAATGACAAGTTCCGGCTGATGGCGATGTCTTATGCCGCGAAAAAGAAGAAGTGAGGGCGGAGAGATGAACGGCTTTTCCATAGGACACTTTGTACGCCGCCCGGAATTCGGCGCCGTGTTGAGCTTCGTCGCGGTGATCGCCTTCTACGTCGCTTTCGGCGGCGTCAGCCTCGGCGCGCTCTTCGGCGCGGCAAGCTGGGTCAATTTCGCCGCCAATCTCGGTATCGTCGCCCTGCCTGTCGGCCTTCTGATGATAGCAGGTGAGCTCGATATCTCGATCGGCGCGATGATCCCGGCAGGCTCGATGACGATCGCGATCCTGTCCGGCTATTACGAACTGCCGATCGTCATCGGTATGCTTGGCGTGCTCGCCATCGGCATTGTCGTGGGGCTGATCAATGGTTTGCTGGCGGTGCGCACCAGCGTGCCCTCGCTGATCATCACACTCGGCACGCTGGTTGCCGTGCAGGGGCTCGTGCTTGCCGGATCCGTCATCCTGACCGGGGCCGCTTCGGTTCCGCTCAATGCGCCGGGCTGGGCCAAGACGGTGTTCGGCGACCTCATCCAGGGCAAATTCCAGGTGATCATCCTGTGGTGGCTGGCGCTGACGATGGTCTTCGGTTTCGTGCTGCACGCCACGCGTTACGGCAACTGGATCGTCGCCATGGGCGGCGACGAGGTCAGCGCGCGCAATGCCGGCATTCCGACCGACCGGCTGAAGATCGTCCTCTTCATTCTCTCGGCCACCGCCGCCTCTTTCGTCGGAATGTGCGGCGCCATCCTGTTCAATTCCGCGCAGGTCTCGGGCGGCATGAACTACATCTTCAATACGATCGTCTCGATCGTGGTGGGCGGCGTGCTGCTGACGGGCGGCTTCGGCTCGGTCGCCGGGATCTTTCTCGGCGCGCTGACCTTCGCCGTCGTCAGCCAGGGCATCTACTTCACCGACATCGACCGCAACTGGTCCAACCTGATTATCGGCGTGATGCTGATGGCCGCCGTTCTGATGAACAACACGTTCCGGCAGATGGCCTTGAGCTTCGTGCCGAAGAAAAAGAAGTGAGCGTCGATATGTCCGACAATATTCCAATCCTTGAACTCCAGAATGTCGACAAGAGCTTCGGCCCGATCGACGTGCTGCACGACATCTCGCTCAAGGTCCGTGCGGGCGAGGTGCTCTGCCTGCTCGGCGACAACGGCGCCGGCAAGTCGACGCTGATCAAGACGCTGGCCGGGGTTCACAAGCCGACGCGCGGCACCATCCTGATGGATGGCAATCCGGTCGAATTCAGCGGGCCGCGCGATGCGCAGGAAAAGGGCATCTCGGCGGTGCATCAGTTCGGCGGCACATTCCCGCTGATGTCGATCGGCCGCTCCTTCTTCGTCGGCGTCGAACCGACCAAGGGCTGGGGTCCGTTCAAGGTCTACGACCGCAGGAGGGCGAATGAGATTGCCGTCAAGGCCGTCCAGGATTTCGGCATCACCCGGATCGACGATGGCGACCGTCTCGTCGGCGGGCTTTCGGGCGGCGAACGCCAGTCGCTCGCCATTGCCCGGGCCGTGCATTTCGGCGCGCGCGTGCTGATCCTCGACGAACCGACGGCCGCTCTCGGCGTCAAGCAGGCCGCACACGTGCTGCGGATCGTCAACGAGGCGAAGCGGCGGGGCCTGGCGGTGGTCTTCATCACCCACCAGGTCATGCATGCGATGGCGGTGGGCGACCACTTCGCCGTTCTCATCCGCGGGGCGATCGCCGCCGATTTCCGCCGAGGCGAGAAGACCCGCGAGGAGATTACCGACCTGATGGCCGGCGGGGAAACCATGGCGGGCCTCGAAGCTCAAATCGATACTTACATGGCAAGCCATGAGGGACACCCGCCGCCAGCCGAGTAACCGCTGACGGCGCCACAACGGCACAGCGCAAAGCACACAATATCCGGCAGCGGCAGAAAGACCGCCGCCGGAGAAGGAAAATCATGTCTGGAATCCGGAGGTCAAAATGAAAATCGCAATCGACCCCTTCATGCATCGGCATCTCTCGCTGGAGGACTTGCCGGGGAAGGTCAAGGAACTCGGCTACGACTGGATCGAACTCTCGCCGCGCGGAGATTTCCTCGAATGGTTCAAGGCGCCGCGCGTCTTTCCCGAGCGGATCAAATCATTGAAGCGCGCGCTGAAGGCGGCGGATGTCGGCATCGCCTCGCTGCTGCCGATGTACCGCTGGGCTTCCAACGACGAGACCGAACGCCAGGCCGCCGTCAAGCACTGGAAGCGCGCCATCGAGATTGCGGTCGAGCTGGAAGTCGACACGATGAATTCCGAGTTCGGCCGCGGCCCGCATCCCGACAAGGGGTCCTGCTATTGTTGCCACACCGGCTCGATGATCGAGGCCTGCGAAGATGCCTGGTGGCGCTCGATGGAGGAGCTGGTGCCGATCTTCGAGCGCGAAGGCATCCAGCTCAATGTCGAACCGCATCCGGAAGACTGGTGCGAGACGCTGCAGCCGGCGCTCGACATTATCCGCACGGTCAATTCGAAGAGCGTCAAGTTCCTCTATTGCGCGCCGCACACCTTCTATTTCGGCGATGATACCAAAGCGATGCTGCGCGAGGCGAAGGATGTGCTGGCGCATGTCCATGTCGGCGACACCTTCAACCACAAAGCCTCATCCGGCCTTCGCTATATCCTCAATCCGCCCGGCACCAATGCCCGGGTGCACCAGCACCTCAATATCGGCCAGGGCGAGGTTCCCTGGGACGAGTTCTTCGGCACGCTCGCCGAGATCGGCTTCGACGGCATCATGACCGCCTGCGTCTTCGCCTGGGAGGACAAGGCGGACCAGAGCGGCACCTTCATGCGCTCCGAAATGCAGCGTTACATCGATAAGCACTGGGGGGCGAAATGACCCTTCAGGTTGGCGTCATCGGCACCGGTATGATCGGTCAGGATCATATCCGCCGCCTGACGAACGTCGTTTCCGGAGTCGAAATCGTCGGTGTGACCGATATCGACCAGGCCCGCGCCGCCGCTGCCGCCCCCGCGGGAGCGGAGGTGTTCGCCACCCCTTCGGCGCTGATCTCCTCGGAAAAGGTGCAGGCCGTGATCATCTGCTCCTGGGGGCCGGCCCATGAGGAGCAGCTGCTCGCTTGCATTGCCGCCGGCAAGCCGGTGTTCTGCGAAAAGCCGCTGGTGACCTCCGAGGCGGCCGCGCTCCGCGTGATGGAGGCGGAAGCGGCCTTCGGCCGGCGGCTCGTCCAGGTGGGTTTCATGCGCCGTTTCGATGCCGATTATCGCCGCCTGAAGGCGGTCATCGACGGCGGGAGACTCGGCGCACCGCTAATGTTTCATTCCGTGCATCGCAATGCTTCGGTTCCCGCAGGGCTCTACACCTCCGAGATGCCGCTGAACGACACGCTGGTGCATGACGCCGATATTTCCCGCTGGCTCCTGTCCGACGAAGTCACCGGGGTGGAGGTGCGTGTGCCGCGCCGCTCCTCGCGCGGCGGCGCGTTGCGCGATCCGGTGTTCGTGCTTCTGCACATGGCCTCGGGCGCGCTGGTTGACGTCGAGATTTCGGTGAACATCGCCTATGGCTACGACATCCGCGGCGAGATCAGCTGCGAGGCGGGTGTCGCCGCCCTTCCGAACCGCCCGTCAACCGTGATCTCGGATTCGAGCGGCATTCGTCAAGCGATCCCCGAGGATTGGCGCGAACGCTTCATCGAAGCTTACGACCAGGAATTCCGGGAGTGGATCGTCGCCGCCTCCAAGGGCACGGCCGGCGGTCCTTCCACCTGGGATGGTTATGCGGCCACGCTGGTGGCCGATGCCGCTCTCAGAGCCGTGACCAGCGGCGGCCTCGAACCCGTCAACATGATACCGAAACCCAAGCTTTACGCAGCGCCGACCGCCATGGCGGCGGAATGACGAGATAGACCAATTCAGGAGCAATGATCAGATGATCAACGGAGAAAGATCCATCGAGCGCCCCTTGCGCTGGGGCATGGTCGGCGGCGGCCGCACCGGGCAGGTGGGCTACAAGCATAGAACCGGCGCCCAGCGGGACGGCACCTACCGGCTCGTTTGCGGAGCCTTCGATCTCGACGCCGAACGCGGGCGCGACTTCGGCACGCGGATCGGCGTTGCCGCCGACCGGTGCTATGGCGACTACAAGGAGTTGATCGCCAGGGAGGCTGGGCGCGAGGACGGCGTGGAAGTCGTCTCGATCGCCACGCCGAATTTCACCCATTACGAGATCACCAAGGCATGCCTGGAAGCCGGCCTGCATGTGATCTGCGAAAAGCCGCTGTTCTTCACCGTCGCCGAATGCGACGAGGTGGCGAAGCTCGCCGAAGAAAAGGGGCTGATCGTCGGCGTCACCTATGGCTTCACCGGCCATCCGCTGGTTCATCAGATGGCGGCGATGGTCAGGAAGGGCATGCTCGGCGAGATCCGCATCGTCGACATGCAATATACCCACGGCTTCAATGCGGGCGACGATGTCGGCGCCGGCGAAGCAGTGAAATGGCGCACCAATCCGAAGACGGCCGGCCCGACCTTCGTTCTCGGCGATATCGGCACCCATCTCTACTACCTCTCCGAAGTGGTGCTGCCGCATCTGAAGATCGAAAAGCTGCTCTGCGACCGCAAGGCCTTCATTCCGACCCGCGCGCCGCTCGAAGACCATGCCACCGTCCTCATGCATTACGACAACGGCGCCCGCGGCCGCCTCTGGGTGTCATCGGTCAATGCCGGCAACATGGGTTCGCAGCGCTATCGCTTCGTCGGCTCCAAGGCCTCGATCGAATGGTCGGATGCCCATCCCGACCAGCTGATCTATGAAGTGCAGGGCGAGCCGAACCGCACTCTGCATCACGGCATGCCCTATCTTGAGGAAGAAAGCCTGGCGGCCGACCGCATGGGCGCGCTGCACACCGAGGGCCTCGGCGACAGCTGGGCGAACATCTACCTCTGGATTGCCCAGGCGATCGACGCCAAACGCCGCGGCGACGAGGCCTTCCTCAAGGCGCACCACTATCCCGGCATCGAGGCCGGCACCGAAGGCGTGCGCTGGCTTGAGAATTGCGTCCGTTCGGCCGATGCGGGCGCGGCCTGGGTCGCATTTGAATGATCGAGCAGGGGGCGCGCCGGATCTCCTCCATCCTCCTCCCAAGGCGCGTCCCCAACACCCTCCCTTTAGAAAGACAATGATATGAAACTTTCGATCTGCACCGACGTCATGGGCGACCTTTCTTTCACCGACATGCTCGACAAATGCGTCAAACTCGGCGTCGAGGGCATCGAGATGACCGGCGGCGGCTGGTCCCGCGCGCCGCATTTTCGCGCGGATGAACTGCTGGAAGACAAGGGACTCCTGAAAACCAAGCTCAAGGAAATCGAAGCCCGCGGCCTCGAAATCGCGGCGCTGAACTGCTCGGCAAACCCGCTCGATCCGGGCGACATGGGCAAGCGTCACCGCAAGGAAATGGAACAGACGATCCGTCTTGCCGGCGAAATCGGCGTCAAGACGATCGTCACCATGTCCGGCCTGCCGGAAGCCGCCCCCGGCGACATGGTTCCCAACTGGCTCGTCTACACCAAGAGCTGGCCGGACGAGATGCCGGAACGTGACCGCTACCAGTGGGAAGATCGCGCCTTCCCGCTCTGGCACGACCTGGTCAAGCTCGCCAGCGAAGTCGGCGTCGAGAGATACGCGCTCGAAAACTTCTCGGCCATGCTCGTCTGGAACCCGGAAACCCTGTTCCGCCTGCGCAACGAGGTCGGCCCGTCGGTCGGCATGAACCTCGATCCGAGCCATCTGTTCTGGAAGGGCGCCGACCCGATTGCTTCGGCCCGTGCACTCGGCAACGCCATCCATCATTGCCACGGCAAGGACACCCGCATCGAGCGGGGCCTTGCCGACGTCAACGGCCTGCTCGAACTCAAGGACGTCACCGACGTCGCCAACCGCAGCTGGAACTACGTCGCCGTCGGCGCCGGCCATGATCTGCAATGGTGGAAGGAGTTTTTCTCCGTCGTGCGCATGGTCGGCTACAACGGCTGGGTCAGCCTGGAGATGGAAGATTTCACCATGTCCACGGACGCCGGGATCCAGTCCTCCATCGACGCGCTGCAGGCAACGATCAGCCGATGACGCGGCCCTACAAGTTCATCATCACGATCGAACTTCGCCCTGGGACGCGGGACGAGATTCTCGCCCGCGCCCCTGAGGTGCAGGCCGCGACGCGGGCGGAGCCCGGCTGCCTCTCCTATGACTTCTTCACCAGCACCGACGATCCCGACCGGCTGGTCTTCGTCGAGTCCTGGAAGGACGAGGCCGCGCACGCCTTCCACATGGAGCAGGATCATACGAAGCGCTTCATCGCCTTTCACGAACAGTTTCACCGGTCCCTGACCTTCGAGACGATCAACACCGAGACCTGAATGACCAACCCGATCACCATAACCACCGCACCGTGCTGCTGGGGCGTCGACGATGTTGGGAATCCGCATCTGCCTGCCTGGCGGAAAGTGCTGGACGAAGCGCAGGCCGCGGGCTTCGGCGGACTGGAGCTCGGCCCATACGGCTACCTGCCGCTCGATCTCGATGTCGTCGCGGATGCGTTGAACAAGCGGGATCTCAAGATCGTCGCCGGCACGATTTTCGACGATCTCGTCTCACCCGGCAACCGTGACAATCTCCTGCGCCAGACCGATGAGATCTGCGCATTGATCGTGCAGCTTCCGAAGCCCGAGACCCATCCGGGGCAGCGCTTCGCGGCTCCCTACTTGACCGTCATGGACTGGGGACACGACGAGCGCGACTACACGGCCGGGCATTCCGACCGCGCGGCTCGCCTCGATGAGGCGGCTTGGCGCGGGATGATCGACAATATCCGTGCGATCGCGGCTCTTGCCCGCGACAAGTACGGTGTCCGGGCAACCATCCATCCGCATGCCGGCGGTTATATCGAGTTCGCCGATGAACTCGAGCGGATCGTCAACGACATCCCTGCCGAGCTGGCCGGTCTTTGCCTCGACACAGGGCACATGGCCTATTCCGGCATGGATCCGGTCGAGACCCTACGCCGCTACTG
The DNA here is from genome assembly GCF_030053155.1 of Rhizobium sp. BT03. NCBI lineage: Bacteria > Pseudomonadati > Pseudomonadota > Alphaproteobacteria > Hyphomicrobiales > Rhizobiaceae > Rhizobium > Rhizobium sp. BT03. Next base: position 214,633 of record NZ_CP125644.1, read on the forward strand.
GGATCGTGTCGATTACATCCACTTCAAGGACATCGATGCCAAGGTCTTTCAGGAGGTCTTGGGCGAACGCATCCGCTTCTTCGATGCCTGCGGCAAGGGCGTCATGTGTCCGATCGGACGCGGATCCATCGACTATTCCGCGGTTCGCGACCTTCTGACCGAGCTCGGCTATGGCGGTTACATCACCGTCGAGCAGGAACGCGACCCCCGTAACACGGGCAGCATTCTCGACGATCTGGCGGCCAGCCGAGACTTCCTGCACCGCATGGGCTTCAGGGGAGGGAAGGCCAGCGCAGCGTGACAAGGCGACGCTGACGCCCACCGCATCTTTCTCTATGGCCGCCCTCGTTTGCGTCGGCCTCCGAAGCATTTCCTGGAGATTGGATATGAAATCACTCGACGTCATCACGATCGGCCGCTCTTCGGTCGATCTCTACGGCCTTCAGGTCGGCGGGCGGCTCGAAGATATGGGCTCGTTCAATAAATATATCGGCGGCTCCCCGACCAACATTGCCTGCGGTGCAGCGCGGCTCGGCTTGAAAGCCGGCCTCATCACGCGGGTTGGCGACGAGCATATGGGGCGCTTCATCCGCGAGCAGCTTCAGCGCGAAGGCGTCGATATCGGCGGTGTCGTCACCGATCCGCAGCGGCTGACGGCGCTCGTTCTGCTCGGCATCCGCGACGAAGATACTTTCCCGCTGATCTTCTACCGCGAGAACTGCGCCGACATGGCGCTTTGCGAAGATGATATCCGGCAGGACTACATCGCCTCGGCCCGGGCGATCGTCGTCACCGGCACCCATCTTTCCCATCCGCGCACCGAGGCGGCCGTGCTGAAAGCGCTCGGACTTGCGCGCGGCGCTGGCGTGAAAGCGGCGCTCGATATCGACTATCGCCCGAACCTGTGGGGCGTGGCCGGCCATGGCGACGGAGAAAGCCGTTATATCGAGAGCAGGCAGGTCACGGAGAAACTGCAATCGACCCTGCATTTTTTCGACCTGATCGTCGGCACGGAGGAGGAATTCCACATTGCCGGCGGAACGACGGATACGGTCGCAGCGCTGAGGGCCGTGCGCGCCGTTTCCACCGCGACGCTCATCTGCAAACGCGGCGCCAAAGGTGCGGTCGCCTTCGAGGCCGCGATCCCCGACAATCTCGATGACGGCGTATCGGGGGAGGGGTTCCCGATCGAGGTCTTCAACGTGCTCGGCGCCGGCGACGGCTTCTTCGCAGGTCTGCTGAAAGGCTGGCTCGACGCCAAAGGCTGGCCGACCGCATTGAAATATGCCAATGCCTGCGGCGCCTTCGCGGTCTCCCGCCATGGATGCACGCCGGCCTATCCCTCGCTGGAGGAGCTGGAATTCTTCCTGAAGCGCGGTATCGAGCGGCCCGACCTGCGGAACGACCAGGCGCTCGAACAGATCCACTGGTCGACCAACCGCCATCGCAATCACGGCGACGATCACATGGATTATCGCATTTTCGCCTTCGATCATCGGATCCAGCTTGAACAGATGCCTGGTTATAGCCTCGAAAAGGGCGGCGCGTTCAAAGAGCTTTGCCTTCAGGCGGCCGTCGAGGTCCAGGCCGGCCGGCCTGGCTACGGCATTCTGTGCGACAGTCGCATCGGTCGAAAGGCGCTGCACGCAGCTTCCGGCACCGGCCTCTGGATCGGAAGGCCCTGCGAATGGCCGGGCTCCCGGCCGCTGACGCTGGAGCCTGAACTGGGCAGTGACTATGGCGGCCTCGGCGAATGGGCGCGCGAAAACGTCGTCAAGGTGCTCTGCTTCTGCCACCCCGACGACGACGCGCAAATCCGGGCGGATCAGCAGGCGACCGTCAAACGGCTGTTCGAGGCATCGCGGCGCAACCACCTCGAATTCCTGCTGGAGATCATCCCCTCCAAGGTGGCGCCGGTCGACGATCAGACGACCGCGATCCTGATCCAGCAATTCTACGATCTCGGCGTCTTCCCGGACTGGTGGAAGCTCGAGCCGATGACGACGGCGGCCGCCTGGACGCACACCATCCGGGCGATCGAAAAGAACGACCGCTATACCAGGGGCATCGTCGTGCTCGGCCTCGACGCGCCGGAGGCCGAACTGGCCGCGAGTTTCGAAGTGGCGGCCGGTTTCGATCTGGTCAAGGGATTTGCCGTCGGCCGGACCATCTTCGGCGATGTCGCGCGCGCCTGGATGAAAGATGAAATGCAAGACGCCGCCGCGGTCGAGGAGATGGCGAAGCGCTATCGGCGCCTGTGCTCGATATGGGACGAGGCGAGACTGGCAGCACAGGAGAAGGCAGCATGACGACGACAATCAAACTCACGGCCGCGCAGGCCATGGTGAAGTGGCTTTCGGTGCAGATGACCGAGGGCGGCGAACGCTTCATCGAAGGCGTCTGGGCGATCTTCGGTCACGGCAATGTCGCCGGGATCGGCGAGGCGCTGCACGGGATCGGCGAGGCGCTTCCGACATGGCGCGGCCAGAACGAGCAGACCATGGCGCATGCGGCCATCGCCTATGCCAAGACGTTGAAACGCAGGCGCGCCCACGCCGTGACCTCCTCGATCGGCCCGGGCGCCACCAATATGGTCACGGCCTGCGCGCTTGCCCATGTCAACAGATTGCCCGTGCTTTTCATCCCCGGCGACGTGTTTGCCAACCGCCGTCCCGAGCCGGTGCTGCAGCAGATCGAAGACATGAACGACGGCACCGTCAGCGCCAATGACTGCTTCCGGCCGGTCTCGGCCTATTTCGACCGGATCGCCCGTCCCGAACATCTCCTGACCTGCCTGCCGCGCGCCCTGGCGGTCATGACCGATCCCGGCAGCTGCGGCCCCGTCACCCTGGCATTCTGCCAGGATGTGCAGGCGGAGCTTTACGACTATCCGAAAGCTTTTTTCGAACCGAAGCTGTGGCGCATCCGCCGTCCCGAACCGGATCCGAGGGAGGTGGCGGATCTTGCCGATGCCATCCGAGCGGCCCGCAAGCCAGTCATCATCTCCGGCGGCGGCGTCCTTTATTCCGAGGCCGAGGCCGAACTCGCCGCCTTCGCGGAGAAACACCATATCCCCTTCGTCGAAAGCCAGGCCGGCAAGGGCGCCAACAGCTGGGAGCACCCGTTGAACTTCGGGTCGCCCGGTGTCACCGGATCGGCGTCGGCCAATGCCCTCTGCGCCGAGGCGGACCTCGTAATCGGCATCGGCACGCGGTTCCAGGATTTCACGACGGGCAGCTGGGCGCTTTTCCGCAATCCCGCCCGTCGGCTCGCCTCGATCAACCTTGCCGGATATGATGCGACCAAACATTCGGCATTGCCCTGCGTCGGGGATGCCAAGGTCACGCTCATGCGCCTGTCGGCGGCGCTTGGAGCGCATCGCGGCCCCGATGTCGACGCGGCAAGCAGGGCCGATTGGCTCGAAACGGTCGCGCGCGTGACTGCGCCGCCGCCAGCGGACGCACCGCAAAACCTGCCCACCGATGCTCAGGTCATCGGCGCCGTGCAGCGGGTCTCGGCGCAAAACTCCGTGGTCATGTGCGCGGCCGGCACCATGCCCGGCGCGTTGCAGGTGCTGTGGCAATCCGCCCAAGGCGGATATCACATGGAATATGGTTTCTCCTGCATGGGTTACGAAGTGGCGGGCGCCATGGGCATCAAGCTCGCGCGCCCCGATAAGGAGGTCATCTGCTTCGTCGGTGACGGCTCCTACATGATGGCCAATTCGGAACTCGCCACCGCCGTCATGCGCCGTGTGCCGTACACCGTGGTTCTGACCGACAATCGCGGCTACGGCTGCATCAACCGTCTGCAGATCGAGTGCGGCGGCGCCGAGTTCAACAATATGTACAAGGACTGCAATGTCGATGTGCAGCCCGAGATCGATTTCGTCGCGCATGCCGCTTCGATGGGCGCCCATGCCGAAAAGGTGGGATCGATCGCCGAACTCGAGGCCCGCATCATCGCCGCGCGGGGACGGAACATCCCGAGCATTCTGGTGATCGACACCGATGCGGTTCCCGGAACCGATGCGGGCGGCCATTGGTGGGACGTTGCCGTTCCTGCGGTCGGCGGCCCGGAACGGCTCGAACGGGCGCGCGCACGCTACAACGAGAATGCCGCCCATCAACGCGTGTTCGATTGAAAAAGGCTGGCCCTCGAAGATCGGCCTGGACACTATTATGGACAGATGTTCTATAAAGCGGACAGATTTGACCGGAGCGCGCCATGCACCTTTCGATGTGGACCTACCCCTGGGATATCCAGGACCAGGGGCTTGATGCGATTGCCGCCGAGTTTCGCAACCGCGCCGGCCTCAACACGATCAGCATGGCGACCTCCTATCATGCGGGCCGCTTCCTCCAGCCGCGCAGCCCGCGGCAGAAGGCCTATTTTCCCGAGGACGGGACGGTCTACTTTCGGCCGGACGAGAGCCTGTGGCAGGATAAGCTGATCCGGCCGCTGATGGCGGCGAATGTCACCGAGCGCGGCGACATGCTGGAGGCGCTGACCCAGGACCGCGGCGTGACGGGTCTCAAGGTCTCCTGCTGGACGGTCTGCCTCCACAATAGCCGTCTCGGCATGCTGCATCCCGACCACGTGACGCGCAACGCCTTCGGCAATGCCAACTATTACAATCTCTGCCCCTCCAGCCCGGCGGCGCGGGCCTATGCCGTCACCCTCGTGCGCGACATCACCATGAATTACCGGCCGGACATGGTGGAACTCGAAAGCCCGAACTTCATGGGCTTCGCGCATGAATACCATCATGAGAAGGACGGCGTCGGCCTGAATGCGGAAGACGATTTCCTGCTGTCGCTCTGCTTCTGCGACTATTGCACGGCGCGCGCGGCAAGGGCCGGCGTGCCGGTCGAAGGCGCGCGCCGAACGGTTGCGCGTTTCATCGCCGAACTCTGCCAACGTGATGTGCCGGAACGGCAGTTCCCGGATTTCCCCGCCGCCGGCATCGATGCCTTCCGCGACCATCCCGATCTGCATGCCTATCTCGCCTGGCGAGCCGAGCCGGTGACCAGCCTGATCGGTGAGATCAAGGCCGCGGCCGATCCAGCGAGCCGGATCGTACTGATCGACCTGAAGGACGGCTGGCTCGGCGGCGCCGATCTTGCAGCCGTCGGCAAGATCTGCGACGGGGCGATCCTCTGCTGCTACGACATGGAGCCGAATGCGATCGGCGATGTCATCCGCACCGGCCGGGCGGCACTCGGATCGGAAAAATTCCTCGGCGTTGGCCTGCGCGTCTTCTATCCCGAGGTCGGTGAAGCCGCGGTGCTGGCGGCCCGCGCCAAGGCCGCCGTCGAAGCTGGCGCTGACGGCGTGAACTTCTACAATTACGGCCTCATCCCGGCAAAGCGCCTCGACTGGGTCAAGGCGGCGGTCGCCGCGATCAGCTAAGCGGCAATCGGTTCGGCGACCTGGATCAGGCAGTCACCGGCCTGGCTGTCGCAATGCAGCCGGTGGGAAATGACGATGCCGTCCTCGGCAAAGCGCAGCTCTTCCTCCGGCTGCTCCAGGCGTTCCAGATCGTGATACCATCCGGCGAGGTCGCCGGCCGAAACGATGGCGCCAAGGGGCGCGGCCGGCTCGAACCAGCCTCTGCGGTCGGCATAGATGCCCTGGCTGTGCCGGGAGAGCGACAGGAGCTGCAGCGGTCCCGGCTCGGCAAGCGGCGCGCGGGAGAGGACCGGACGCCCGACGATGCCGAGGGCCACAAGCAGCCGGTCGATCGCCGCCGCCGTGAAGGCCATCGTCGCGGACGTCACGGTTCCGCCGCCGCCGAACTCGCCGGAAAGACCGATGATGCCGGCCCTTGCCGTAGCCCCCATCGATGTCGGCGCCGCCGGGCCATTGTCGGCGATGAAGGCATGCGACGCGCCCATCGCCCGCATCAGCGCGACCGACCGCTCGAAGCGGGTGGCGTCGGCCTGCCGCTCGATCAGCGTGCAGGGCAGGTGCGCCATCGACGTGCCGCCCGAATGCAGGTCGAACATGACGTCATGGCGCGGAAAGAGCTCGTGTTCGAGGAAATGCGCCAGACGCGCCGTCGGCGATCCCATGGGATCGCCGGGAAAGGCCCGGTTGAGGTTGCCGCCGTCGAAGGGCGAGCAGCGCTTCGCCGCCATCACCGCCGGCAGGTTCGCCATCGGCAGAATGGTAATAGCGCCGCGGATTTCAGCGGCGTCGAGCAGGCGCATCAGCCGGGCGAGCTGCAGTTCGCCCTCATATTCGTCGCCGTGGTTGCCGGCCATCAGCAGCAAAGACGGCCCCTCGCCATTTTTGAGACGAAGGATCGGAATGCGGATCTGATAGTAGGGCGAACGGTCGATCGAATAGGGAATGGCGAGATGACCGGCCTGACGGCCCTCGCGCGAAAAGTCGATCGGATTGACGAGACCACTATGCATGATGTCTCCAGTTCGAGCGCGCTCGCCCTCGATCAGAGGGCTGCGACCGCGGTCATTTCGACGCGCAGGTCCGGGTCGGCAAGGCGGGCTTCGGTGCAGGCGCGGGCCGGCGGGTTTTCGATGTCGATCCAGCCGTCATAGACGCCGTTCATCGCCTCGAAATCGACGATCGCCGGCAGGAAAACGTTGACGGCGAGCAGGCGCGAGCGGTCCGTGCCGGCTTCCTTCAAAAGGGCGTCGATTTTGGCGAGCACGTCGCGGGTCTGCTCCTCGATATCAGCCTTGCGATTGTCCGCGACCTGGCCGGCAATATAGACGAGACCTCCGTAGCTGACAGCCTGGCTCATACGCGAGCCCTTCTGATAACGCTGGATCATGCAGCTTTTCCTTTTCTTGGCTTTACAGGGAGAATTCAGCCGAAGCTTGTGAGATAGGCGGCCGTCACCGAATGATCCGGATCGAGGCCATAAAGGATCGCATGCCGGTCAAGGCAGGTGCATGGATGCGAGATGCCGAACTCGATGACGTCGCCGACCGCGACGTCGCTGTCATCGGCAAGCGCCATGAAGGCGTGTTGATCGTTGAGGCGGAAAACTCTGGCGCCTTCGAGATCGGCGAGGCGCACGCCATTGCGATAAAGCGCCAGCGGCCGCGGCAGGCCTTGGTCCATCGCCACGTCGCGCATGCCCATGCCTGAAATCGCAAGCCCTGGTTCCGGCCGGGAGAGCACCTCGGCCCAGACCCTGAGCGCCGGGCGGAAGCCCGCGGCCGCCGAAACCGTCTTATCGCCGATGCGCAAGCCGCCGCGCGCATCGAGGCCGGCAAGGCCGCGCTCGTAGATGCCGTGATCGTGAAAGAAGATGGCGCCGCTGCGCAGCACCAGCCGGCAGGCGGGATCGGCCGCGACGGCGGCGGAAAGCCGCGCCACCACGACGTCGAAAAACACCGAACCGCCTGATGTCAGAAGAAGCGGCCGCTCCCTTCCGATGCGGGCGCGTATCTTCGGCAGGAAATCTGATGTCATCGCCATCAGCGCATCGATGCGCAGCATCGTCTCTTCAGGATCGGCCGTCGCGGCCGCACCCTCATAGGCGGCGATGCCGCTCAGCCGGAAGGCCGGCGTCTCCACGGCAAGGATCGCGTCGAGAATAGCCGCCGCGGCATCGGCGCTGCGGAGACCCGCACGGCCGGCGCCGAACTCCACCATCAGGCCGAGAGCCGGCAGATCCGCACGCTCCTGCCATGCGGACCGAAGCGCCTCAACGAGGGCAATCGAATCGACGAAGACATGGAGCTCTGCGTCGGGATAGTCCGAAAGCAGGGCCGCAAGCCGGCGAGCGGCGGCGGTCCCGCCGATCTCGTTGGCGAGAATCAGGCGGCGCTGTCCCGCCTTGAGCAGCACGGCGGCCTGACGGATATCGGCGACGGTCGTGCCCCAGGCGCCCGCGGCCAGAAGCGCCGCTGCCAGCGCCGTCGACATCGGCGTCTTGGCGTGCGGCGCGATTTCGGCGCCATGGCTTTTCACATAGGCCATCATCAGGTCGACATTACCGGCGAAGGCCTGCCGGTCGAGCGAGATCAGCGGCAACGCCATCCTGCCGTCATAAGGTTTCCATCCCTGCGTTCCCACTGCCGCAAGCGGCAGCGGCGGATGGCCCGGCGGAAAGCCGCGCACTCGCTCATCGAGCACCATGTCGTCCGTCGCAGCATGAAGATCAGACATGGCGGCCTCTGCCGATCCCGGCCGGATCGTCCAAGCCGAGGCGATAGGTGTCGTTGGCTGTGGCAAAGAACAAAGCGCGCTGCTCGTCGAGAGATAGCTCAGCGGCAACCGTGCGAAACACCTGATAGACCTCGTCGAAAGAAGCATGCAGACCCGCGACCGGGAAGTCGCTGGCAAACATCGACCGCGCCGGGCCGAAACAATCGAGGCAATGCTCGATCACCGGCCGCAGGCTTTCGAGCGTCCAGTCATTGTCATAGGCGACGAGGTCGGAAATCTTCAGCCGCAGGTTCGGTTTGCCGCCGAACGCCCGCAGGCCGCGATGCCAGAGCGCCATGCCGTCCTTCGTCCGGTCGGCAGGGCTGCCGCCGTGGTTGAGCACGAAAAGCGTATCGGGAAAAGCCTGCACCAGATCGAGCGCCTCAGCCATCTGCCAGGGATAGAGCATCAGGTCGAAGACCAGCCCGAGCCGCGTGGCATGGGCAAGCCCCGCGCGCCAGGCGGGATCGCCCATGCGATCCGGACGCGGCGCAAAACGCTTCGCCACATCCGGATGCCAGCTCAGAATATCGCGGATGCCGACGACGTTGGGATTTTCCGCCTCCGCTTCGAGCAGGCGCGCGGCGTCCGGCCCGTCGAGGGGAACGCGGGCGACATAACGGCGCGCCACGCCGGAGCTGCGGTCGAGACCGCCAAGCCAGCGGCTCTCTTCCAGCGGGTGGGCAACCGACCAGCCGGCCTCCACATGCACCGTCGCAACGATGTTCTGGCGCGCGGCATCGGCGCGATAGTCGTCGATGCCGTAGTTGCGCAGGATCGGCGCGAGACTGCCGAACGCCGTCTCCTCGCCGGAGGTCTGCGCCTTCTGAAGCCAGGGATGGCGCTGCAGGCCGAGGTCCCAGAGGTGATGATGCGGGTCGATCACCGGCCCGTCGTAGCGCTGCGTCATCTGCGCGCCTCGCGGCCGGACACCAGCAGAAGGGCGAGGATCAGCGTGCCGAACATGATCGAGCGCCAGCCGGGCGAGGCGTTGACGACGGTGATCAACGCCGTCGTGGTGACGAGCAGGATGGCGCCCGGAATGGTGCCGGCATAGGTGCCGCGGCCGCCGAGGATGGAGGTGCCGCCGAGCACGACGGCGGCGATCGACGTCAGCAGATAAGGATCGCCGATGCCGACATAGCCTTGCCGGTTCATGCCGAGCACCAGAATGCCGGCAAGCCCGGCGAAAAAGCCCGACAGCGTATGGACGATCAACGTGTTGCGCGTCACGCTGACGCCGGAAAGCCGGGCGGCGAGCGGGTTTGCCCCAAGCGCCAGGAAGCGGGCGCCGATCGGCATGCGGTGGATAAGCAACAGGACGACGACCGAGACGGCGAGCCACAGCAGAATGCCCGAGGGGATGCCGAACGGCCGCGCCTGGCCGAGCAGAATGACCGCCGGATTGCTGACGGTGACCGCACTGCCGCCGGCGACGATGACGAGCAGCCCCTGCAGGAAAGTCGCCATGGCAAGCGTCATGATGATCGGCGGCACGCGCAGATAGGCAGCACCCGCGCCGTTCATCAGGCCGATGCCGGTGGCGATGGCAAGGGCTGCCGCGATGCCGGCAAGGCCGGTCGGGTCCCAGGCCGGCGAAATCAGCGGCAGCAGGATCGCCGTGACTGTGATGACGGCCCCGACCGAAAGATCGATGCCGCCCATCAGGATGACGAGCGTCTGGCCGGCTGCGGCGATGCCGATGACCGCCGCAAGCTCGAGCAGGTAGCGCAGATGGCCATAGGCGCCGAAACCGCGCAACGAGACGCTTGCGACGATCCAGACGAGCGCGACCAAAAGCAAGGTCAGCAGCGGCGGATTGCGAAACGCGGACCGGATGATGTTCATCGCCTTGCCCTCCAACCCTTAAGAAGTTCCGGAACGGCGACCGCGCCGACGATAATCAACCCTTGCGCGACATATTGCGCGACCGGCGGGAAACCGAGGAAGAACATGACGTTGATCATCACCGAGAGCAGCAGGCTGCCGCAGATCGCGCCGCGCATCGTGCCCTTGCCGCCGAGGAAACCCACCCCGCCGAGCACGGCGGCGGCGATCGAGTTCAGCGTGAAGGGCGTACCGATCACAGGATCGCCCGAGCCGGTCTGCGCCGCGACGAAAAGGCCGGTCAGTGCCGCAAGCAGACCGGAGAGCGCGAAGGCTGCGACCTTCACTCGCTCGACCGGGACACCGGAACGGAATGCGCCGACCGGATTGTCGCCGGCCGCATAGATGCCGAGGCCGAGCGGCGTTGCCAGAAAGGCTTTCCAGAGCATGAGGATCACGACAAGCAGCAGGAAGGCGACGGGCGTGTGGCCGGCAAGTGCTGTCGACAGCCAATCGGGAATGAAGCCGCCCGGCCGCGGCAGCAGAATGAGCGCGACACCGCTGATGATGAAGGAGCCGGCCAGCGTGACGATGATCGCCGGCAGCCTCAGATGCGTGACGATGGCGCCGATGACGGCGCCGATCGCAAGACCGGCGAGTGCGACCGCAAAAATGCCGCCCGGTACGCCGAGCACCCCTTGCATCGTCGTCGCCGCGATCACCGCTCCCAGGCTCACCAGCGGGCCGATCGCCAGGGTGATGCCGCCGTTCAACATGAGCAGCGCCTGCGCCATGGTGACGAGCGCAAGCGGGAACCAGTTCTGCGTGAACTTCGAGAAGCCGCCGATCGAAAGGATGCCGGGAAAGAGCACCGCATAGAGGATGAGAAAGGCGGCGACCACCAGATAGAGGCCGGCAAGGCCGCGGTTGCGGCGCAGCTGGATTGCGCCATAGAGCCCGGATGACGAGATCGCGCTCATGCCGCCTCCCCCTGCGGCGTGGCCGCAATGCCCATGGCCGCGCCGACGATCGCCCGTTCGCTGATCGCGTCCTGCGGCAGTACCGACGCGACGCGACCTTCGCGCAGAACCACGACGCGGTCGCAGAGATGGACGAGCTCCGGCGTATCGGAGCTGACGAGAATGACGAGCCGCCCCTCGGCTGCGAAGGCGCGAAGCATCAAATAGATTTCCCGCTTGGTCTCGATGTCGACGCCGCGCGTCGGATCGTTGAGAAGCAGAATGGAGGGATCGAGCGGCAGCCATTTGGCAAGCGCCACCTTCTGCTGGTTGCCGCCGGAAAGCGCCTGCACCGGGCGGGCCGTATCGCCCTTGATCGTCAGCCGGCGCGCGAGATCGGCGACCAGGCCCTCTTCCGCTGTTAGGTCGCGCAGCCCCTTGCGGGCGAGCCGTCCGAGCGAGGGGAGGATGAGATTGGCGGCGATGGAATGCGGCAGCACCAATCCCTCTTGTTTGCGGTCGGCAGGTACATAGACGATTCCCGCCGCATTCGCCGCACCGACATTGGCGGGCAGGCCGGGTTTGCCGGAGACCTCCGCCCGGGCGGCAGACGCGGGAATCGCGCCGTAGAGCCCGAGCAGCAGGTCTTCCTGCCCCTGTCCCACCAACCCACCGATACCGACGATCTCGCCGGCGCGGGCGGAGAAGCCGATATGGCGCACCATGCCGGCGGAAAAGTCTTCGACACTGATGCGCGTCGCGCCGGGCTTGGCGGCGGCGCGCAGCGGGAACAGGTCGCCGGTTTCACGGCCGACCATCAGGCGGACCAGCCCCTCGCCATCGATGCCGGAGAGCGACTGGTCGGCCGTGACACCGCCGTCCTTCAGCACCGTGACATGCGAGCAGAGCGCCTGCACCTCGTTGAGGCGGTGGGAAATATAGAGAAGGGCGATGCCGCGGCCTTTGAGCGTCTCGATCAGCCGAGCCAGGATACCCGCTTCATGGGCGGAGAGCGACGAGGTCGGCTCATCCAGAATGAGCACGCGCGGTTTGCGGAACAGCGCCTTGGCGATCTCCACCATCTGACGGCGGCCGAGCGCCAGATCGGCGACCGGCATGTCGAGCGGTTCGGTGAGCCCGACCATGTCGCAGACCTGTCGCACGCCGCGATGCAGCGCTGCGTAGTCGATCAGGCCGAACCGGCGCGGAAAGGCGCCGGTTCCGATGTTTTCGGCAATCGACAGGCTGGCCGTCAGGCTCAGCTCCTGCTGAACCACGGCGATGCCCGCCGCCCGCGCCGCCGCCGGGCTGAAACGCCCGACAGGCATCCCGTCGACAAGGATGGAACCGCTGTCCGGCTGAAGGGCGCCGGACAGAAGATTGATCAGCGTCGACTTGCCGGCCCCGTTTTCACCGAGCAGGGCGTGAACCCTGCCCGGCAGAAGGGCGATATCGACGCCCTTCAAAACGGGATTGCCGAAAAATCCCTTGAACACCTGCCGGGCTTCCAGCAAGGGCCGTTCTTCCGTCATGACGGTGTCCTCAGCTCGGGATTACTTGGCAAGCAGCTTGTCGAAGAGCGCCTGGTCATAGTCCGAGTAGATGTAGCCGTCGGCCGGGAACTTGTCGGCGCGGGCGAGGTAGCTGCCGATGGTGCTGTCGTCGATGACGGGCAGCGGCACCTTGACGAAGGAAGGCACGTCCTTGCCTTGCAGTGCCTGTACGGCGGTATAGACGGAAAGCGCGCCGAGCCAGTTGGGCTGCATGGTCGCCCAGCCCTTCAGGCCCTTCTCCTTCCAGAGTTCCAGGAACTGCCTGGCGTTTTCGCCTGTCGTCGGCACCTGGTCGCGACCCTGGCGCTCGAAGGCGAGGACGGAGCCGGCCGACAGCGCGCCGCCGAGCGACAGCACGCCGTCGATTTCGGGATCGGCGAAGAGCAGGCTGGTCATCGCTTCCTGTGCCGGCGCGACGTTATATTCCGTGTTCGTCTCGGTGATCACCTGGAGGCCCGGATTGGCATCGAGGACCGGCTGGGCGCCCTTGCGGCGATCATCGCTGACCGAAATGCCGGCCGGGCCGTTCATGATGATGATCTTGCCCTTGCCACCGAGCTGGCTGACCATCCACTTGGCCGCGGTCGCACCCCATTCGTTGGAATCGGTATTGATCTTCGCCGTCACCTTGTCGGTGTTCACAAGACTGTCGAAATTGACGACGGCGATGCCCTTGTCGCAGGCATCCGAGATGACGCGGTCGAGCGCGTTGGAGGAGCCGGCAATGACGACGATGGCGTCGACATTGGCGTCGATCATCGACTGGATATGCTGGATCTGCGTCTGAGCATTGCCCTGCGCATCGGTAATCATCAGGTCCTTGACGAGGCCGGCTTTCTTCAGCTCCTCCACTTCGGCCGTGATGGTGCCTTCGGTCTGCTTCATCCAGGTCGGCACCGAATAGATGTTCGCCCAGCCGATCGTGTAGGGCGCCTTCCTGTCTCCCTTGATGCAATTGGCGGCGGCCGAGGCCGTGCCCGTGGAAAAGACGAGGAGGGCGGCGGCGGCGGCAGCGCCGGCGAGAAGGCTGCGACGCAGTGAAGCGGAAATGCTGTTTTCAGAATTCTTCATGTCGATCCCCTTTTTTGTGCGGCAGCCTTGACGGCTTGCCATCTATGTCCAATATATTGTACATATGATCCTTATACCGGACGAGGCGATCTTATGCCGATTTTTCTACCTCGCAAGAGGGGTGAAAAAAATTTTCGTCCGCTGTGAAATCACGGAGGTCGGTTGACAGATGCGGCGGAGGATTTGAAAAGCTTGGCCGAACAGAAATTGGGATCGACAGCAATGGATGCAGTTCAGGACGAAGCAGCCGGCAAACGCGCCCGCGGGCTCGACCGCGCCTTCGAGATCCTCGATTTCCTGCGCCAGAAACGGCAGGCGCTGAAGCCGAACGAAATCGCAGCGCAGATCGGCGCGCCGCGCTCCTCGGTCTACGAGCTGGTCAACCTGCTGCTGAGCAACGGCATTTTGGAATTCACCGGCGGCGAGGGGCGAGTCTATCTCGGCCGCAAACTCTATTTCCTCGGCGCCGCCTATGAAAATCATTTCGATTTCACCCGCGAATGCGAGGCGACGCTGGAACGGCTTGCCGACGAGACGCGGGAGACGGCGCAGTTCTGCATGCTGGATGGCAACCGATATACGGTCGTGCGCATGCGCGAAGGCGCGCGGCCGTTCCGCATTTCGACCGATGTCGGCCAGTCGGTGCCGATCCCGTGGACGGCGTCGGGCCGCCTGCTCGTCGCGCATCTGTCGGATCAGGACATCCTGAATTTCATTCCGCCGCAGGATTTCCGCCTGCCGGGCGGCGAATGGCTCGAGCCGCAAACCTTCATCGCCGAGGTGCGCCAGGCCGAGCGTGAAGGTCTCTTCACCTTCAACAGCATCGTCGACAGCTTCACCCATTGTTTTGCCGTGCCGGTGCGCGGCGAGGAAGGGCATGCTGCCGCAACGCTCTGTCTCGTCACGCCCCGCGACGACGGCATCGCCAACCGGGACCGCTACCTCGACTGCCTGAAGAAGGCGGCCGCCGGCCTGGAGCATGCCCCGGCCCGGCCAAGACGGGGCTGACGCCCCGGGTAGAAACGCAGGCATCGATCCGGCGGCACGGACGTCGTGCCTGAACCGGTCATCCCTCGCATGCTCCCTTAAATCGTGTCACGCTCGCCCGCCTTTCCACGGGCTTGCCGGATGCCTGCGCATCCGCCGGCCCGATCAAAGACATCAACGATCAGCGCAAGACCAACTGCCTGCCGGTTGGCGCCCCCCATCGTTGATTTCCAATTTTCTCCCGATCTCGAAAATCTATTCACTCTTCTCCCGAAACTATGAAATTAAGTTTCTCTATAAAATCTATGGAGAACATATCCTGACGGCTCGATAGACGAATTTATACCTGCCCTCGCAGAGGAGCGGGGCTGTTGAGGCAAACGGAGAGGACGCCAGATGACACGGAAAATCAGGCTTGGAGCATTTCTTCCCGGTGGCGGACAGCATGTCGCCTCATGGCGCCATCCCGACCAGCCGGCCGACGGCGCCACCAGTTTCGAGTTTCACAAGCAGCTTGCGCTGACGGCCGAGCGCGGCCTCTTCGACGCCTATTTCCTGGCCGACGGACTGGCTGTCGGTTTTGGCGGCGCACGCGAAGGCGGCAATGCCCGCGTCGCCGGCTTCGAGCCCGTCACATTGTTCTCGGCACTCGCGCCTCTGACCACCCATCTCGGTTTTATCGCCACCTCCTCGACCACTTATGAGGAGCCTTATACGACCGCCCGCAAGTTCGCTTCGCTGGATCTGATCTCGGAGGGCCGCGCCGGCTGGAATGTCGTCACAACCACCGGCGACCTCACGGCGCAGAACTTCAATCGCGACACGCAGCTTCCGCATGCCGATCGCTATCGCCGCGCCGCCGAGCATGTCGAGGTCGTGCGCAAACTCTGGGAGAGCTTCGAGGACGACGCGTTCATCCGCGACAAGGAGACCGGCGTGTTCTTCGATCCGGCGAAGCTGCACGATACCGACCATCGCGGCGAGCATTTCAGCGTGCGCGGCCCGCTCAACGTCTCACGCTCGCCGCAGGGGCATCCCGTTATCGTGCAGGCCGGGCAGTCCGATGACGGGCGCGGGCTTGCCGCCGCGACGGCCGAAGTCATCTTCACCGCCCATCAGCACATCGAAACCGCCCAGGAGTTCTACCGGGATATCAAGGCACGCGCCCGCGGCCTCGGCCGCAATCCCGATCACATCCTGGTCATGCCCGGCGTCTCCGCCTTCGTCGGCAGGACCGAAGCCGAGGCGCGGGAGAAATACGACCGCCTGACTTCGCTCATCGTCGAAGAGGACGGCATCGGCCTGCTCAACGGCCTGACCGGCGGCACGCTCGACCTGCACGGCTACGACCTCGACGGTCCTCTGCCGCCGGCGCCGCCGACGGAGGGCATGAAGAGCCGCCAGGCCCTCATCCGCCAGATCGCCGACGAGAACAACTTCACCATCCGCCAGCTCTATCAGTGGATCGCATCGGCGCGCGGCCATTACACCATCGTCGGCACGGCCGAGCAGATCGCCGATACGCTGCAGACATGGTTCGAGAACGAAGCGGCCGACGGCTTCAACATTCTGCCGCCCTGGTTGCCGACGGCGCTCGACGACTTCGTCGATCTGGTCATCCCGGAACTGCAGCGCCGCGGTCTGTTCCGCACCGCTTATGAAGGCAAGACGCTCCGGGAGAACCTCGGCCTGCCTTTCCCCGCCAATCGATGGGCTGCCGGACATGCAGCTCTCCAGGCAGCAGAGTGAGGAGCGACCCATGGCCTATGAAATCAACCAGACTCTCCCGAGAAGCTTCGGCCGCCTGAAAAGCGGCGAAAGAAGCACGATTTCGATCGTCGCATTTTATCTGCGCGGCGCGCTCGCATCGCTTTTGCCGCGTTACGGCCTGCTCCTCGCCTTCCTCGCGCTCTGGCAGGTGTCGAGCACCAGGGGCTGGGTCAATCCCGCCGTCTTCCCGCCCTTGAACATGATCCTCTCGGCTCTGTGGACCAATCTTGCCAATGGCGCGCTGCTCGATGACATCGCCATCAGCTTGCAGCGATCGGGGACCGCCTTCGCCTTTGCAGTCGTGATCGGCATTCCGCTCGGTCTGTTCATGGGCCAATTTCGTGCAGTGGAGCAGGCGCTCGATCCCATCCTGCAGCTCTTCCGCCAGACCTCGGCGCTGGCGCTCTATCCGGTCTTCATCCTGCTGCTCGGCCTCGGCGAAACGTCGAAGATCTTCGTGATCTTCTGGGCGACGCTGTTTCCGGTGCTGCTCGCCACGATCGGCGGCGTCAAGGAGGTAGACAAGAAGCTCATCGAGATGGCGCGGACCTATGGCGCCGGATCGCTGACCGTCTTCCGCCGCATCATCCTGCCGGCCTCCGTCCCCGCGATCTTCGTCGGTCTGCGCCTCTCGGCGACGACGGCGCTTCTCCTGCTGATCGCCGCCGAGATGATCGGCGCCAACAAGGGCATCGGCTTCCAGGTGATGAACGCCCAGTACAATTTCCAGATCCCGCTGATGTTTGCCGCGATCCTGCTGCTCGCCTTTCTCGGCCTTGCCGCCAATGCCTTGCTGGTTCTGCTGCAGCGCCGCCTCTGCCGCTGGTCTCAGCCGAACGCCTGACCGCTTTCTCCGATTTCCTCTTCCGAAAGGACACGTCATGACTTTCCATCCCCGCAACCTTCTCCTGCCGGCCGTGATCGCGCTCGGTCTCGCCACGCCGGCAGCCGCCACCGATACCGTCAAGCTGCGCTATCTCGCGAGCCAGGGCGGCCTTGCCGCCCATGAACTCGCCGATGCGCTCGGCTATTTCAAAGACACCGGCATCACGTTTGAAAATGTCGGCTATGCCCAGGGCGGCCCGGCCTCTCTCATCGCGCTCGCATCCGGTGACGTCGAGATCGGCAGCGCCGCCACGTCAGCTGTTTTGAACTCGATCATCGGCGGCAACGACTTCGTCGCCGCCTATCCGTCGAACGGCATCAATGACGAGGTGCAGTCGACCTTCTACGTGCTGGAAGACAGCCCGATCAAATCAATCAAGGACATTGCCGGCAAGAGCATCGCCGTCAACACGCTCGGCGCCCATCTCGACTATACCATTCGCGAGGCCCTGCACTCCGTCGGCCTGCCGAGCGACTCCGCCAATCAGGTCGTCGTTCCCGGGCCGCAGCTCGAACAGGTGCTGCGCTCCAAGCAGGTCGATATTGCCGCCTTCGGCTATTGGCAGACGACCTTCGAGGGCGCGGCGCTGAAGAACGGCGGCCTGCGTGCGGTGTTCGACGATACCGACGTGCTCGGCGACATCGCCGGCGGCTTCGTGGTCCTGCGCCGCGATTTCATTCAACAGCATCCCGAAGCCTCGAAGATCTTCGTCGAGCAGTCGGCCCGCGCCCTCGACTATGCCCGCGAACATCCCGAGGAAACCAAGCAGATCCTGGCAAAGGCCTTGGCCGAACGCGGCGAGAACCCCGATATCGCGCAATATTTCCGCGGCTACGGCGTGCGCGCCGGCGGTCTGCCTGTTGAACGCGACATCCAGTTCTGGATCGACGTCCTGGTTCGCGAAGGCAAACTGAAGCAGGGCCAGCTGGCGGCGAAGGACATCATCTTCGCGGCCGATGCCAAGCCGGCAAGCAACTGAGGAATTGTGATGAGCCTCGCCCAGGACATTCGCCGCGGAGAGGTGACGATCCGTCACCTCTCCAAATCCTACAGACTGAACGGCAGTCATCTGCAGGTTCTGAAAGATATCAACCTCCACATCTGCTCCGGCGAAAGCCTCGCGATCGTCGGCGCCAGCGGTTCGGGCAAGACGACCCTGCTCAGGGTTCTCGCCGGCCTCGAAGAGTCCGATACCGGTGAGGTGCTCGTCGACGGCAAGGCGATCCGCGGCGTCGGTGCGGAACGTGCCGTCATCTTCCAGGAGCCGCGCCTTCTTCCCTGGCTTGACGTCCTCGGCAACGTCGCCTTCGGGCTGGAAACGAGAGGTCTGACCCGCGAGCAGGCGAGGGCGCGTGCGCGTCACTACGTCAAGCTCGTCGGCCTGCAGCAATTCGAGGCGGCCTATCCCCGGCAGCTCTCAGGCGGCATGGCGCAGCGCGTCGGCATCGCCCGGGCGCTTGCCGTCCAGCCCGAGATCCTGCTGCTCGACGAACCCCTCGGCGCGCTCGATGCAATGACCAAGATCGGCATGCAGCAGGAGCTTGCGCGGATCTGGCGCGACGAGGACGTGACGACCATTCTCGTCACCCACGATCTCGAAGAGGCGATTTATCTCGCTGACCGGATCCTGATCCTGCCGCGGGAAAAGGGAGCCGAACCGCGCCTGATCGATATCGATCTGCCGCGCCCGCGCGACCGCAGCGCACCGGAATTCGTTCGCCATCGCGAAGAGCTGCTGAACCTGTTCGGGCTGCATTGAAGGCTGCCGCCTTCGCCAAGACTATACGATCCAGGGATCGATGAGTTCGATCCCAAAGCCCTCGAAATCCCTGGTGTTGCGTGTGGCGAGGCTGAGATCGTGAGCAATCGCGGTCGCCGCGATCAGGCCGTCCATCGACGACAGACCGCGGCCGCTTGGCTTTGCGTGGCCCATGAGGTCTCCCCAGGCCAGCGCAACCGGTTCATCCACCGGAATGATGCGGTGCTCGAAGCGTTGGGTCAGGTCCTGGGCAAGCCATTCGGCCAGCGCATCGCGTTTCCGCCCCTTGTCCATCAGGGCAACGCCGCGCCGGATCTCGGCGACCGACACGATGCTGACGAAGGCGCGATCCTCGTCGAGCCTGTCCAGCCACTGCAAGACGCGCGCATCAGGGCTCGGCTTCGTCACCTCGGACAGGACATTGGTGTCCAGCAGAAGCTTCACAGGTCGGGATCACGCGGCTCGTCGCGCTGCCGCTCAAGATCCAGATCGGCGCCGCGCAGCGGCGATTCCATCAGAAACTCGGCAAGCGTCCCCTTGCGCGCGGTCTTGCGCTGCCATTCCTCCGCAGAAACGACGATGACGCTCGGTTTGCCGTTTCGTGTGATTGTCTGCGGCGCGGATTGCGCGCGTTCGATCACCTCGGAAAGCTTCGCCTTTGCACTGGCAACAGTCCAGCTTTCATCGCCTTGCTTTGATAGCCGCATTGCTCAACTCCTGACCAGAATGACTATCGTGACTATACAGTCGGGACCAAGTGGGTGGCAAGGGGCGGTAGTAGATCGAATGATTCAACCTGCAGGGGGCCGACGACGCTCGGCCCCCTGCATTGCGCTAACCGGAGGCGGCCATCAGGCCTTGTTCTTCCCTCCGGCGGTCAGATAAGGCCGCCGATCCAGTTCCGCCGACCGGTAGGAGCTGCGCAGCCGCAGCAGATCCTTGCGGGCGATCAGGCCGCAGAGTTTGCCGGAAGCCGGATCGACGATCGGAATACGCCCATCGCCGGTCGACAGCATCAGGTCGGCGATGAAGGCGACGGTATCATCAGGATGCCCGACGGGAACGGAATCGTCCGCGACGTTTTCGCCGAGCGTCTGGGTGGCCAGCTCCGCCTTCCCCTGCCAGAGCAGGGCATCCGCCCGCGAGACGATGCCCGCCAGCCGGCCTCCCGCATCGACCACCGGATAGATCCGATGCGTCTTCTGCTGCGAGGCGAAGAAATCGCAGGCTTCGCCGACCGTCATGGTAACGGGAAGCGTATCGACCTCGCTGATCATGATTTCCCTTGCCCGGGAAAGCTCGAACGGATCGACGCCGTATTCGCGGGTGATATGCTGCCCGCGCCGCGCGATCTTCTCGGTGAGGATCGAGCGGCGCAACAGCAGCACTGTGACGGCATAGGCGACCACCGTTGCGGCGAGCAGGGGAACGAGTGTGCTGACGTCGCCGGTGATCTCCATCGCGAAGAAGGTGCCGGTGAGCGGCGCGCGCATGGTGCCGCCCATCATCGCCGCCATTCCAAGCAGCGCCCAGAAGCCCGGATCATTGCCCGGCATGACCAGCCCGACCAGCCATCCGAGGGCGCCGCCGAAGATCAGGAGCGGCGCGAGCACGCCGCCCGAGGTGCCCGACGACAGCGCAAACAACCAGATTACAGTCTTGACAAGCAGGATCGACAGGACCGCCGGCGCCAGCAGCCGGTTGTTGAGCAGGCCGTCGATGATGTCGTAGCCGACGCCCATCGCCCTGGGTTCGATCAGGCCGCCGAGGCCGATGACGAGACCGCCGAGCATCGGCCACCACATCCAGTGGATCGGCAGTGCCTCGAACAGGTCTTCGATCCGGTAGAGCAGCGTCGTCAACAGTCCGGATTGCAGCCCCGATAGGATGCCCATCGCCGCACAGGCGAAAATCCCCCACCAAGGCAAATCAACCTGGAAATGGGTCGGGAACAGCGGGCCGACACCGAAGAGCAGCGGGCGCCAGCAGATCGACACACAGGCGGCAACGGCGACGGGAATGAAGCTGCGCGGCTTCCATTCGAACAGCAGCAGTTCGACCGCCAGCATGACCGCGGCGATCGGCGAGCCGAAGATCGCCGTCATGCCTGCGGCGGCACCCGCGACGAGCAGCGTCTTCCGCTCGGCCGCACTCATGTGAAAGAATTGCGCGAACAGCGATCCGATCGCCCCGCCGGTCATGATGATCGGCCCCTCGGCGCCGAACGGGCCGCCGGTGCCGATCGAGATTGCCGATGACAGCGGCTTCAGCACGGCAACCTTCGGCGACATCCGGCTGCCGCCGATCAGAATGGCCTCGATCGCTTCCGGAATGCCGTGGCCGCGGATCTTCTCCGATCCGAAGCGGGCCATCAGGCCGATGACCAGCCCGCCGAGCGGCGGCACCAGCACCACCCACAGCGAACGCGGCACGGCGGCGAGAGAAGCGGGCTTGATGCCGATCTCTCCGAACCAGACGACATTCGTCACAAGCGAGATCAGGCTGACCAGACACCATGCCGCAAAGGCGCCTGACGTGCCGATGATGACGGCCATTCCGACAAGCAGGAGGACCCGCCTGTCTGTGGTGAAATCGCCGGCCTCGCGCCGGGAAAGGCCGCCGGTGAAATCATGCGGCCGGTTGCTGGGTTGATGCTGCGCCATGGAAGCCTCTGCTACGCGGAAATGAGTCTGCTTGAGTGGCGTCATTATATCGTGATACGATATAAATCAATGGACGAAAACACGAAGGCGAAAGTGTCTCGGAAGATGCCTCACTTGACCGGCCGGCGGCCGCCCGACTATTCGGGATGGCAACAGCGCGCGCAGGATCGCCTCCAGCGAACCAAGCGCAGAGGAGAACAAGTGTGAAGAAAACCCCGCCGCCGCTGAGGCAGGAGGATTACGAGGCGCTCGCCGACCTCAGGTTCGCGCTTCGCCAGTTCATGGACTTCAGCGCCTCTGCCGCCCAGTCGGAAGGACTGCCCGTGCAGCAGCATCAGGCGCTGCTGGCGATCAAGGGGCAACGCGGCGGCGAAGCGATGACCATCGGCATGCTGGCCGAGCGGCTGATCATCGCGCCGCATACGGCGACCGAGCTCGTCGGGCGGCTGTCGGATGCCGGACTGGTCGAACGCCATGCCGATCCGGCCGACCGGCGCCGCCAGACGCTGCTCCTGACCGAGAAGGCCGACGAGCTTCTGACGAGGCTGAGCGCGGTCCATCTTTCAGAAATCAGGGTGATGGCGCCGAAACTGATCGAGCTTCTGCTCGAGCTGCAGAAGACGGCGCCGAAAGCGGAATGAACGCGGCCGCGTTGCGGCGGCCCTCACACAGTCTCGGCGACCAGCGGCTGAATGACGGGCTGACCGCGCTGATCGCGCAGCACCTCGACCTCCACGCCATAGGTCCGTGCAATGAGCGACGGTGTGACGATCGATTGCGGATGACCGCTCGCCTTCATCCTTCCCTCGGCGATCACCAGCAGGTTGTCGGCATACTGGCAGGCCAGATTGAGATCGTGCAGCACGACCATCGTCACCCAGCCATTGGCGCGGGTTTCCCGGCGCACCAGGTCGAGCAGCGCGATCTGATGCTTCAGATCGAGCGCGCTGACGGGCTCGTCCAGCAGCATGACTTTCGGCGCGCGCATCAGCACCTGGGCAAACAGCGCCATCTGCCGTTGTCCGCCGCTGAGCGACGCGATGTCGCGGCCGGCAAGATGGGCGATGCCGGCCTGCGACAGCCGCGTCATCGCCATGTCGAGCGTTTCGTCGTCGATATGCAGCGAAAGCCGGCCAAGGCGCCCGAGAACCACCACTTCGAGAACGGTGAGCGCAATATCCGTCGCGGTGTCCTGCGGCATATAGGCGAAGCTCTCGCGCCACGATTTCAGCGCCCGCGCGCCTGTGCGTCCGGCGGAAAGACTGTCCCCGCCGAGCGCGACCCTGCCTTCGGCGAGCGGCAGGTCGCCGAAGAGCGCCCGCAGAAGCGTGGTCTTGCCCGTGCCGTTGGGACCGATGACGGCGTGGATCTTGCCGGCCTCCAGGCAGGTATCGACACCGGACACAATTCTCTGCCCGCCGCGCTCGATGGCGATGTTTTCGAGGCGGATCATGCGCCGTTCCTTTTCGGCGCGAAGATCAACCACAGCAGGAACGGCACACCGACGATGGCGGTGACGATGCCGACGGGAAACAGCGCGCCGGGGATGATCGACTTCGACACGACGGAGGCGGCCGACAGCATCAACGCGCCGCTGACGACGGACATCGGCAGGAAGAAACGCTGATCCTCGCCGACCGTCATGCGGGCGATGTGCGGGGCGACGAGGCCGATGAAGCCGATCACGCCGACGAAACTGGTGGCGGTCGCCGTCATGATCGCAACGATGACGAGGACTTTCATGCGCAAGAACCGAACATTGACGCCGAGGCTTGCAGCCCGCATCTCGCCCGTGCGCAGGGCCGCCAGCTTCCAGGAATCCGCCATCAGCATGGCGCAGCAGACGAATGTTACGGCCGCGGTCAGGCCGAGTGTCGGCCAGGTCGCTTTCGTCAGACTGCCGAACAGCCAGAACAAGATCTGCTGCGACAGCTCCGGCGAGGAGAGGAACTGGATAAGCGACAGAAGCGACTGGAACAGGAAGAGAAGGGCGATGCCGCCGAGAATGATGGTTTCCGTCGTCATGCGGCGCATCGAAGCCAGCGTGAAGAGAAAGAGCGCCGCCAGCATGGAGAAGACGAAAGCGCCGAGCGGCACGGCCACCATCGCATCGAGGCCAAGGCCGCCGAGCGCCAGAACCAGTGCTGCTCCGAACCCGGCCGCAGCCGCCATGCCGAGCGTATAGGGGCTCGCCATCGGATTGTTGAGAAGCGTCTGCATCTGCGCGCCGCCGGCCCCGAGCGCAGCACCGACGGCAAGCGCCATCAGCGCCATGGGCAGGCGCAGGCCGCGAACGATGGAATCGGTCATCGCCGCCCGCTCGCCGAGCCCAGTGAGCGACCGCAGCACTTCCGCCGGCGACAGCAGCGACGGGCCTGTCGCGATATCGAGAACGAGACAGATCGCCGTCAGAGCCACGAAAATCAGAAGGCTGCGCCAGCGCCTGCGTTCACGCAGCCTGTGCGCGCCGATCGCTTCGGCATTGCGGGCGGTGACTGTCATCCAAAAACCCATTTCAACGGAAAACGAGCGCCATGAAACATGGCGCTCGCAGAGCTAGGCCCGTCAGGATCAACCCTTGACGGCGATGGCGAAGGTGCCTTCTGGAACCACCGGCAGATATTTCTTGTAATAGCCGAGATAGTCGGCAACGGGGTCGAGGTCTTTGAACTGCTCGGGATAGAGCTGCTTGGCGATATACTGCACCATCGCAAAATCCGAGATCGTGCGGGACGCGCCCTGATAGACGCCGAAGAGCTGGCCGTTCTTGACGGCTGGCAGTTCGCTCCAGCCCTGGCGGGTTTCGAAGGCCTTCAGCTTTTCGCGGGCTTCGTCGGCCTTCACACCCTGCCCCATCGGCAGGGCGGTCTCGCTCTTGTTGTTCTCACGGCCGGAAATGAAGATGGCGTCGGGCTTGGACGCCAGGACCTGCTCCGGATTGATCGGGCCCCACCATTCGACGAAGGGTGCTGCGATATTGTCGCCGCCGGCAGCGGTGGACATGGCGCCCCACATGTTCTTGCCATAGGTGAAGGAATATTCCGCCGGCCCCTTATTGCCGAATTCGACATAGACCTTCGGCTTCGGCTTGCCCGATGCAGCAACGCGGTCGGCGATGTCCTTCAGCGCACCGGCGTAGAAATCGGCGATCTCCTTGCCGCGTGCGTCCTGGCCGGTCAGCTGCCCGAAAAGCTGGGTCGAAGCGACATGGCGTTCGACCGTCTGGGCGTTATAGTCGACAACCACGACAGGAATGCCTTGCTCTTCCAAACGATGGGCGTCCTGGCCGAGCGCCTGGTACTGCCAGTCGGCAAGGATGACCAGATCGGGATTGAGGCTCAGCACTTTCTCGATGGAAAAGGTCTGCGCTTCCACTTCGCCGACATCGGCGATGTCGCCGAGCGAGGGGCGGTGGGCAAGGTGCATCTTCCAGTTTGCAGGAACCCAGCCTTCCCATGCCTCACGGGAAATGCCGACGACGGCATCATAGGCTTTCTCGCCGCCGACGGCCATGTAGTCTTCGAAATAGAAGCCGAGAACGACGCGCTTGGCCGGAAGATCGACCTTCACCTGGCGGCCGATCACATCGGTGATCGTCTTCTGCTCTGCCATGGCGGAGGGGGCGAAGAAAACAGCGGAAATAGAAACAAACGAGGCAATAAGCCAGCCGGCTCCGGATCTAAAATTCATGACGACCTTCCATCGGTTAAATACGAGGTCGAGTTATAAAAGGTGATCAAATAAATCAAGTTATTTATCGAGCAGGCTTTTCACCTGGAAAACTTAGGTTTCGGCACTGGGAATAACGGCGCGCACCCTCCCCGTCGATGGGTGACAGCGGCGGCTGACGACCGCCGCCTATCGTCTCAGCGCGAAAGCGTCTTGCCGAGGCGATGGATATGAGCTGCCCCGATGCCGCAGCAACCGCCGATGATCGTGGCGCCGGCCTCGACCCAGGAGCAGGCAAAGCGCGAATAGACGTCGTCGTTCAGGTCGTCGCGGGTATCGTGCAGGCCTTCATTGGCGGCCGATTCGCCCTGTTCTCCCTCAAAGGCGTTGGCATAGACGCCGATTTCGATCTGGGCGTCCGCCTTGCGGAACACGCCCGCCGCCGCCTCGACGGCCGCGCGCATGACTTCAGGCTTGCTGCAGTTGAACAGGAAGGCTTCGGCGCCTGACGAAACCGCCCAGGACGCGGCTGCCTCGACGCTTTCGCCGGACCGAAGCCTCGGTTCGCCGCTTTCGATATCCGCCGCGTCATCCGCCAGTGTGAAGGAAATCCAGAACGGCTTGTCCGATGCCGCCACCGCCTGGCGGACAGCCTCGCCTTCGGCGATCAGGCTCAAGGTCTCGCCGAGCCATACATCGACGAAGGGTGCGAGGTTTTCGACCAGCACCTTGAGATAATCCTGCACCCGCGATGGCTGAAAATTCTGCGGCTCGTAGGAACCGAAGATCGGCGGCAGCGAGCCGGCGACCAGCACCTTGCGATCGGTGAGGGCATCGGCCGCCTCGCGCGCCAAGCGGCCGGCAAGGCGGATCAGCGCCGCGCCCTCATTTTCAAACCGCTCCTCGCCGATATGGAAGGGCACCAGCGCATAGCTGTTGGTCGTAATGACCTCAGAGCCGGCGGCGATGAATTCCTTGTGCACCTCGCGGACGATATCCGGCGAGTTGATCAGCGCGAGAGCCGACCATTCCGGCTGCTTCAATTCGGCGCCGAGCCGCAGCAGCTCGCGGCTCATGCCGCCATCTAGAATTCGTGTCGTGCTCATGAAGGGTCTCCATTCGGGCTGTCGCGCCGTCACCGGCGGCGGGCTTTAAAAACAAGGTGGGGAATGTCCGCCCGCCTAACGCCGGACCGGCACTTGCGCTTCGAGACCTCGAAAGATGCGGGCGATGACGGCGGTCAGGGCGAGATAGAAGAGGGTGACGACCAGCAGCGGCTCATAGACGAGCAGCGTGTCCTGGCGAACCTTGTTGGCCACGGCATAGAGATCCATCACCGTCACCGTGAAGGCGAGCGGCGTCGCTTTCAGCTGCATGACGATCTCTCCGGCAATGGTCGGAAGGGCGATACGGATGGCGCGCGGCAGCCAGATGCGCCGGGTCAATTTCCAGGGCGACAGGCCGAAGGCCCGGCCGGCTTCGAGCTCACCCTTGGGAACGGCAAGCAGGGCGCCGCGCAAAACCTCCGCCTCATAGGCGGCATAATTCAGCGTGAAGCTGACGGCGGCAAAGAAGAAGCCCTCGCGCAGGATCGGCCAGAACAGGCTCTGGCGGATGCCGGGGATCATCGGCAGCAGCGAGCCGACGCCGTAATAGAGAAGCCACAGCTGGATCAGCAGCGGCGTGCCGCGGAAGAAGGTGCAGTAGCCGCGGGCAAGCAGCCGCGTCAGCCTGCCGCCACTGACCTGCGCGAAGGCGAGACCGATGGCGAGGATGAAACCGAACACCACGGAGATGACCAGCAGGGACACGGTCTGCCAGGCGCCGGTCAGAAGAAGCGGCCAGTAGGAAGAGATCCAGGTGAAACTCATGGGCGCGGCTTCCTCAGGCAAGACGTGGCTGCCCCCGCCGCACGCGTCCCTCGATCAGTCTGAAGACGACGTTGGAAGCGAGGGTGATGGCGAGGTAGAGAAAGGCGGAAGCCAGGAAAAACACGAAATAATGTTTGGTGCTTGCCCCGGCAAGGCGGGTGGCGAGTGCCAGTTCCTGGTAGCCGACGACCGCGACCAGCGCGCTGTCCTTGGTGATCGACATCCAGAGATTGGCAAGCCCCGGCAGCGCGTTCGGCAAAAGCGCCGGCAGCAGAACGCGGCGGAAGCGCAGCATCGGCCCCATGCCGAAGGCCTTCGCCGCTTCGATCTGGCCGGTGGGGATGGCGAGGATCGCGCCGCGCAGCACCTCGGTCATATAGGCGCCCTGCACGAAGCCGAGCACCGCGACGGCGGCGACGAAGCCGTTCACATTGACCGGCGGCAGGTCGAGTGCCGCCAGCAGCCGGTTGAGGCCGTCGGTGCCGGCATAATAAAGCCCGACGATGAGGATCAGTTCGGGAACGGCGCGGATGAGCGTGGTGTAGAGATCGAGCAGCAGGCGCAGTGCTCGATTGCCGGAAAGTTTTCCGAGCGCGCCGCCCGTGCCGAGCAGCAGGCCGATGGCAAAGGCGCAAGCCGAGATGGCGACCGTGGAGACAGCACCTGCCAGAAGAACGCCGCCCCATCCCGGAGGATAGGGAGACAGCAGATCCAGAATGCCTTGTTGCGCGGTCGCCATTTTTTGCAGTGCTTACTTCGCGCCGTAGATGTCGAAGTCGAAGTATTTCTTGGTGATCGCGTCGTACTGGCCGTTGGCGCGAACGGCAGCGATCGCCGCATTCAGCTTGGCTTTCAGCTCAGTATCTTCCTTGCGCAACCCGCCAGAAACGCCGGCTCCGAGAATTTCCTTGTCGTCGGCGACATCGCCCATCTTGGCGCAGCAATCCTTGCCGCCGTCGCTTTTGAGGAACGCGTCGAGCGCCAAGGAATCGCCGAAGACGTAGTCGATACGGCCGGAGGCCAAATCCTGGAAAGCCTCGTCGAGCGTCTGGTAGGTCTTCTCCTCGGCAGCATTGGCAAAATACTTCTTGTA
Source organism: Rhizobium sp. BT03 (assembly GCF_030053155.1). Lineage (NCBI taxonomy): Bacteria > Pseudomonadati > Pseudomonadota > Alphaproteobacteria > Hyphomicrobiales > Rhizobiaceae > Rhizobium > Rhizobium sp. BT03. The sequence continues at coordinate 242,925 of NZ_CP125644.1, forward strand.
ATATTCAGACTGGATCGTCGACACCTGGATGCCGATGGTCTTGCCCTTCACGTCTTCGGCGGTGGCGCCCGGCTTCTGGTCCTTCGGGCCGATCAGGGTGCTCGGCGTGTTGTAGTATTTGTCGGTGAAGTCGATCACCTTCGAACGTTCGGCGGTGTTCGACATCGACGACCAGATCACGTCGAACTTCTTGCTCTGAAGCGCCGGAATGAGACCGTCCCAGGAAATGTCGACGATCGAGCATTTCTCCTTCATCTCCGTGCAGACGGCGTTCATGAGGTCGATTTCCCATCCGTGCCACTCACCGGAGGCATCCTTGGCGAAGAAGGGCGGGTAGGATTCGTTCATGACGCCGAAGCGGACTTCGGCCTGCGCGGTGACGGCGGAAAGCGCAAGGGCCGCGCCGGCGAAAAGCATGGGAAGCAGTTTCATTCGCAGGATTCTCCTGGTTCGTGTGTTATCGATGATGGATGCGCATCAGTGGGCGCCGAGACGGGTGAAGTCCCGGCAGCGGGCGCTGACCGGCGAGCCGAATATCTGCTCGGGCGGGCCTTCCTCCTCGATCAGCCCCTGATGCAGGAAGAGAACGCGGCTCGACACATCCCGGGCGAAGCGCATTTCATGCGTGACGATCAGCATGGTGCGGCCTTCTTCCGCGAGATCGCGGATGACCTTGAGGACCTCGCCGACCAGCTCCGGATCGAGCGCCGATGTCGGCTCGTCGAACAGCATGACGGCGGGATCGACGCAGAGCGCCCTCGCAATCGCCGCCCGCTGCTGCTGACCGCCGGAGAGAAAGGCGGGATAGACGTCACGCTTGTCGAAGAGCCCAACCTTGTGGAGCAGGGCTTCCGCCTTTTCGATCGCCTCACGCTTCGACATGCCCATGACATGCACCGGCGCCTCGATGACGTTTTCCAATACGGTGCGATGAGCCCAGAGATTGAAACTCTGAAACACCATGCCGAGCCCCGTTCGCAGCCGTTCGATCTGCCGCCAGCTCTGCGGCTGCAGCCGCCCGCCGCGGCCGGTCTTCAGCGCGACCTCCTCGCCGTTCACGGCAATACGGCCGCGATCCGGCGTTTCCAGAAAATTGATGCATCGGAGAAACGTGCTCTTGCCGGAGCCGGACGAGCCGATAATAGAGATCACATCCGACTTGTGGGCCTCGGTCGAGATACCCTTGAGAACCTGTTGCGAGCCGAAGCTTTTATGAAGATCTTCGACGCGAAGAGCAGGAAAGGGTTGATCCGACATGCATGGGTCCGGCTGAACTGAGTTTGCAAAGGATAATGATAAAAGAACGCGGTTTTTTCGCGCAATTATCACCTCTTTTGCATATTTTGTGCAAAATAATCTTCTTCGCGCATCGAACGCGGCAGAAAGTATGATGTGCCGCAGCTGAAATGGGACTGGACAATGGAACAGCTGGATCGTTTTGACCGTGACATCCTCGATCTCGTTCAGCGCGACTGCCAGCTGAAGGCCGAAACGATTGCCGAACGGGTCGGCCTGTCGGTCTCGGCCGTGCAGCGGCGGTTGAAACGGCTGCGCGAGGAGGGGATCATCAAGGCCGAGGTCGCCGTCGTCGACAGGAAGGCGACGGGAACATCGATGGTGTTCATCGTCGGCATGGAGATCGAGCGGGACAATTACGACGCTTTGGCGAAGTTTCGGTTGTGGGCGGAGAAGCAGGATCATATCCAGCAGGTCTATTACGTCACCGGCGCGGTCGATCTGATCGCCATCGTCACCGCCCGCGACGTCGAGCATTATGACGACATCGCCGCCCTGATCATGGCTGACAATCCGCAGATCCGCCGCATGCACACCAATGTCGTGCTGCGCGACGTCAAGCTCGGCCTGTTCGTGCCGCTGGAATAGCGATCGCGGTCGGGCAGGCGGCTGGACTCAGATGGGACAAAGGGCATAATTCCGGGCGCAGATCCTTGGGAGGAATGACCGTTGACGCTACGACACCAGATCATCGCATTGGCGATCGTCCCGCTGGTCATTTCGATCCTTGCGATCACCACCTTCATCACCTGGCAATCGGCAAACCTCGCCAAGAACAGCATCGATACGTTCGAGCAGAACATGCTGAAGACCAAAGAGGCCGAGATCCTCAACCTGACCAATCTTGCGCTGTCGGCCATCCAGACGATCTATGACAAGGCCGGGGCCGACGACGAGGCCGCCAAGGCGCAGGTGGCGGCAATTCTGACCTCGCTCGACTACGGCAAGGACGGGTATTTCTTCGTCTATGATTACGATGGCAACAATATCGTCCATCCGCGCCAGAGTTTCCGGCATGGGCACAATTGGCTCGATCTCACCGACCCGGATGGCGACAAGGTCATCGCCGAACTGATCGCTACGGCCAAGGCGGGCGGCGGCCTGCACCAGTACAAATGGCAGAAGCCGTCGACCGGGCAGATCGCCGACAAGCTCTCCTTCGTCGTCAGCCTCGACAAATGGCACTGGGTCGTCGGCACCGGCGTCTATCTGGATGACGTCTTTGCCCAGAGTGCCGCCGCCAACAAAGTAATGCGCGCCAACATCAGACGGACCTTCGTCATCGTCGCGCTGATCGCCGTGCCCGCGGTGCTCGTCGTGTTCACCACCTGCATGCTGCTGACCTTCCATGAGCGCCGCATGGCCGACGGCCGGCTGAAGGAGCTGACGCAGCGGGTCATCGACACCCAGGAAGAGGAGCGCACGCGGCTGGCGCGCGAACTGCATGACGGCATCTCCCAGACCCTTCTCGGCGTGCGTTACGCAATGGACCTCGCCGGCCGCAAGGTCAGGACCAATGTCGACGATGCGGCGCTGACCATCGAGCGCGGCGTCGAGGCGCTGAACGGTGCCATCAAGGAAATACGGCTGCTCTCGCATGATCTGCGGCCCCGCGTGCTCGACGATCTTGGCCTGACGGCGGCGCTGGAGGCACTCTGTCATCATTTTGCCGAACGGACCGGGATCGAGACGGAGATCGACGCCTCGGGCTTCACAGGCATGCTCAAGGCGGAAGCCAGTACCGCCCTTTATCGCGTCGCCCAGGAGGCCTTCAACAATGTCGAGCGGCATTCGGGCGCCTCGAAGCTCTCGGTCAAGCTCTGGAACGACGGCGGCCGCGCCCGCATGACCATCTCCGACAATGGCACCGGCTTCGATGGCGCCGGGGGTGGCGCGTCCGGCGGCGCAGGCCTCGGCCTGCGCAACATGCAGGAGCGGATGGCGCACTTCCGCGGCCTGCTGCTCATCAACAGCAGCGAGGCCGGCACGACGCTGACGGCGATGATGCCGAGATCGGCCAATCTTGCCGCCGGCAAGCAGGCGGAAGCCGCATGACGGAACGCCCGAAAATCAAGGTGCTGCTGATCGACAACCATCCGCTGGTGCTGGACGGGCTGAAGGCCGTGCTCGAAACCTTCGATCATATCGAAGTCGCCGGCACTGCGGGCTTGGCGCAAACCGGCCTCGACATCGCCCGGCAGATCCAGCCGCAGGTGGTGCTGATGGACATCAACATGCCGAAGCTCAGCGGCATCGATGCGATCGAACTGTTCCGCAACGAACTTCCGCAGGCCCGCGTCGTGATGCTCTCCATGCATGACAGCCGCGAATATATTTCCTCGTCGGTCATGCATGGCGCCGCCGGCTACGTCCTCAAGGACGTCTCGACTGATGAAATCGTCTGCGCCATCGAAACCGTCGCCGATGGCGGCACCTATTTCTCCTCCGGCGTCTTCGACGCCCTGATGGGCGACCGCGCGGAGGAGGGGAGCGATCCCCTGACGCCGCGTGAGCGCGACACTCTCGGGCTGATCGTTGCCGGCCGGAGCAACCGAGAGATCGCCGAAGTGCTGGGGATAAGCGCCGCCACGGCGGAAACCCATCGCAAGAACCTCAAGAAAAAGCTCGGCATCGCCACCACGGCGGGCCTGATCCGCTATGCACTCGACCACGGCATCGTCTCGAAAATCGAAGGAAATCCGCGCCTACCCACTTCTGGGTAGGCCCTGGTATTTCCGCTCTGCGCCCATCTTGTGGGGATAAAACCAACGCCCTAGGACTCCATTCGCGGCTGGCCAAGTGCCAAGCCGTTGGGAGGAATTCACATGCGTTACATCAGCTTCCGATCGGACGGAAAAGCTCGAGCGACCCGAACCGGGCCCGCCGCGGCGACCGGCTGACAGACCCGCCTTCCACGCCGACAACTGGAACATGGCGACCGCCGTGCGCGGCGCCTGAAAGGTATTCCGACATGGAAAAACCACGTAGCAAGGCAGCGCTCTGGCTGCTGATCATCCCTTATATAGGTCTGCTCTGGCCGGCATTTTACAATGTCCGCGAGCCGTCGCTTTTCGGCTTTCCCTTCTTCTACTGGTATCAGCTTCTCTGGGTGCCGATCACGGCGACATTGACCTGGATCGCTTATCGGAGCGTTCGCCATGACGACTGACATCAACGGCACGGCGCTTGCCGTCTTCATCTTCTTTTTCGTCCTCGTCACGGTCATGGGCTTCGTCGCCAGCCGCTGGCGCAAGCCCGAGACGCTCGCCCATATCGATGAATGGGGCCTCGGCGGCCGCAACTTCGGCACCTGGATCACCTGGTTCCTCGTCGGCGGCGATTTCTACACCGCCTATACCGTGATCGCCGTCCCGGCGCTGGTCTATACGGTCGGCGCCTACGGCTTCTTCGCGCTGCCCTACACCATCGTCGTCTATCCCTTCGTCTTCATGGTCATGCCGGTCCTGTGGAAGCGCGCCAAGGATTTCGGTTATGTGACGGCGGCCGACGTCGTCCACGGCCAGTACGGATCACGCGGCCTCGAACTCGCGGTCGCGGCAACCGGCGTCATCGCCACCATGCCCTATATCGCCCTCCAGCTCGTCGGCATGACGGCGGTGCTGAAGGCGCTCGGGCTGCATGGCGAACTGCCGCTGGCGATCGCCTTCATCGTGCTGGCGCTCTATACCTATTCGGCGGGTCTTCGCGCGCCGGCCCTGATCGCCTTCGTCAAGGACATCATGATCTACATCGTGGTGATCGCAGCCGTCGCGCTCATCCCGTCGAAGCTCGGCGGCTACGCCAATGTCTTCGCCTCGGCCGATGCGGCCTTCCAGGCCAAGGGCTCCGGCAATCTGCTGCTCGGCGGCAATCAGTATGTCGCCTATGCCACGCTCGCTCTCGGTTCGGCGCTCGCGGCCTTCATGTATCCGCATACGCTGACCGGCATCTTCGCCTCCAACAGCGGCAAGACGATCCGCAAGAACGCGATCATGCTGCCCGCCTATACGCTGCTGCTCGGGCTGCTGGCCCTGCTCGGCTATATGGGCCACGCCGCCAACCTGAAGCTCGACAGCGCCAATGACGTCGTTCCGACCCTGTTCAAGACGCTGTTTTCGGGCTGGTTCTCCGGCTTCGCCTTTGCGGCGATCGCCATCGGCGCACTGGTGCCGGCGGCGGTGATGAGCATCGGCGCCGCCAACCTCTTCACCCGCAATTTCTGGAAGGCCTATGTCGATCCCAAGGTCAGCGATGCGGGCGAAGCCAAGGTCGCGAAGGTGACGTCGCTGGTGGTGAAGGTCGGGGCGCTGCTCGTCATCATCTTCCTGCCGACACAGTTCGCCCTCGACCTGCAGCTGCTCGGCGGCATCTGGATCCTGCAGACGCTTCCGGCCCTGGTCTTCGGCCTCTATACCAACTGGTTCCGCGCACCCGGTCTGCTGGCCGGCTGGTTCGTCGGCTTCTGCGGCGGCACCTACCTCGTCTGGGATGCCGGCTGGAAGCCGCTGCATATGATCAGCCTCGGCGGCGAACCCTTCACCGTCTATACCGGACTGCTGGCGCTGGCGGCAAACATCGCGGTCGCGGTGGTGATCAATGCCATGCTTCCGGCCAAGGTTCCGGCCCGGGCATAAGAAAAAACGAAGGGCAGCAAACGCTGCCCCTCGTTATTTTGTTTTCAGCAGAACGTTCCAGCGATCAAAACTCTTCCCAATCACCGGCCAATGCCGTATTGCCCTGGGTCGCCGTCCCCTGGAACGACCTGCCCACCTTGGCGATCATCTGGCGTGCCGGCGAGGCCACGGGTTGAGCATGATGAGCTGCGGGGGCCGGCTGCGATATGCGCTTCGGCGCCGCTACTCCGCCAATGTTGAACTGACCCAGAAGCTGGAACAGCGCATCGGCTTCCCTGGCAAGACTGTGGGCGGCGGCTGTGGCTTCTTCCACCATCGCGGCGTTCTGCTGCGTGCCCTGATCCATTCTGTTGACGGCGGTATTGATTTCTTTCAGCCCGGTCGCCTGCTCCTGCGAAGCACCGACGATGGCGCCGACATTGCCGTCGACCTGCTGGACCTGCGTCGCAATCTCCTGCAGGGCTTTTCCGGTTTCGCCAACCAGGGCGACGCCGTTTTTCACGTGGCCGTTCGACGCGTTGATCAGTTCCTTGATTTCCTTTGCCGCCTTGGCGGAACGCTGCGCCAATTCGCGCACTTCCTGGGCAACGACGGCAAAACCCTTGCCTGCTTCACCGGCACGGGCCGCCTCGACGCCGGCATTCAGCGCCAAGAGGTTGGTCTGGAAGGCGATCTCGTCGATGACGCCGATGATGCTGCCGATCTCGGTAGCGGAGGATTCGATCTTGCCCATGGCGTCGACCGCGTCGCGGACGACGCTGCCCGAGCGCTCCGCATTGTCCTTGGTCTTGCGAACGAGCTGGCCTGCTTCCTGAGCCCTGTTGCTGGAATCGGCGACGGTGGTGGTGATCTCCTCCAGGGCGGCGGCGGTTTCCTCGACGGAGGCTGCCTGCTGTTCGGTCCGCTTGGCGAGATCATCCGAAGCGGAGCGGATCTCCTGCGCGCCGGCCGCAATGGCGCTGGCGTTCTGGGAAACCTTCTGCATGGCGGCGCGCAGCTTTTCGACCGCGGCATTGAAGTCGGCTCTGAGCTTTTCCAGAGACGGAATGAACGGCGTGGCGATCTGCTGCGTGAGGTCGCCGTCGGCGAGCGCCTGCAGCGCATCGCCGAGCTGACCGACCGCCCGGTCCGTCTGCTCGGCAAGGGTGCGGCGTTCATCGGCATCCTGTTCGAGCCGATGCCGTTCCGCGACCGCCCGCTTGGCTTCCGTGTCGGCTTCCCGCTCGGCCTTTGCCGAAATGGCATCGCGCAGGCCGGCCACGGCGCGGGCAAGCTTGCCGATCTCATCGCCGCGCGCTTCGAGGCGACGATCGCCGTCGAGATTGCCTTCCGCCATCGCCTTCAGCGACAGCTGCAGTTTTGCCAGCGGGCCGACGATCGTGCGCGATGTAATGGCAGCGGCAACGATCGAAAGAAGAGCCGCGATGCCGAGCGCCGTCAGGACGAGCGGCTTGAAGCCGCTTGCCGCGCTGCGAACCTCGCCGCCGATCGATTTGTTCAGCGCTTCCTGATAGTCGATGAATTTGTTGATGGCGCCGAGCCAGGCAACGAAGGCCGGCCGCGCCTGTTCGAGCAGGATCTTGCGGGCTGCCTCGCCATCGCCCTTTTCCTGCAGCGCAATGATCTGGGCGACCAGGGGGTTGGTTTTCGCCTGGATGTCGGCGATTTCGCTCAAAATGGTCTTTTCCTGGTCCGTCGCCCCTGCCGGCGATGCAACCATCTCCGCCATGCGTTTTTCGTTCTCGGCGTAGGAGGCGGCCAGCTTTTCGATCAAGGCTTCGGCCGCCTTGCGTTCATCCGCGGAGGTCACCAGGGTCACGTCGCGAATGGCGATCGCCCGATCGTGCACGCTGCCGCGATAGTTGATGGCAAACCGCTGCTTGACGCTATTGACGTCGTTGATCGTTCCAAGATTGCTGTTGATGTGCTCGACCTGTACCGTCGCGTAGATGCTCAGGCCCGCCATCAGCAGGATCAGAAAGCTGAAACCAAGGGCGAGACGCATCGCGATCCCGAAACTCTTCATGCTGTTCATTCGCGCGCTCCATCGTGTCGGCGAGATTTAAAGATGTCTGTGACCAGGATCTGTCCCGAATGCCTCCGCCTGCTGCCACTGCGCGCGTCGCGTCTAAAGCGGGGCGAGCGTCAGGGTAACAAGGTCGATTTCATGCGGGATTTCGGGATACCTGGCCGGCCATCATGGCGTAGGTGACGATCCTCAGAACGTCGCTCCGATATCCTTAAAAATAGGAGGAGATATTTTAAAGAGTGTAAACGAAGCCGACAGGGCGCCATTATGCTGCGCTTTTTGTATAATTTGACGCATTTTACGGCACAAATGGTCCGAAGTCCGCATGGGAAAGAGTACATCAAGTTGCCGATTTGAATTGGCACACATCTCCTGTTGCAAAACGGACCGCTTAAATCCACTTGCCGGCACCGATGTTCAGGGATGAAGCTCGCCGTTAAGCGCACCTCTTTGAGAATTGTTAGAAGTTCTCGCAGACTATGCGGTGCGGAAAGAATGGGGCAGAGGTGGCACGACGGGCGTCTTCCGAGTCAAGGCATGATCGGTACCTGCCAGCGAGCTGGCAGGAACTGCTCGACAGTGCCGTGCGGCTGGACTGGGAATGCCGCACCGGCGAAGCGCTCGAGATGGCGGAAACAGCCTATGAGGCGGCCCTCGAAGCGGGTGATGTTGCCGGCGCCTTGCGTGTTTCACATCGACTGGCGCTGATCCATTTCAACAAGGAGACCCTGGCGGAAGGCCTGAAGATCTGCCTTCGCGCCGAAACCTGGCTCCGATATTGCCAGGATCAGGCCGCCGTCATTTCCCTGCAGTCGGTCCATGGCGGCATTCTCGTGGCGCTCGGCGATCTGGAAACCGGTTTCGCCTTGCTGACCGATTGCCAGAAACGCACCATGTCCTGCCAGGACCCCCTGGCCAATTGGCGGGCGCGCACCGCCTATGCGGTGGCCCTGTTCGATTCGAACGACTTCGATCGCGCCGCCGAGGCCGCCGCCGAAAGTCTGCACTATGCCGAGACGAGCGGCCTGGACAAAGGCTCCGTGCTGATTGCCCGCTCGATCGCCAGCCGCATGGCAGCGCGCGCACTCGGCGAACATCGGCTGGCCGGGCGGGACATCGACGAGGCCCTGCATGCGCGAACGCAAGCGCAGCTGCAGTCGATCCTGACCGAGGCTCAAACCGAAAACCTCAGCTATGAGATTGCCGAATGCCATTGCTATCTCGGGCTTCTGGCATGGACGCGCGGCGACGATGCCGTGGCGACTGCCCGTTATATCGCGGCCATCGCCGCCGCCCGCGTCGCTGAGGACGCCGTGCTGCTGGCGGAGACCTCCTACTGGTACGCCTATCTTCTGGCAGGGCAGGGCGCTTTCGATGAAGCGCAGTCGCTGCTTGCCGGCATCGAGGCGATGGAGCAGGTTCTGGCCGTGCCGCGCATGAAGCTGCGCCACTTCTACATGCGCTTCCGGATTGCCGAAATGGCCGGCGCCTGGCGGGCGGCCTTCGACCATCACAAGATCTATCACGAGCTGGTGGTCGAGGATTACCGGCGGCTTGCCTCGGCACGCGCCCATACGATGAAGCTTGCGCTCGATCTGGAGACGATGCGCCGCAAGGAAGACCGCGCCCGTCTGGAGCGCGAGCGCCTGCTGGAGGAAAACCTGCGGCTTGCCGCCGAACAGCGCGAGGCGGTGCTGGCCTCGCGCACCGATCCGCTGACCGGTCTCGGCAACCGCCGCGAATTGCAGCGCAGGTGCCGGGAGTGGGTCGACGCCGGCGTCACACAGGCGGCCCTGATGCTGGTCGACATCGACCATTTCAAGCGCATCAACGATGTCTTTTCCCATTCGATCGGCGATATCGTCCTGTCTCGCGTTGGCGGATTGCTGGGCGATGCCGGCGCGGAAGGCGGTCTGGCGATCCGTATGGGCGGCGAGGAATTCCTGCTTCTGCTTCCCGATACGCGGGCCGTGGACGCCTTTGCCGCTGCCGAGCGGCTGCGCCTGCGGGTGCAGGACCACGACTGGTCCGAGGTGGCCCCGAATCTTGACGTCACCTGCTCCATCGGCCTGGCGGATTGGTCCCTGGCCGAGAGCCTGGAGGCGGCGCTGCCGGTGGCCGACGCCAATCTCTACACCGCCAAGAATGCCGGCCGCAACCGATGCGTGGCGCCGGCGACCTGACGCTGTCGCACAGCCGCCGCCGTCTCCGGCTTCAACCGTGCAGCAGCGGCAGAAGCTGATCGCCCTGCCGCTTGATCTCGGAGAGATAGGGCGTGTCGGACAGCACGAAGTGCGTGATGCCAAGATCCTGGTATTTGCGCAGCGAGCGGGCGACGTCCGCCGCCGAGCCGACCAGCCAGGTGGTGCCGGCCCCGCCGCCGCCGAATTTTCCCGGCGCGGTATAGAGATTGTCGTCGAGGACGTCGCCGCGCTCATGGAGAGCCAGCAACCGCTGCTGGCCGACGGCGAGCACGCGTTGATGATCGTGCCAGCCGGCGCCGTTGCTCCTGGCCATCTCGGCGACCTTCGCCTCGGCGTCGGCCCAGGCCTCATCCGTCGTGTCGCGGACCAGCGTCGTTATCCGCAGCCCGAATTCGAGCGGCGGGAGATCGCGGTCGAATTCCCGGCTCAGGCCCTTGAGCCGCCCGATCCGCTCCCGGACCCCATCGAGCGGCTCGCCCCAGAAAAGCTGGACATCGGCCTCCGCCGCCGCCACCCGCTCAGCCGCCTCAGAGGCGCCGCCGAAATAGAATTTGGGATGACGGCGATCGCCGCGGACCGCGATACGCGGCACCACGGTGGATTCGGCGACCCGGAAATGATCGCCTCCCGCCGTGACATTTTCCTCCGTCCACAACCGGCGGACCAGCCGCATGAATTCCTTGGTCCTGGAATAGCGATGCGCCTGGTCGCCTTCACTGTCGCCATAGGCAGCGAGATTATCCTTGCCCGAGACGATGTTGATCCGCACCCGGCCGCCGGTCAGATGGTCGAGCGTCGCCGCCGCGGAAGCGAAGTTCGCCGGTCGCCAATAACCCGGCCGGATCGCAATCAGCGGCTCGAAGCTGGTGGTGCGCGCGGCAAGCGAGGCCGCGACGGTGAAGGTGTCGGGCCGGCCCCAGCCGGTGCCGATGAGCGCGCCCTTCCAGCCATGCTCTTCCAGCGCCTTCGCGTGGCTGGTCAATGTGTCGAGGCTGTTGTGGTTCTCGACGGCGGAATCGCCGCGATGGCCGGGTCTGACGTCGTTCGGAATATACCAGAGAAATTCGGAATGGTTGCTCATGCGATATTGCGGTTCTGCCTGGCTGGAAGAGGAGGCCGAAGGGCGGACCTCCGGGAAATCATATGGCTGGCTGCACCTGCTGGGCCTGAAGCGCAAATGCAGGAACGATGCAGGGCAGGATGGGATATTATCTATTGAAACTATAGACTATTTAATTCAATAATGGCGCCGCCGATAAAAAATTGTCCCAAAGCCCGGGCAACAGGCACCATGGCGTCCGCAGGACTGCAGATGCAGAAAGGCGCCTGAGACGTTTGCCGCAGGCGCCTTATGGCTGGTTCAGTCTTCGATCTTTGAGGCGTGCAGATTTCAGTCGCTGACGTCAGGCCGCGGCCGGCGGGTATTCGTTGGCCTGGAAGACGTGATGATGCACCTTGCCGGTGAAGAGCCGCAGCAGTTCGCCGGTGACCTCGCGGCTCTCGAAGCGCACGTCGGAGAGAAGTGCAGTGTTGACCGCATCCATATCGGGATAACGGATGGCCAGGGCCATGGCGTAGACCGGGGCGCCTTCGTCGCGCTCCATTCCATCAAGCACCCGGACTTCCTCGGCGCCTGGAAATTTCGTCCAGAGCGGGACGAGCCGCTGTTTCACGAAGTCGCGGAATTCCTCTTCCCGGCCGGGATGGATTTCGCCTTCAAACAAAGCATAACGAATGATCATGGCTTCTCTTTTCCAAAACTCGCCGGAGCTGGATCGATGGGGATACGGGGAGGTGAGGGCGTATCGGTCGATACGCCCTGATCGGAGGCTTATTTGCCCCAGATTTTCTTGTATTGATCGCGATAGCCGTTATCGGGATCGAAGCTGTTCTTCGGCCCGCCGTCGAACTCGACGTTCGCGCTGGTCACCACATGCAGCGGCGAGACATAGCCCGACCAAGGCGCGCCGGCGAAAGCGCGGTTCAACTCGTCGACGAGCTGCCAGCCCTGGAGGTTAAGCGGTTCGGCGACCGTGACGGCCTGGAACTGCTTGGCGCGGATGCGCTGATAGGCGCTCTCCGAACCATCGCCGGCTGCGACGTTCACCGGCTTCCCGTCGCCGGCAATGCCGGCCGAAGCGAGAGACGGTCCCATGAAATCGTAATAGAGGTCGTTGATCGCCAGCGAATGCGTCCACTTGGCGCCATACTTCTGCAGCAGCGAGGTGGTCAGCTGCGGCATGCGCTGCGAGGTTTCCGCGATCGGCGTGTCGACATATTCGAGCACGGTGCCGCCGAGATCCTCGATCTCCTTCTTCATGCGATCAGCCTTGGCGATCGCGATCGCATAAGTGGAGTCGGTAAAGATGATGACGCCAGGCTTGCCGCCGGCATCGACAAAGGCCCAATCCGCCGCAGACTTCGAGACTTCCATCGCATCGGTGGTGACGTTGGCGAACACGCCGACCTCAGGAACCGGGCCGACGGCCGAGGCGGCGTGCCAGGATACCATCGGAATGCCGGCCGCCTTGGCTGCTTCCATCGCCGGCTTCTGCTCGACGGCGTCAAAGCCGTTGATGATGATGCCGTCGGGCTTCAGGGCCATCGCCTGGCCGAAAGCCGCCGTTCGCCCACCGATCGAGCCGGCGCCGTCAAGCGCCTTCACCGTCCAGCCCAATGCGCCGGCCGCTTCCTGGACGCCGTTGACGACGCCGAGGATGCCGCCGTTCTTCATATCGCCAGCAAGAATGACGATGTTCTTGCCGCTCGCGCCCTTGGGGCCGCTCGTCGGGCCATCCCATGCGCTCACCTTGGAGGCATATTTGTCGACCACGGCCTTGGCGTCGGCCATGGAATCGGCCAAGGCCGGCATGCTGAGCATAACGGCGACGGTTGCGACCGTTGCCTGCAATAAAGTCCTGCGCTTCATGTTCACTCCTCCATTTTGTTTGTTATGAAATGCCGGGTGAGCCGGCATCCTCATTTGGATGCGGGTGTGATCCTCCTCACAGCTCCGCGCTTGCGCTGGGCGTAGCCTGCTATGCCGATGGCGATCAGCAGTGTCACGCCGTTGAACAGCGGTTCGACGAAGAACGAGCCGCCGAATTGCTGAATTCCAGAAATACCGACCGCCAGGATGATGACGCCGATCAAGGTGCCCCAGACGTTCACCCGGCCCGGCTTGATCGTCGTCGATCCCAAGAATGCGCCGACGAGCGCCGGCAGCAGATATTCGAGACCGACACTCGCCTGGCCGATGCGCAGCTTCGAGGCGAGAAGAACCCCCGTCAGCGCCGCCAGCAGGCCGGAGGTGACAAAAGCGCCGATCACGAACTTGCGGACCGGGATGCCGTTGAGGGCCGCAGCCTTGGGATTGGCGCCGATCGCGTAGAGATACCGGCCGATCGGCAGGTATTCGAGCACGATCCACATGCAGATCGCGATCAACAGCACGTAGAAGCCGGTGATCGGCAGGCCGAACAGCATGGTGCCGTTTAGCGCATAGAAACCCTCAGGCAGAACGCCGACCACCTGCCGACCGCCGGTATGCCAAAGCGCAAGCGCGTAGAGAACGGTTCCCGTGCCGAGCGTGGCGATAAAACTGTCGATCTTGGCGACCTCGACCAGCAGGCCGTTGATGAAGCCGGTGAGGACGCCGAGCGCGAGGACGATGAGGACGGCGACCGGCCAGGGCAGGCCGTAAGCCGTCTGCAGGCTGATGGCGAGAATGTGCCAGAGCACGATGCCATAGCCGACAGTCAGGTCGATGCGGCCCGATGCCATCGGGATCATCGCGGCGAGCGACAGTAGCGCGATGATCGCCTTGTCCGACACGATCGAGCGGACGTTCAGCACGGTCGGGAACGTATCCGGCAGAAGGATCGAGAAGATCACGATCAGGCCGAGGGTGAGGATCACCAGCCCGTAAACCGGGATCAGACGACCGATCTTCTGGCCTGTGGACAGGCCGGCCATTTCGCTCTTGGTCGGCTCCAGCGCGGTGGATTCAATGGATTGCATGGCTGTTCTCCCGATGGCTCAAGCTGCTTCCGATGCGGAGGCGGCTGTGATGACCGCCTCCGTCGTCAGAGCGCTTCCGGTCAGTTCGCTGACGATTTTGCCGCGCGAGAAAACCAGCGCGCGGTGGCAGATATGGGCGATTTCCTCGAAATCCGTCGAGACCACGACGACCGCAAGGCCGGCTTCCAGCGCCTGGGTGATCAGCCGGTAGATTTCCGCACGCGCGCCGACGTCGACGCCGGCGGTCGGATCTTCGGCGACCAGCAGCTTGCGGCCGGTCGCCAGCCAGCGGCCGACGACCACCTTCTGCTGGTTGCCGCCCGACAGCGCCTCCACCGGCAGATCCGGATCGTTCGGCCTGAGGCCGACGGAGTGGCCGATCGCATGGGCGAGATCGGCTTCGCCGCGCGGCGACAGGAAGGAGAAAAGCCCGCGGCCGACGGCGCCCGGATTGAGATAGGTGTTTTCCCGAATGGAAAGCGAGAGCGCGACGGATTCCTCCGTCCGGTCACGGGCAATCAGACCGATGCCCGAGGCCATCGCCTGCCGCGGGCTGGAAAGATCGGGCGCCTGGCCATGCAGCAGGACCGAGCCGTTGAAGGGCTCACAGCCGAACAACGCCCGTCCGATCCGTTCCTGGCCGGCGCCGCGCAATCCGACCAGCCCGAGCAGCTCACCCTCGCGGATATCGAAGGATATCGGGCTCGTGCCGGCACAGACGAGGTCACGAACCTCGACGATCGCCTTGCCGGGCTTGATCTCGGCCTTGGAAAAGAGACTGTCGCCGCTGCGGCCGATGATCATCGTCACCAGTTCATCGGGGGTGGTCTCGCTGACCGGCTTCTGCCCGACCATGCATCCGTCGCGCAGCACGGCGACGCGATCGGCGATGCGGAAAATCTCGTCCAGCCTGTGGGAGACGTAGATCATGCCGACGCCGCGCTCTTTCAGCGGGCGGATCGCATTGAACAGCCGGTCGACTTCATCGGCGGGAAGGCTCGCCGTCGGCTCGTCGAGCACCAGAACATCGGCTTCGACGGCAAGTGCGCGGGCAATGGCGACGAGTGACTTTTCGGTGCGTGAGAGAGCCGAGACCCGCGTCGTCGGATCGAAATCGCAGCCGACCAGTTTCAAGGCTTCCTTGGCGCGCGCCTGTGTCCTTCCCCAGTCGATCAGGCCGCTTCGCATCGAGAAGCCCTGCGACAGGCCCATATTCTCGCCCACCGTCATCCACTCGATCAGACCGAGATCCTGATGGATGAAGGCGACCGGCTGCCGCTCGTTCGGTTTGGGCGGGCGATGATGATAGCTTTGGCCGCGGAACAGAATGTCGCCGTGATCAGGCTTGTAGATGCCGGCGAGCGTCTTGATCAGCGTCGATTTGCCGGCGCCGTTTTCGCCCAGCAGCGCCAGGATTTCGCCCTCGCGCAGATCGATCGAGACGTCACGCAACGCCTGCGTGCCGCCGAAGCTCTTGGTGATCGATTGGAACTCCAGCAGTCTCTTGGCTTCCACTGTGGCTCCTCCCAAAGCTGCGGTTGTCATTGGCTGTATGTTATCGATAACATTCATGGGTGGTCAAGCGGAAAGATGACAATCTCGAATTTCGAATGAAGATTGCCGTCAGCCGGCCTGAAGCCCGTCGAGAAGGCGCATCATCTCGGCCGAGTCCTTCGGCCCAAGCCCGGCCGCACAGAGCAGTCGGTGAATTTCGACCACCGCCCCGGTCATCGGCAATGGCGTCTTCGTCTTCAGCGCGAAAGCCTGAAGCGAATCCAGGTCCTTCAGCATGTTGTCGATTCTTCCTGTCGGCGAGAAATCCCGGGCGGCGAATTTCGCCATGAATTCCTGCAATATCCGGCTGTCCGCCCTGCCGCCCGCAAGGGCTGCCGGAATGGCAGAAGGTTCGACGCCGCCGGCTTCGGCGAGCTTGACGGCTTCAGCGACGGCTTGGAACAGCACGGCGCAAAACAGCTGATTGATCAGCTTGGTGGTCTGCCCGGCGCCGGATTGGCCCATCAGCGTGTAATTGGAGGCAAGATGCCGCATCACGACGCGGGCCCGTTCGAAATCCTCAGGGCTGCCGCCGGCCATGATCGTCAGCTTTCCGCCAAGCGCGCCGGGCACGCCGCCGGACAACGGGCAATCCACCCATGCCATGCCGGTTTCCGCACGCAGCCGCTTCGCCATGTCGACCGTCTCGGCGGGATCGATGGAGGACATGTCAATCAGCAGCTTGTCGGCGCTTGCCGCCGCCGCCACACCCTTCTCGCCGAAGACGACGGCACGCACGATGTTGGCGTGATTGAGGCTGAGCACGCAGAATTCCGACGCCGAGACCGCATTCTCCACGGAACTCGCCGCGTGGGCACCCTTGGCCGTGAGTGCCGCGACCTTTTCGGCATCGAGATCGAAGACTGATACTTTGTGGCCGGTTTCGATCAGTCGCGTGACGATCGCCGTTCCCATGATACCGGCGCCGATGACGGCGACGTCTGCTCTATAGTCATCCTGCATGATTATCTCCTCCCTTGACCGCCACGCCGCTCAGCCCTTTGCAAGCCAGCGCCACAATATCCTCCAACGCATTCTCGACCGCCACCGTCACCACCCCGGCTTCACCGGTCGGCGGCTCCAGCGTCTGCAGCTGGCTGTCAAGCAGCGACGCCGGCATGAAGTGGCCCTGACGGGCCTGCATCCGCGACAGCAGCAGATCGCGCGTTCCCTCCAGGAAAACGAAGGCGAGGTACCCGCCTGCCGCCTGCCTCAGCCTGTCCCGATAGCTTCTCTTCAGCGCCGAGCACGAAATCACCAATCCCCGCGATGCATCTTGCGCGGTCTTTATTTCCGCGCCGATCCGGTCGAGCCAGGGCAGGCGGTCGTCGTCGGTAAGCGGTATGCCCTTCGCCATCTTCTCGACATTGCGAGCCGGGTGAAGCTGGTCGCCCTCCACGAACCGCATGCCGTTTCGCGCGGCGATGCCCGCTCCGACCGAGGATTTGCCGCAGCCGCTCACGCCCATGACGACGACGGCCGAAGGCGATGTTTCTTTCTCGAGTTCCATCGTCGCGTCTCGATCAGAGGCAGGTGGTGATGCCGCCGTCGACATAGAGCGTGTGGCCGTTGATGAAGGACGAGCCACGGCCGGAGAGGAAGACGGCAGCGCCGACCAATTCCTCGACATTGCCCCAGCGTCCGGCCGGCGTCCGCTTCTCGAGCCAGGAGGAGAATTCGGGATTGTCGACGAGCGCCTGGTTGAGCGGCGTCTTGAAATAACCGGGCGCGATTGCGTTGATCTGCAGCCCGTGCTTGGCCCAGTCGGCGCACATGCCGCGCGTCAAATTACGCACCGCGCCCTTGGTCGCGGTATAGGGGGCGATGCCCGGGCGCGCCAGTTCGCTCTGCACGGAGGCGATGTTGATGATCTTGCCCTGGCCGCGGGCGATCATGGCTTTGGCGGCCGCCTGGCCGACGTAAAACACGCTGGAAATATTGGTGGTCAGCAGCAGTTCCCATTTGTCCGCCGGGAAATCTTCCAGCGGCGTGCGAAACTGCATGCCGGCATTGTTGATCAGGATGTCGAGCGGCCCGATATCGGCCTCGATCGCATCGATGCCCGCTTTGGCGGCGTCCTTGCTGGTCACGTCGAAGATGGCGGCATGGGCAGACAGGCCCTGTGCCTTGAGGCTCTCGACTGCGCGATCGACACTTTCGGGCGTGCGGCCGTTGATGACGACCTTAGCGCCATGCTGCGCCAAGCCCTCGGCCAGCGCATAACCGATTCCCTGGCTAGAGCCGGTGATCAGGGCCAACTGCCCGGTCAGATCAAACAGGTTCTTCATGCAAATAACTCCTCCGGTGTCGCTGCGAATGACGGCTTATACCGCCACTTCAGGTGAAACTCACTTGACATCGCTTTTTCGAATTATATGTTATCGATAACATAATCAACTGTCAAAATGCGGGACGGAGACGGAATGCCTGAGGTAGAGATCTTGATGGCCGGAGCCTATCCGGAATGGGATATGGTCGATCTGGAGGCGAAGTATCGCGTTCACCGCCTGTGGGAAGCGGCCGATAAGCCGGAACTGATCGCAAGGGTCGGCAAGGATATTCGCGCCATTGCAACGCGTGGCGAACTCGGCGCCTCCGCCGAGCTGATGAAGCAATTGCCGAAGCTGGAGATCGTCTCCTGTTACGGCGTCGGCACCGATGCCATCGACCTCTCCTATGCCCGCGCCAACGGCATTCGCGTCACCAATACACCAGATGTGCTGACCGAGGATGTCGCCGATATCGCCATCGGACTGCTGCTTGCCACGGCGCGGCAGATTCCGCAGGCCGATGTTTTCGTCCGCACCGGCCAGTGGGGCAATGTCGCCATGCCGCTGGTGACGCGGGTCGCCGGCAAGAAGGTGGGGATTGCCGGCATGGGCCGGATCGGCAAGGCGATCGCCAGGCGTGCTGCCGCTTTCGGCTGCGACATCTCCTACTTCGCCCGCAATGAGCACACGGATGTTGCCTATGCCTATCAGCCGGACCTGGTAGAGCTTGCCGATTGGGCCGATTTTCTGATCGTCATCGTCCCGGGCGGGCAGGCGACGATGAAGATCATCAACGCCGAGGTGCTCAAAGCGCTCGGCCCCAACGGCATGTTGATCAATGTTTCGCGCGGAACGACCGTTGACGAAGAGGCGCTGATCGCAGCCCTACAGGACGGCACCATCCAGGCCGCCGGCCTCGACGTGTTCCTGAACGAACCAAAGATCGATGCGCGTTTCCTAACGCTTCAAAACGTCGTGTTGCAGCCCCACCATGGCTCCGGTACGGTCGAGACCCGCAAGGCCATGGGCCAGCTGGTCAGAGACAATCTCGCCGCGCATTTTGCCGGCAACCCGCTTCCAACTCCCGTCGTGTGAGGGTTTTGATATGAAAGCCATCGTCATTCATGCCGCCAAGGATCTCAGGATCGAGGAGCGCGAGCCGGAGGCTGCGGGAGAGGGGCAGGTGGAGATCGCCATCGAAGCCGGCGGCATTTGCGGCTCCGACCTGCATTATTACAATCATGGCGGTTTCGGCACCGTTCGCCTGCGCGAGCCGATGATCCTCGGCCATGAGATCGCCGGCACGGTCAAGGCGCTCGGCGTCGGCGTAAGCGATCTTGCCGTCGGAGACCGTGTTGCGGTGTCTCCGAGCCGGCCGTGCAATCATTGCCAATATTGCCTGAAGGGACAGCAGAACCACTGCCTCAACATGCGGTTTTACGGCAGCGCCATGCCGATGCCGCATATTCAGGGCGGCTTTCGCCAGCGGCTGGTGGCGGAGCGCTGGCAATGCCACAAGGTCGCTGACGGCATTTCCATTCACGAGGCCGCCTTCGCCGAACCCTTTGCCGTGACGCTGCATGCCGCCAGCCGCGCCGGCTCGCTGCTGGGCAAACGGGTGCTCGTCACCGGCTGCGGCCCGATCGGCATGCTGGCGATCGTTGCGGCGCGGGTTCTCGGCGCCCGCGAAATCGTCGCGACCGATGTGACCGACAGCGTTCTGGCGATTGCCCGCACCAGCGGCGCGGATCGGACGATCAATGCTGCCACGCATGCCGCCGAGCTTGCCGCCTACGGCGCCGACAAGGGATATTTCGACGTCATGTTCGAAGCATCCGGCAATGAGCGGGCGGTGCGCGCCGGTCTGGAGGCGCTGAAGCCTCGCGCCGTTCTCGTGCAGCTCGGCCTTGGCGGCGATGTCTCCATCCCGCAGAACATGATCGTTGCCAAGGAAATCGAGATGCGCGGAACATTCCGCTTTCACGAGGAATTTGCGCTTGCCGTCGAGCTGATCAATGAGCGCCGCGTCGACCTGAAGCCGCTGCTGACAGGTGTCTTTAAGATCGACGAGGCCGTCGCCGCCTTCGAACTGGCAAGCGACCGCAGCAAGTCGATGAAAGTGCAGATCGCCTTCTGATATTAAAGCATGTCGCGCAAAAGTGTGCCGCGGTTTTGCGGCAAGGACATGCGTAAAAACAAAGAACTAAAGCGCGTCGCATGAATCAAGTTTGACGCGACGCGCTTTAGCGTTATCGGGCGCTTCGATCCGTGCTTTCGCGCAGCACGACCCTGTAGCTGGTCAATGTAATCTCGTCGCCGGTCGCCTCGCCGCCCGCCTGCAGCGCATCCAGCAGGCGGACGGCGGCCTGACGGCCGATGCCATAACAGTCGACATTGATCGTGGTGATGCTGGGATGACAGATCGACGAGATCTCGTAATCGCCGAAACCGGCAATGGCGATATCTTCAGGCACGCGCATTCCCCTGCGCTTGCATTCCATGATCGCACCGAAGGCCGACAGGTCGGAAACGCAGAGAACGACTTCCGTGTCCGGCCAGCGCTCCAGGAGACTCACCACTGCCTGGCCACCCTGTTCCATGGTGATCGGCGGCACGCCGAAGGAAATCGCCCGACCCGGTCCCAAGCCCAGTTCGTCGACGGCCTTCAGGAAGCCGCTTCGCCGCTGGCTGCCGCGCGTATCGCGCGCCGTCGTACCGCCGATATAGCCGAACCTGCGGTATCCTTGGCTGGCAAGCGCCCGCACCAGCAGGGCCATCGCCTCGCTGTTGGAAAAGCCGACGACATGATTGATCGGTTCTTCCGGAAGCTCCCAGGTTTCAACCACCGGAATTCCGGCCTTATCAAGCATGCGCCGCGCCCGGTCGGTGTGCGAACCGCCCGTCAGGATGATGCCTTCGGGGCGCCGGCGCAGCATCGCCTCGATCAGCTTTTCCTCTTTCTCGGCGGCATAGTCGGTATAGCCGAGCAGCAGCTGAAGACCGGTATTCTCGAGTGCATCGGTGATCCCGCGCGCCGTGTCGGAGAAATTCGAATTGTTGATGGAGGGCACGAGCGCCGCGATGAAGCCGCTGCGCCGCGAGGAAAGGCTGCCGGCGGAGAGATCGAGCACGTAACCGAGCGCATCGACCGCTTCCATGATGCGCTTGCGCGTCTCTTCGGAAACGCTCGCATCCTGGCGAAAGGCGCGCGAAACGGTCATCGCCGATACGCCGACATATTTGGCGACTTCAGCCATCGTCAGCTTTTGGGCGTCTCCTCCCTTGAGACGCTTGTCTTTTGGCTCATCCTCGTTTTTCACTGGTCTCCGCCCTCAAAACAGCTTCCGAGTTGGCAACTCGGATACGATAAAGTTATCGCTATCATCGCACAATCGATATTATTACCTGAATGCCGCGTTCCACAGTCCATCGATCTCTGTACGAGGGCTGCGAAACAAGGCAGAATGGTATCGATAACAATTTGAGACGAGGAGGCGTCATGTTCGGGGAAATCGAGGGTACGGGGTTCGAGGTTCTCGATCCGCGCTTTGAAGGCTGCTTCGTCGGCCATGCCCGCGTCGAGCGGCTTTGGACGGGCGGCCGCTGGTTGGAGGGACCGGCCTGGTTTGCCGCCGGGCGCTATCTGGTCTTCTCCGATATCCCCAACAATCGCATGATGCGCTACGACGACACCAGCGGGCAGACATCGATCTTCCGCTCGCCCAGCAACAACTCGAACGGCAACACGGTCGACAATCAGGGCCGGCTGATCACCTGCGAGCATCTGACGCGCCGCGTCACGCGGACGGATTTCGATGGTGGGATCAGCGTGCTGGCGGATCGGATCGCCGGCAAACGGCTCAATTCGCCCAACGACGTCACCGTCAAATCCGACGGCACCATCTGGTTCACCGACCCGAGCTACGGCATCCTCCACGATTATGAGGGCGACTACGGCGAGGAAGAAATCGGCGGATGCCACGTCTACCGGCACGACCCGGCGACAGGCGCAACCGACCGGGTGGCGTCCGATTTCGTCAAGCCGAACGGGCTGGCTTTCTCCCCTGACGAAACGATGCTCTATATCGCCGATACCGGAGCATCGCACCTGTCCGGCGGTCCGCGCCATATCAGGAAGCTGGCCGTGTCCGATGCCGGCAAGCTGAGCGACCTCGGCATTTTTGCCGAATGCACCGCGGGCTTTTTCGACGGTTTTCGCGTCGATCGGAAGGGAAGGATCTGGACGAGCGCCGGCGACGGCGTGCACTGCTATGATCCAGATGGCACACTGATCGGCAAGATCCATATTCCCGAGATCGTCTCCAACGTCGCTTTCGGCGGCGAGAGATTGAACCGCCTCTTCATTACGGCAACCACGTCGCTCTATGCGGTCTATCTCACGGCCAACGGCTCAAGACTGGGATAATCGCTGAGCCGCCTCTCAGGCGGCTTCGGTTTGTTGACAAACTCTCCTCCGTCATGCTCGGCCTTGTGCCGAGCATCTGACCACAATAATTTCTTGGCGGGAAAACCTTTATTTTCAGTGACTTAATTGAGCCGGCGTAGATCCTCGGCACAAGGCAGCACAAGGCCGAGGATGACGTCGCGGGTTTTGCAGTGGTTTGCCCGCAAGCCGGAGGCCGCCTTTTCAGGCGGCCTGCCTTTTACCAGCGCACGGGCGCTTCTTCCGTCATCGCTGGCTGAGTCCGTCAGCCAACCTGACGAGACCGAGGAAATCCGACCTGTAGCCGAAGCTATCCGTTCCCCGCGATGCCGCAGCGAGATCGGCAATCGCCTGATAGGGATAGGCATCGAGGGCGCTGGTGCGGCTCAATTTCTGGCCGAAGGCGGCGACGGCCACCGAGAAGCGGACGTCCCCGGGCGCGGCGTCGACGGTGGCGACCGCGTTGCCGTCGCCGACCGGCGTGGTGATCAGGGCGCTCTTGTCTTCCCCCGGCCGCTTGTAGCGCATCTTGACGAAGGCAAGCTCGCCCTGATGCGCGCTGCCCGATGTCTCGGCCGGCGCTTTGTTCGGCACGCCGTAACGCAGCTCGTCATTCATCACCGCGGGACTTCCCTTCGGCGTGATCTCGTAGATCGCCGTGACGCTGTGGCCGGAGCCGATATCGCCGGCATCGACTCGGTCGTTGTTAAAGTCCTCGCGGTTGAGGGCGCGTGTCTCGTAGCCGATCAGCCGGTATTCGGCGATCCGTTCCGGGTTGAACTCCACCTGGAACTTGACGTCCTTCGCAATCGGAAACAGCGTCGACCCGGCTTCTTCGACCAAGGTCTTCTGCGCTTCCGCCAGGGTGTCGATATAAGCGGCGCTGCCATTGCCGTTCTGGGCGAGCGTCTGCATCAGGGAATCGTTGAGATTGCCGCGGCCGAAGCCGAGCACAGTCAGGAAGATGCCGTCCTTGCGTTTCTCCTCGATGATGCGTTTCAGATCCTCGTCGCTCGACGGACCAACATTGAAGTCACCGTCCGTCGCCAGCATCACCCGGTTGACGCCGTCCTTGACGAAGGCCTTTTTGGCAAGATCGTAGGCCGCCTCGATGCCCTCGGCGCCGCCGGTCGAGCCTCCAGCCTCCAGCCTGTCGATCGCCGACAGGATTTTCGCTTTCTCCGCCACCCGCGTCGGTTCGAGCACCGTGCCGGCGTTGCCGGCATAGGTGACGATGGAGACGGTGTCGTCGGCCTTCAGCCTGTTGACCAGCAGCCGGAAGGCGCTCTTCAGCAGCGGCAGCTTGTCCGGCTCGTCCATCGAGCCCGAGACGTCGATCAGAAAGACCAGATTGGCGTGCGGCGCGGTCGCCGGCGCGATGTCGTAGCCCTTGATCGCCACATGCATCAGCTCCGTGTTCTGGTTCCACGGTGTCGGCATCACGGTCACGGTCGCCTTGAAAGGCTGCTCAGCATTTTCAGGCCTCGGCCAGTCATAGGGGAAATAATTGATCATCTCCTCGACGCGAACCGATTGCGGATCGGGCATCGCCCCGCCGGTGAGCGATCGGCGGACAAAGGAATAGGAAGCGCTGTCGACATCGGCGGAGAAGGTCGAGACCGGATCGTCCGCGACACTCTTGATCGGATTTGCCGCGGCATTGGCAAAGCGCTCGCGGCCGGGATCGAGCTGAATCTGCATACGCCCTTCTGCTGGCGGAATAGGCGAGGGGGCGACAGCCATCGGTTCAGCCAATAGCTGGCCCTGAGCAACCACACCGGGAGCGGCCGGCGCCGCACGTTTGGCCACTCCGAGTGCCGCGGCGGACTCCTCCGACTTGTTCTTAAGAGCTGCGATCTCGCCGGCATCGAATTCAGCGCGCAGCTCCGCAGCGGGCTTTGCGGCCTGTGGCTGCTTGTCCTGCAAGACTTGGGCGCTATCAGCCGCCGACGATTGAGCCGACCGAATCTCATCGGTCGTCGCTTCGGAAAGCTGGGGTTCGGCCGGTTTCGGCGCGTCATTTTTCGAAACAGTACCGGCGATCTTTTCCTGATCGACGATCGGCTGGTTGCGGGTCAACTCAAGGGTGAGATAACCGGCGGCGGGAATGACGAGCAGCGTCGCAAGCGCTGAACCGGCGAGGAATTTCTTGTTCACGGCAGGGCTCCATATCCAGTTGATGATGGAGCTTGGACGCCAGCCTTTCGCATTTCCTTGGGCCGCCGCTGCATTATTTTCCGCGCTGTCGAAAGCCTGCATCGCCGCAGTGAGCGCGCGCGCGCGCGCCTGCGGATCGGCTGCCGGCGGGGTGAGGCGGGAGAGTTTTTCGAGTTCCTTGTCCATCATACCTGTTCCTTGCCGAGCATGGCCTTCAGCCGCTTGCGCGCCTCGTGGACCTGCCAGGACACGGTCGCCTCCGAGCAGCCCATGATATCGGCAGCCGCCGAATGGCTGAGGCCTTCGCCATAGACGAGCAGCACGGCGTCGCATTGCCGTTCCGGCAAAGCGCGCACGGCCGCCCATAATGCGCTCGATACATCGTCGTCGTTTCCATCAGGCGCATCCTGCGAGGGTTCGGCAGCGTAAGCGCGGAATGTCTGCTCTTCCCGCACAAGCTTGCGTCTATGATCGCGGGCGGCGTTGAGCGTCAGCGTATAGAGCCATGTCCTGAATCGGCTGGCGCCGCGAAAGCCGCGAATGGCGGCGCCGAGCTTGACGCAGACCTCCTGAGCGATGTCGTCGGCGTCGGCGGAACTGCCCGACCAGCGCCACGCCGTCGCGTGGACGAAATCATAATGGCGCGAGACCAGTTGCCCGAAGGCCTCCCGGTCACCCCCCTGCGCTCGTTCTATGAGCTCCGCATCCAATGCGCACCTACCCCCAAGCTATCAGCCAAGATGCTATTTCGGGATTGAGACGTTTCTCCGATGGCTTTCCTTGGGTCGCCGGCAAAAAATTTATCGGATTTTTTTGAAAAGTCGGCGAAGCCCGAAAAAGGGGGGTTAAAATAAGGAAGTATCGCGACATCCACGGGTCGCGGCCAGACAGATTGCCTCCGCCGCAAAGGCGCATGATGGACGCAGAGTCGGCCAAGGGCATGATCCGCATGTCTAAAATCGAAAGGACCCTCAATGTCCGCTCCATCGCCTGTCCCCACCGAAAAGGCCATCCTGCAGTTTCTCCAGATTTGCAATAGCTTCTATCCCGCGGACGCCGTCGAAGCGCCGGTCGAGCAGCAGCGGCATTGGTACGATGCTCTCTGCGCGCGCTTCGACCGCCCGCTGCCGCCCGATATGATCTTTGCGGACGGCATGGTCCAGCGCATACCGATCCGGCGCTATCGTCCGCGGAAAATCGCCACGCGGACCATTCTGCTTTATCTCCATGGCGGCGGCTTCGTCGTCGGTTCGCTCGAGAGCCATCATGCGATCTGCGCCGAGATCGCCGATTTTGCCGGCGCCGAACTCGTCTCCGTCGATTACCGGCTGGCCCCCGAATATCGCTGGCCTGCACAGACGGATGACGGCTTCGCCGTGTTGAAACACCTGCTGGCCGCCAACAATAAAGTCGTGCTGATCGGCGACAGCGCCGGCGGCAACCTTGCGGCGGGGCTTGCCTTGCGGGCGCGCGACGAGGACCTATCAGGCGTCGTCGGCCAGGTGCTGATCTACCCCGCGCTCGGCGGGGACCTTACTGCGGGCTCCTATGTCGAAATGGCTGCAGCCCCCGGCCTGACGACGGCGGATGTCAGCTATTATCGCGAGATCCTGCAGGCGCCTGAAGGACATGAGATCGCCGAGCCGCTGCAGGCATCCTCCCTAGCCGGATTGCCGCCGGCCTTCATCACGGTGGCGCATTTCGACCCCTTGCGGGACGACGGCCGGCATTATGCCGCCCGGCTCACCGAAGCGGGCGGCGAAGTCTGGTTTCGGGAAGAGCCGCAAATGGTGCATGCCTGGCTGCGCGCCCGCCATATGAGCGATGGTGCGCGCGACGGCTTCCATGCCGTCTGCGAGGCCGTCAAGCATTTCGCCACGGCGTGACGATCACATCAGGTCGCGCGCAATCTTCTTTTCGGCAAAGATCTTTTCGAAGATCTGCACGTCGTCCTCGAAAGCGGTGACGACGGCGCTGACGATCCAATCGGTCGCAGTGCAGGCAATTCGCGCGGTTGCGACAGTCCGCACGAACCAGCCGGGGCGGCGCATGTCGCAGGTCCAGGTCGACGTGCCGGTCATCGACAGCGGACCATCCGGTGAAATCGACCAGATCTCCTCGCGCAATTGCCGGGTCGACAGGCCCGTCTCAGGATGTTCGGAGAGCCCCGTATCCTCATGGATGCGATAGTCCGTCCGATTGGCAGAGAGGTTGCGAACGACCTGCCGCTCCGTCGCCGCCGCCACGTGTTCGATATATCTCGGCAAAGGATCGGCATTGGCCGGCTCCTTGATTTCGATCCGGCGATGGTCGCCGAGCACCGGCAGCGCCAGGCCGACCGACGCCATGTCGACCTCGATGCCTTCATCCTCCGGCGGCGGAAGGATCATCGGCCAATAGGCGGTGGACAGCGAAAGACGCATGCGATGCCCCTTGCGGAAGCGATAGCCGCAGGCATCGAGCACAAGGCGGATCGGCACCGTGCCGCCCGGGATCAGCGGCCTGGGGTCGGCATTGCCGCCGCGGTGGGTGAGATTGACGACGCCGAAGGCAACCCGCATTGCTGTGCCATCAGGATGCACGTCGACAAGCCGGGCGCAGAGGTTCGCATGCGCCGCCCGAGGACGCAGCCTAAGCGTCAGCACGGGCCGGCCGAGATAGTCGCAATCACGCTCAAGCGGCATGGTATCGAAGACCAGCGAGCCGGCATCGTCGCAGCGCTGATCGATCGCCATTTCGGCGTCGGGCTTCAGCGTGAAATATTCACCCGATGCCGTGCCGGTATCGAGAGGAGACCTGACATAGATCGGATGCTCGGGCGCGTGCGGGATCGGCATGCCTTCCGTCAGCCGCCCGAATTGCTCGACATAGAAGCATTGCATCTTCGGCGGCGACCAGC
This sequence comes from Rhizobium sp. BT03, assembly GCF_030053155.1. Lineage (NCBI taxonomy): Bacteria > Pseudomonadati > Pseudomonadota > Alphaproteobacteria > Hyphomicrobiales > Rhizobiaceae > Rhizobium > Rhizobium sp. BT03. The sequence goes on from NZ_CP125644.1 coordinate 270,432, forward strand.
TGTCCTTAGCCACCCAAAAGCCCGGATCGCTGTCGCGCCGCGGAGCGGGACGGACAGCATCGAGAATATAGGCGCGGGTCTGCGGCAGCCTGTCGATGCCATTGTTCTCGCCACGCAGCCATTTGTTCCACCAGGCAATCGCCTCGCCATGGAAATCGGCGCGCGGTTTCGGCCAGGCGAAGTGCGGATATTTGTGCACCCAGGGGCCGATCAGCGCCTTCGCCTTCTCGCCCAGACCCTCGACCGCCATCAACGGCGTATTGCGGTAACCGTCAGCCCAGCCGGCGATGACCAGCGTCGGGATCTGGACGCGGGAAAAATCCTCGGAGATCGAACCGTGACGCCAGAAATCATCGCGCCGCTGATGGGCCAGCCACTCCTCCATGAAAAAGGGTTCGCCCGCCAGGCGCTCCAGCCACATCGCCTTCCAGTCCTCGCCGGCAAGCGCCGGATCGGGCGGCCGCGACTGGTAACCGAGCATCGTCGCCGCCCATGACAACTGGGCGGAGAGATGGCAGCCGTTCTTGTAATGGATGTCGTCATTGTAACGGTCGACGGTCGAGGCGATCGAGATGACGGCTTTGAGCGCCGGCGGGCGCAGGGCTGCGACCTGCAGGCTGTTGAAGCCGCCCCAGGAGATGCCCATCATGCCGACCGCGCCGTTCGACCAGGGCTGCGCGGCAATCCAGGCGATCAACTCGCATGCGTCAGTGAGTTCCCGCTCGGTATATTCGCCGTCGATGACGCCGTCCGATTCCCCCGATCCGCGGATATCGACGCGCACGCCGGCAATGCCGGCGGCGGCGAATACCGGATAGGTCGACTCGTCCCGAAGGCTGGTTCCGTCCCGCTTGCGGTAGGGTAGGAATTCGAAGACGGCGGGAACGGGATCTTCAGCCGCTCCATCCGGCATCCAGATGCGGGCGGCAAGCCGTGTCCCATCCTTCAGCATGATCCATTCGTTATCGATGGTGGTGAAGCCGCGCGTAGCCATGTTCATTCCTCTCAGTGACCGGCGCTTTCCATGCGCCGCGTGGCGAGCACGCGTTCCAGCCAGCCGATTTCCATCTCCGGTACCGATTTCAGAAGCAGATCGGTGTAGTCGTCGAAGGGCGGCGACAGCGCCGTCGATTTCGGCCCGAAGCGCACCAGCCTGCCGCGATGCATCACCGCCACGCTGTCGGCGATCGCCCGGACGATCGCGATGTCGTGGGTGATGAAGACATAGGACAGCTGCTCTTCTTCCTGCAGGCGCAGAAGCAGTTTGAGGATACCCTCCGCCACCAGTGGATCGAGCGCCGAGGTCGGCTCGTCGCAGAGGATAAGTTCGGGCTTGGCGGCAAGCGCTCTGGCGATCGCGACGCGCTGCTTCTGGCCACCTGATAGTTCGGCCGGGTAGCGGTCGACGAAACCCTTGCCCATTTCGATCTGGTCGAGCAGTTCCTTGACCCGGGCGGTTTTCTCGGCACCTCTCAAACCATAATAGAAGGTCAGCGGGCGGCCGATAATGTCGCGGACCGTTTGCCGCGGGTTCATCGCCGTATCGGCCATCTGGTAGATCAGCTGGATACGCCTCAGATCGTCGTTCGGCCGGCTCTTGAGGCCCGGCATCAGCGGCTTGCCGTCAAAGACGATGCGCCCGCTGCTCGGCGGCAACAGGCCGGTGATGACGCGCGCCAGCGTCGATTTGCCGGACCCGGATTCGCCGACGACCGCGAGCGTCTGCCCCTTCGGCACATGCAGCGAGACATCGTGCAGCACCTTGAAGCCGTTGGAATATTCAGCGCTGACATTCTCCACTTTGAGAAGTGCTGCAGACTGGTCGGCGGCTTCCTCGCGGTAGGCCTGCCTGACATTGACGAGGGCTCGGGTATAATCCTCCCGCGGCGCCTCGATGATCTGCTGGACGCTGCCGTATTCGACTTGCTTGCCATAACGCAGGACCATGATGTCGTCCGAGATCTGGGCGACGACGGCAAGGTCGTGGGTGATGTAGAGAGCGGCGGTGTGGGTTTCCTCGATGGCATGCTTGATCGCCGCCAGCACGTCGATCTGCGTGGTGACGTCGAGCGCCGTGGTCGGCTCGTCGAAGACGATGAGTTCGGGGTTGGAGCAGAGCGCCATCGCCGTCATCGCCCGCTGCAACTGACCGCCGGAGACCTGGTGGGGAAAGCGCTCACCGAAGGTTTCCGGATTGGGCAGGCCGAGAACCCCGAACAGATAAAGCGCACGTTTGCGCGCCTCCTCCTTGCTCATCAATCCATGTTTGACCGAAGCCTCGATCACTTGGTCGCCGAGTCTGTGCGCCGGATTGAAGGCGGCCGCCGCCGATTGAGCGACATAGCAGACCCGGGCGCCGCGAATTTTCCGGATGCCGTTCTTGCCGAGCGTCAGGATATCGGCGCCGTCGAGCAAGACCTCGCCGCCGGTGATTTCGGCGCCGCCACGGCCGTAGGCAAGCGCGGAAAGGCCGATCGTCGACTTGCCCGCGCCCGATTCGCCGATCAGGCCGAGAACCTTACCCTTCTGCAGGTCGAAGGAAACGCCGTCGACGATCGTCACCCGCTTGGGCGGTTCGCCGGGGGGATAGCTGGTTGCTTCGATCTTCAGATTGCGGACGGAAAGAAGCTCAGGCATCGCCGCGCCCTCCCTTGAGGCTGGATGTGCGTTTCAGGAGCCAGTCGACGACGAGGTTGACGCAGACGGCAAGCACGGCGATCGCCGTGCCCGGCACCAGCGCGGCCGATATGCCGAAGATGATGCCGTCCTTGTTGTCCTTGACCATGCCGCCCCAATCGGCCGCCGGCGGCTGGATGCCGAGGCCGAGGAAGGAAAGTGTCGAGAGGAACAGGATCGAGAAGGCGAAGCGCAGCCCGAACTCGGCCAGTAGCGGCGACAGCGTGTTCGGCAGAATTTCGCGGAAGATGATCCAGAGCTTGCCTTCACCGCGCAGCTTCGCCGCCTCGACGAATTCCATCACCGCCACATCGAGCGCCACGGCGCGGCCGAGGCGGTAAACGCGGGTGGAATCGAGGATCGCCATGACAAGGATCAGGACGACGATGTTCTGCGGCAGGACCGCCAGCACCACCAGGGCGAAGATCAGCGTGGGGATCGACATCATCAGATCGTTGAAACGCGACAGGACAGTGTCGACGACACCGCGCGAGACGGCGGCGGTGAAGCTTAGGATGATGCCGAGCGAGAAGGAGATGACGGTGGCGGCCGATGAGACCAGCAGCGTCGTGCGGGCGCCGTAGATCAGGCGCGAGAGGATGTCGCGGCCGAGATTGTCGAGACCGAAAAGATATTGATCGTCGGGCAGCTGCCAGACATCGCCGACGACCTGCGTCTCGCCATAGGGGGCGATCCAGGGTGCAAAGAGCGCGAAGATGAAGGCGATGGCGATGCCTGTTATACCGATCCAGGCGGTGATGGGAATATCTCGTGCTCTCATCGCGGATGCCTCAGCCGGGGATTGGCGACGATCGCGAGGATATCGGCCGTCATATTGAGGAAGATGTAGACGGCCGCGAAGATCAGGCCGCAGGCCTGCACCACAGGCATGTCGCGCACGGTGACCGCATCGACCATATATTGCCCCATACCGGGATAGACGAAGACAACTTCGACGACGACGACGCCGACCACGAGGTAGGCGAGGTTCAATGCGACGACATTGATGATCGGCGCCAGCGCATTGGGAGCGGCGTGTTTGACGATCGAGCGGAAGGCGCCGAGGCCCTTCAGCTCGGCGGTCTCCATATAGGCAGACGACATGACCGAGAGGATCGCCGCCCGCGTCATGCGCATCATGTGCGCGAGAACGACGAGCACCAGGGTCGCGGTCGGCAGCGCGATCGCCTTCAACCGCTCGACCAGACCCATGCTGTCATAGACCGTCGCCGGAAAGGTCGCCATGCCGAGCTTCACCGCGAAGAAGAGGATCAGCAGATAGCCGATGAAGAATTCCGGCAGGGAGATCGCCGCAAGCGAAATCACGTTGATGATCTTATCCGGCATGCGGTTGCGGAAATGCACCGAGAGCATACCGAGACCAACGGCGAGCGGCACTGAGATCAAAGCTGCAAAACCCGCCAGAAAAAGCGAATTTCCCAAGCGCTTGCCGATCTGCTCGCTCACCGAATTCTTGCTGGCCCAGGACGTGCCGAAGTCCCCCTGGACGGCGTTGCCGAGCCATTCGACGTAACGTGTCGTCACCGGCCGGTTCAGCCCGAGATCCTGACGGATATTGGCGACGGCCTGCGGTGTGGCCGACTGACCGAGATAGGTGGTGGCAAAATCGCCGGGCAGGGCTTCCAGGCCGCCGAAGATCAGGATGGAGACGGCAAAAAGCAGAACGATGCTGAGCACGAAGCGCTCGAGGATGAGGGCAAGCAGCGGAAAACGCTGCCGCAACCTCAAGCCCGGCAAGATATTGCTCGGGGCAGGATTGGTCATGGCGAAGGCCTCTCGTAAAACGTCAGGAGGGACCGCAGGTTTCATCCCGCGGTCCCGGCTTCGTCGGAGATCGAAGGGCGTTGCGCCCCTCAGGCGTCCAGCCAGACGCGGGTTGCGACATAGCCGTTCGACATGTCGTTGCCGATGTCGTGGACATAACCCTTCACCTGCTTGGTGGAGGCGTTCACGAAGTCGTTGAACATCGGCAGGATCACCCCGCCCTCGTCGCGCACCATCATCGCCATGGCGCGGTACAGGTCCTTGCGCTTGGCCTCGTCAAGCTCGGACCGGGCCTGCAGCAGCAGCTTGTCGAAATCGGGCCGCTTGAACTTGGTGTCGTTCCAATCCGCCGTCGAGAGATAGGCGGTGGAATACATCTGGTCCTGCGTCGGGCGGCCGCCCCAGTAGGAGGTCGAGAAGGGCTGGACGTTCCAGACGTTGGTCCAGTAGCCGTCGCCCGGCTCGCGCTTGACCTCGATCTCGATCCCGGCCTTCTTGCAGCTTTCCTGATAGAGCACGGCCGCGTCGACGCCGCCGGGGAAGGCGACTTCTGAGGTGCGCAGAAGAACCGAACCGCTATGGCCCGATTTCTTGTAGTGGAAGGCGGCCTTGTCGGGATCGTAGACACGCTGCTCGATGCCTTCGGGGAACAGCGCATAGGTGCTGTTGATCGGGAAGTCGTTGCCGACCTTGCCGTAACCGCCGAGGATCTTCTGCACCATGGTTTCGCGGTCCATGGCGTATTTCAGCGCCAGCCGCAGGTCGTTATTATCGAACGGCGCCTTGTCGCAGTGCATGATGAAGACGTAATGGCCGCGGCCGGCGGTCGAGAGGATCTCGACATTGGGGGCGCGCTTCAGCAGGTTGACGGTCTTCGGATCGACGCGGTTGATGTAATGCACCTGGCCGGACGAGAGCGCCGCGATGCGGGCGGTGGCATCGTTCATGCCGATGACTTCGATCGAATCGACATAACCCCGGTCGCTGCGCCAATCGTCCTTGTTCTTTTCGAAGGTGGCGCGCACGCCGGCTTCGAAGCTCGTCAGCTTGTAGGGACCGGTACCGATCGAAGCGAGCGGATCGTCGACGCCGCCATTCGGCTGAATGACCAGATGATAATCGGAGAGCAGCAGCGGCATGTCGGCATTGCCTTCGCTGAGCGTCAGCACTAAGTTGCCGCCGTCGGCCTTGATCTCCTTGATCGAGCCGAGGACACCAAGCGCGCCGGATTCCGACTTCTTATCGGTGTGGCGCTTCAGCGTCGCAACCACATCGTCGATCGTCAGCTCCTTGCCGTCGTGGAACTTGACGCCCTTGCGGATCTTGAAGGTCCAGGTCACCGCGTCTTTCGAGGGCTCCCAGGATTCGGCGAGCGCCGGTACGGCGGCACCGGTCAGCGGGTCGGATTCGACCAGCATGTCACCCCAGCAGCGACCGATGCAGAACATGAACTGCGACAGGAATTTCGCCGGGTCCTTGGAATCGGTGGCGGCACCGCCTTCGAGGCCGAGCTTCAGGTGACCGCCGCGCTTCGGTTCGGCGGCTTCGGCGCTTTCGGTGAAGAGCTTGTCGGCGACGGCAAGCGTGATGCCGGCCGCCATGGCGCGTCCCATGAATTCGCGGCGGCTGAGCCCGCCCGCGGTGACGCGGCTTGCGAGATATTTCGTATAATCGTTCATTCCCCAGTTCCTTCTTTATGGTGCGTTGACAGAGAACTTCCGGGCAGATCCGCAGGCGGTTTCCTCTCCACCTCCGATGCCCGCATCATGCGGGAAACATTGCGGTTGCAGCCGCCTCCTTATTGTCCTTTCCAAATGGGGTTGCGCTTCTCGGCGAAGGCGCGGGCGCCTTCCAATTGGTCTTCGCTCGAATAGAGCTTGTCGACCGTCGCAAACTGCCGCTTGGTGATCTTGTTCATGGCAGTCTGGAACGTCGAACCCTCTGCTTCGCGCACGATTTCCTTGATGGCCGCATAGACGAGCGGCGGGCCGCTTGCGAGCAGGCGGGCAAGCTCCCAGGCTCTCTCCATCAGCCTGTCGGCCGGCAGCACTTCGTTGACGAAGCCCCAGCGATGCGCCTCGTGAACGTCGAGCCAGCGTCCTGTTAAAAGCATGTCCATGGCAATGTGATAGGGGATGCGCTTCGGCAGCTTGATCGACGCCGCATCGGCAACCGTGCCCGAGCGGATTTCCGGCAGGGCGAAAGTGGCATGCTCGGCGGCGATGATCAGGTCGGCCGAAAGCGCGATCTCCAGTCCGCCGCCGCAACAGATGCCGTTGACCGCACAAATGACCGGCCTGTTGAGGTCGCGCAGCTCCTGCAGCCCGCCGAAGCCGCCGACACCGTAATCGCCGTCGACCGCATCACCTGATGCAGCCGCTTTGAGGTCCCATCCGGCACAAAAGAACTTCTCGCCGGCACCCGTCACGATGGCGACACGCAATTCGGGATCGTCGCGGAAATCCCGGAAGATCAATCCCAGGGCACGGCTGGTCGCAAGGTCGATGGCATTCGCCTTCGGCCGGTCGATGATAACCTCGAGCACCCCGCCCTCATCTCGTGTGCGAATGTGGTCGCTCAACCTATGCTACCTCCTCCGTCGTATGAGGGCATCGACTGCGGCAACACCGCGCCCTTCGGGAAGAACCATCAATGGATTAATGTCCAGTTCCTCCAGGCGTGCCGCGTTCTTTACGACATAATCTGCCGCTGCTGCGATAGCGGCGACCGCGGCGTCGAGATCGCCTTTCGGTCGCCCGCGATAGCCATAGATCAATTTTGCCAGTTTGAGGCGCAAAATCGCCGTCTGAATCTCGGCTTTCGTCGCCGGGAGCGGCAGGATGACGGAATCCTCGAGCAATTCGACAAAGATTCCGCCGGCTCCCACGGTGAGCGACAATCCGAAAACGGGGTCGCGAATGGCGCCGATTATGAGCTCGGCGACCGGCGGATCGATCATCTTCTCGACGAGGTAACCGGCATTCGACGCCATTTTCGCCGCCGCGTTCGAGACGGCCTGCCTATCCCTGAGGTTGAGCGCCACTGCGCCGGCTTCGGTCTTGTGTGCAATGCCGAGCCCCTTCAGCACGACAGGGAAGCCGAGCCGTTCGGCCCGCTCGGCGGCTTCAAGCGGAGAAAAAGCCTGCAGCCCCCAGGGAACAGGGAGGCCGCAGGCAGCAAGCTCCGTCTTCGCATCGGCTTCCGTCAGTGTCTCGATCTCGCCGTCCAAGGGCGGCACGTCGAGCAGCGGCGGGGGAGGCGGGGCTTGCCAAGCTTGGCCGATGCCGGCTGCGACCTCAGCCGCAATGACGGCTTCATCGATGCCCGAGAAGGCGACGATGCCATTGGCCATCAGCCGGTCGGCGACAGGTTCGGGCATATTCTCCGGAAGCGTCGCGAGAAGGCCGGCCAGCGCACCGGTGGCAGAGGCAGCTGTGATGACCGCATCCGCCGTCATCGCCCATTCGGACGCATCGCAACGGTCGCCTCGCGGGAAGTCGAGGACGACGAGATTGAGGGCATAACCGCCTTCGAACATGGCGCTGAAGGCTTCGGTCTGGCGGACGAAATCACCCCAGACGAAAGTGTGGTAGTCGAGCGGATTGGAGAGCGTCACCATCTCGCCCAGCGCCCGCCGCAGACGCGGCAATTGCTGCGGCTGCAGCCCAGGGAATTCGACATTGCGGCCGACGGCGGCATCCGCCATCAGCGAAGCTTCGCCGCCGGAGCAACTCATCGACGAGATCGCGCGGCTTGGGAGGGGGCCGGCGACATGCAGCAGCTTCAGGGTTTCCAGCAATGCCGGCAGGCTTTGGACACGACCGATGCCGAGGCGGGCAAGCACGGCATCCGCCACCGCATCGCTGCCCGAAAGCGAAGCGGTATGCGACACCGCCGCCTGTTTTGCCTGCTCCGACCTGCCGACCTTCAGCACGACCACAGGCTTCTTCGACCGGCGGGCAATGGCGGCAAGGCGTTCGACGGCAGAAAGATCGCCGAAACCTTCGACATGAAGTCCGACCGCCGTGACGCGCGGATCGTCGATCAATGCGCAGGCGACATCGGCAAGCGATGTCTGCGCCTGGTTACCGGCCGTGACCACATAGGCGATCGGCAGCCCGCGGGTCTGCATGGTCAGGTTGATCGCGATATTTGATGACTGCGTAAGGATCGCGACGCCGCGTTCGACGCGCTTCATGCCGTGCTGGTCGGGCCAGAGAAGTGCGCCATCGAGGCTGTTGATGAGCCCGTAGCAATTCGGCCCGAGGATCGGCATGTCGCCGGCCGCCTCGACAAGAGCCTGCTGCAGCTCGGCGCCATCGGCAAGCTCCGCAGTCGCCTCGCTGAAGCCCGACGCATAACAGACCGCCCCGCCGGCACCGGCACGCGAAAGGCCGCGAACGATGTCGACGGTGAGCGTTCGGTTGACGCCGACAAAGGCCGCGTCCGGTGCGGCGGGCAGATCGGTGAGGGAGCGATAACAGGGCCGCCCGAGCACCTCGTCCAATTTTGGATGAACAGGCCAGATCTCGCCGGCAAAGCCCATTCGGTCGCATTGCTCCATCACCCGGCGCGCCTCGCGGCCGCCGAAGACGGCGATCGTTTGCGGTCTGAGCAGGCGGGCGAGCGGGCTGGATGTCATCGGCTCATGCTCCCAGCGGCCGGAGCAGGTCGCGGCTGATGATATGCCGCTGGATTTCCGAGGTGCCATCCCAGATGCGCTCGACGCGCGCATCGCGCCAGAAGCGGGCGAGCGGCAAGTCATCCATGAGACCCATGCCGCCGAAGATCTGGATCGCTTCATCCGTCACGCGAGCCAGCATTTCGGAGGCATAGAGCTTGGCCGAAGCGATCTGACGGTCGGCGGCAAGGCCGGCGTCGAGCCGCCAGGCGGCTGCAAGCGTCAGCCAATCAGCGGCGTCGATCTCGGTGATCATATCGGCAAGCTTGAAGGAGACGCCCTGATTGGCGCCGATCGGCCTGCCGAACTGCTTGCGCTCGGCGGCATAGGGCAGGGCCATCTCGAAGACGCGGCGTGCCCGGCCGACGCAGGTGGCGGCGACGGTCAATCGCGTGCCGTAGAGCCACTGATTGGCGATATCGAAGCCGCGATGCACCTCGCCCAGCACCTGGGCTTCGGGGATCCGGCAATCGGTAAAACTCAGGGTGCAATTGTGGTAGCCCCTGTGCGAAACGGAATCATAGCCTTTCAGGATCTCGAAGCCCGGCGTGCCGCGATCGACGAGGAAGGCGGTGATCTTCTTCTTGATGCCCTTCGGCGTTTCCTCTTCGCCCGTCGCGGCAAAGACGATGACGAAATCAGCGACATCGGCATGGGAGATGAAATGTTTCGTGCCGTTGAGCACGAAGTCGCCGCCGTCGCGGCGGGCAGCACACTTCATGCCGCGCATGTCGGAGCCGGCGTCCGGCTCGGTAATGGCGAGCGCGTCGATCTTCTCGCCGCGCACTGCCGGCAGGAGGTAACGCTCGCGCTGCTCGCCCTCGCAGGCCATCAGAATGCCGGAGGGCCGGCCGAAGAAGACAGTCAGGCCGAGCGAGCCACGTCCGAGCTCCCGTTCGACCAGCGTGAAGGTGAGGTGATCGAGGCCGGCGCCGCCGATCTCCTCGGGGAAATTGCAGGCATAGAAGCCGAGATCGATGCATTTGCGTTGGATTTGGCGGCCGAGCTCCGGCGGAACGATGCCGGTCCGCTCGACCTCGTTCTCGTGCGGATAGATCTCGGTCTCGACGAAGGCGCGAACCGTCTCGACGATCATTTCCTGTTCTTGGGCGAGACCGAAATCCATGCCGATTCCCCTATCGTTTCTGACCGACGTAACGGCCGGCGCCTTCAGGCAGCGCCAACGCCGCATGGGCACTCGCGATCGCCTTCACCCTGTCGAGCACGGCGGCCGGCGCCGGGGTGGCCTTACCCGCCTTGCTGTCGACATGCAGCAGCATCTGCTCGGCGGTCGCGAGGGGCTCGCCCGTTGCCGTATCGTGCAGCGTGTGAAAGACGTGCAGCCGCTTCTCGTCGACATCAAGGATCCGGCAGGTCGAATGGATCGCCTGTCCGAGTTTCGCCTCGCCGAGATGGCGGATATGGGTCTCCACCGTGTAGTAGCTGTGCCCCGCCTCGACATAGGCGAGATCGACGCCGATCAGGCGTAGCAGCGCATCCGACGTATCGCCGAAAACCTGCAGATAGCGGTGCTCGGTCATATGGCCGTTATAGTCGACCCAGGCAGGACTCACTTTCGCTTCGACAAGCCGCAGCGGTTTCGAAGGATCGGCGGTCATGGTCTCGCCGCCACCCTTCGCCCAGAGCGATTGCTCGAAGTCCTTGAGCAGCTTGCCGGCGCCCCAGCCCTTGCCGCCATGACCGCCCTTCAGCGCCTGCAGGATACCGACGAGATTTTCGTCGCGGATGCGTTCGAGTTCGCGGATCGACAAGCCGGCCGCCTGCTCGTCGGATTGCCGGCCGATCTTTTCAATCAGCGCATCGTCGAGATCGACGACATCGGTAAGCTTGGTCCAGGGCCAGGCAAGACAGGGGCCGAACTGGGCGAGGAAATGACGCATGCCGGCCTCGCCGCCGGCGATGCGGTAGGTCTGGAACAGACCCATCTGCGCCCAGCGCAGGCCGAAGGAATAGCGGATGACGTCGTCGAGCGTCTCGACGGTGCAGATATCGTCATGGATGAGCCAGAGAGCCTCGCGCCAGAGCGCTTCGAGCAGCCGGTCGCCGACGAAGGCCTCGATCTCCTTGGCGATGTGGACGCCCTTCATGCCGATCGGCGCCAGTCTTTCCATCGCCGCCTGAATGGTCGCCGCCGAGGTCTTTGCGCCGCCGACGATTTCGACGAGCGGCAGCAGATAGACGGGATTGTAGGGATGGGCGACGAAGAGCCGTTCGGGATGCGTCATGTCGCGCTGCAGATCGGTCGGCAGCAGGCCCGACGTGGACGAGCCGATCAGCGCGTCCGGGCGGGCCGCGGCGTCGATCTCGGTCAGCACGCGGCGCTTGAGGTCGAGCCTTTCCGGCACGCTTTCCTGGATCCAGTCGGCATCGGCGACGGCTTCCGCCAGCGTCGGGCAGAAGCGAAGCCTGCCTGGCGGCGGCAGCGGTGCGCCGGTCAGCATGGCGTAAGCTTTTTCGGCATTGGCGATCACTTCGCCGACGATGCGGCCTGCTTCCGGATGCGGGTCGAACACATCGACGTCGATGCCGGCGAGCAGGAAGCGGGCGATCCATCCGCCGCCGATGACGCCGCCGCCGATACAGGCCGCCTTGCTGATCTTGGTCATGATATCCTCAGCGTTTCGTCAGCTTCAGCTTCTTGCGCACATCTTCCGGTCCGATGATCCGCGCCCCCATGCCTTCCACCACCTGCACCGCCTTTTCGACGAGTTGCGCATTGGTGGCGAGCTGGCCCTTGCCGACGAAGAGGTTGTCCTCAAGGCCGACGCGCACATTGCCGCCGGCCAGAACCGCGGCTGCCGGATAGGCCATGGCGTTGCGGCCGATCGAAAAAGCCGAGAAGGTCCAGCTCTGAGGCACGTTGTTGACCATCGCCATGAAGGTGTTGAGATCGTCGGGCGCCCCCCACGGAATGCCCATGCAGAGCTGAATCAGCACCGGATCTTCGATCAGGCCCTCTTCGGCGAGCTGCTTGGCGAACCAGAGATGGCCGGTGTCGAAGGCTTCGATCTCCGGCCGCACGCCGAGATCCGTCATCTTCTTCGCCATCGCCCGCAGCATCGCCGGCGTATTGGTCATGACATAGTCGCCGAGATTGAAGTTCATCGTGCCGCAGTCGAGCGTGCAGATCTCCGGCAGGCATTCGGCGACATGGCTGACGCGCTCGCTGGCGCCGGCCATATCCGTGCCTCTCGGATTGAGGGGAAGGGGACTTTCGACATCGCCGAAGATCAGATCCCCGCCCATGCCGGCCGTGAGATTGAGGACAACGTCGATGTCAGCCGAGCGGATGCGCTCGGTGACCTCCCTGTAGAGATCGTTGCGACGGCTGGCGGCCCCCGTTTCCGGATCACGGACATGGCAGTGAACAACAGCCGCCCCAGCCTTGGCGGCGTCGATCGCGGAATCCGCGATCTGCTTGGGAGTGATGGGAACGTGGCTGGATTTGGAGACCGTATCGCCGGCGCCGGTGACAGCGCAGGTGATGAAGACATCGCGGTTCATCGCTAGAGGCATGTTTTTATTCTCCCCGTCTTGTCAGGCATTACGCGACAGGATCAGCGGCAATGCTTTGCATTTTCGGAGGTCATCGATACATTATCGGAAACCTTGGGAGGTGGCCTTGCTGCAGCGATCGACGGAACGGCTCGATATCGACCTTCTCGTCCTGCCGGATACCAACCTGATCCTGATCGCATCGGTCATTGAGCCGCTGCGCGGCGCCAACCGCATCGCCGGCAGCGAGCTCTATCGCTGGCGGCTGCTGACGCCGGACGGCGCGCCGGTCCCGACCACCAGCCACATCGCCATCCCGGCCGAGGGCATCTTCCGGGCGACGACCGAGGACAAGCCGCTCTTCGTGCTGGCGAGTTACAACTGGCACCGCAGCGCGACGCCGGCACTCAAGATGCAGCTTTCCCAGGCCGCCCGCTACCGCAGGATCATTGCCGGCATCGAGTCGGGCACATGGCTGCTGGCCGAAGCAAGCCTGCTCGACGGGCTGCGGGCGACGGTCCACTGGGAGGATTACGAGGATTTTGCCCTGGCCTATCCTGAGGTCGGGGCCGTCAAGGACCGGTTCGTCATCGACGGCAAGCGGCTGACGACATCAGGATCGCTGCCGACCGTCGACCTGATGCTGGAGGTGATCCGGCAGCGGCAAGGTTATTCGCTGGCGCTCGAAGTCAGCCGGCTGTTCCGTTACGAGCAGCCTTCCTTCCATGTCGACGAACCGCTGTCCGCAGCCTCGGCAGGCCTACGCATGCACGATCCTCGTGTCACCCAGGCGGTGCGGCTGATGGAAGAGCATATCGAGCAGCCTCTGGTGTTGGCCCGGCTCGCCCGCAGGGTGGGCATCAGCGCCCGGCATCTACAGGATCTTTTCCAGCAGAGCATCGGCGCGCCGCCGCATGTGCATTATCTCGCGCTCCGCCTGAACGCGGCGCGCCGCAAGGTGATCGAGACGACAGGCTCCTTTGCCGACATCGCCGCGGCGACCGGCTTCAATTCGGCCTCGGCCTTTGCAAGAAGCTACCGGGCGGGTTTCTCCGAGAGCCCATCGGAGACGAGGCGGCGGCTGCGCCGCCGCATCACCCTATCACAGGCGCCGCCATAGGCTGGAAGGCTTCGCGCACCATCTCGGCAAGCACCCGGACGGCTTCGCTGGAGCGATAGGTGCTCCGTCGAAGCACGACCTTCGAGGAATCGACCGGCGGAAAACCGTCTTCGGCGGTCAGCTCCCGGCAGCCGGGCGGGATGCTGCTGCGGGAAAGCGTGGTGACGGCAAGGCCTGCGGTCACGGCATTCTTCAGCCCCGAGCCGGTATCGGCGATGAAGGCGATCCGGTAGTTGCGGCCGATCTGCTCCAGCGAGCGGAGTGCAAAATCACGTGACCAGGTGGAGTTGCGATAGGTCGCAACGGGCAGCGGATCGATGTCATGCAGCCGATGGACCATCGACGTGACCCAGACTGTCGGATCAATGCAGAGAACCTCGCCCTTGTTCTGATCGCTCCAGTCGAAAACGACGGCGAGATCGAGTTCGTCCCGTTCCAGGGCGGCAAGGTTGCGGACCGTATAGTCGCAGGACACCGTGACCTCGACCGCCGGATGCCGCACCGCGAAAGCCGCGAGCGCTGCCGGCAGCACCGTCTGGCTGTACTCCTCGGGAATTCCGATACGCACAGGCCCGTCGAGCGGTTTGCTGCGGATCGTCACGGCAGCCTCGTTCAAGAGATCGATGACTCTACGGGCATAAGGGACGAGCTGTATGCCCTGGCGGGTGAGCAGCACGCCGCGGGCGCCGCGCTCGAAAAGCATTTCGCCGATCGCCTCCTCGAGCCTCTTGATCTGGGTGCTGACGGCCGATTGCGTCCGCCCGATGCGCTGGGCAGCCGCGGAGAAATTCAAGGTTTCGGCGACAACCAGAAAGGTTCGCAGCAGGTCGCTCTCGATCGGTTCATGCATGACATAGCCATAGAAAAAATCGATGATAGCCATCTCTACTATTCGTTTGTCTAATGTCAATTCCGGGCGCAGAAATGAACCGCGTTCGACTTCCTTCTTTGAGACCATCTGCGTGACCATTGAAAATCCGACCACGCGCCTCGCAGGCAGCGAGCACGAGAAGGGTGTGCTTCTCATCGTTGCCGCGACGCTCGCCTGGAGTGCGAGCGGCGTTTATTCGCGGCTGCTCACGACCGACGTATGGACGGCGATCGCCTGGCGGTCGCTGTTCGGAGGCCTGTTCCTGCTGATCCCCTGCCTTTTCCTCGAAGGGGGCATCTCGCGGCGGCAATGGCGTTCCGTCTTCCATCCCAGCGGCCTTGCGATGATCGCATGCCAGACCCTCAGTCAGGGATGTTTCATCGGGGCGCTCTACATGACCACCGTCGCCAATGTGACGATGATCTATGCGACGACGCCCTTCATCGCGGCTCTGTTCGGCTGGCTCATCCTCAGAGAGAGGGTCGCCAGGCGGACGATGATTGCCGGCGCCGTGTCCCTCTTCGGCGTCGGCGTCATCGTCGCCTCGTCGATCGGCGGCGGCACCGGCTGGGGTGATCTCTTGGCGCTCGGCATGACCGCCTCCTTCGCGCTCGTCATCATCATTCCGCGCGTCAGCCCCGGCGTGCCGAGCCTGCCGCCGACCGTCGTCAGCGCTTTCCTGACGCTCGTCATCTTCGCGCCCTTCGGTTCGGTCGGCTCGCTCGACCTGCACAACTGGATCGTGCTTGCCGCCTTCGGCGCCACCAATTTCTCGCTGGCGCTGGTGCTCTTCCTCGCCGGAGCGAAGCGAATGCCGCCAGCCGAAGCCGCGCTGATCGGCACGATGGAAATCGTGCTGACGCCCTTCTGGGTCTGGCTGCTGTTTTCGGAACAGCCGCCCGTCGCCACCTATTTCGGCGGCGCGATCATCCTCGGCGCGGTGTTCTGGCACACGGCGGTCGACTTCACCAGGGGCCGGCGGAGTTACGACGGCTAACCACGCCGCCCGATTGCCGTGGCGGTCGTTTCCATGTGGCCTTGTTTCATGTGGCCTGGGCCTCAATCAGCCGAAGAACGCACGGAGCTGAGCGAAAAACCCGCTTGGTTTGGGATCTGCCATCTTTCGCACCCGGCGAGCGACCGTGGCCGCGCTGACGCGTTCACCAAAATGACAGAAGCAGACAAGCTCGTGCAATTGCCCGTCGCTGAGCTCGAAGAATCGCTTGGCCTCTCCATAGCTATCATCTTCCATTCCTGCCGCCCGCAGAATGGGATCAGCGAACGCGACGGAGATCGGGGTGTCGTCATCCCGCATGGCAATCCGATCTTCGATCGGCTGATATTCTGTTTCGTGAAGCGTCTTGAGAAACGGTCTGGGGCTGCGTTCGAGACTTTCGGCCCACCGTTCAATCCGTTCGCGCCGCGTTAATTCAAGGCGCTTGCAGGTCGTGCTGACCTTCGCAATCGTTTTCAACTGCTCCAGTGCATACTGTTCCATTTCGGCCTCCTATCTCTGAGAAAAATAGATGGTCCGCTCCCGGAAATAGCGTGGCTCAGGTCGCAGCCGATGTCCAATCACGATTGGAAACGGCATCTGCCGCTGGTCGAACAATGCGATCGCGGCGCGACAACCGGCGCATGAACCCTACATTGCTCAATGTATTTGATCGGAGGCCTGCATCAAATCTTCTCTACCGATCCGGAAAACCGCCCTATTCCGGGGATCAACTCATACCTGCCGGCGGCATGCTATCGGAGTTTTCCGACTGTCGTCTTTGAGTTGCACCCATGTCGTTTTTTTGGGCGCTGTTTTCCGCCGGGCATGGTTTTCTTACGGTGTTCAAGGCGCTGGTCACTGGCGACAGAACCGTTGGAAGGCCGACCGAAGATTCCAAGATGAATCGAAAGGAGGTTCTGGAGCCCGGAAACCAGCTCTTTGCGCAGCAAATCGGCGGATTGCGGCGGCGATGACGAGCGGAACGACAGGCCGGACCTATCGTCTCCACTCTTCCCCTCCATCCAATCTGCCCCCGCCTATTTGCGAAATTCGAATATCGCCCGATGCGGCGTTGTGAATACCGGGTTGCAGAGGAGGCAGGCCGGAGGAAAAGTTGCCATCGATTGCATCGGTTGCAGATCGAGGCATTCAACGAATGGGAGGAATCCATGAGCAAGAATAGAGGCGTCGTTTATTTGAGGCCGGGCAAGGTCGAAGTTCGCGACATCGACGACCCGAAGCTGGAAGCACCCGACGGCCGCCGCATCGAGCACGGCGTCATCCTGAAGGTGATCTCGACCAATATCTGCGGCTCCGACCAGCACATGGTCCGCGGCCGCACGACCGCAATGCCGGGCCTGGTCCTCGGTCATGAAATCACCGGCGAGGTCATCGAGAAAGGCGTCGACGTCGAGATGCTCGACATCGGCGATATCGTCTCGGTGCCGTTCAATGTCGCCTGCGGCCGTTGCCGCTGCTGCAAGTCCCAGGATACCGGCGTCTGCCTGACGGTGAACCCGGCTCGCGCCGGCGGCGCTTACGGCTATGTCGACATGGGCGGCTGGATCGGCGGACAGGCGCGCTACGTCACCATTCCCTATGCCGATTTCAACCTGCTCAAAATCCCCGATCGGGACAAGGCGATGGCGAAGATCCGCGATCTCACCATGCTCTCCGACATTCTGCCCACCGGCTTCCATGGCGCGGTGCGCGCCGGCGTCGGGGTCGGATCGACCGTCTACGTCGCAGGCGCCGGTCCCGTCGGCCTTGCGGCTGCGGCTTCGGCACGCATCCTCGGCGCCGCTGTCGTCATGATCGGTGACTTCAACAAGGACCGCCTGGCGCATGCGGCAAAAGTCGGCTTCGAACCGATCGATCTCTCCAAGAGCGACCGTCTCGGCGACATGATCGCCCAAGTCGTCGGCAGCAACGAAGTGGACAGCGCCATCGACGCGGTCGGCTTCGAAGCGCGCGGCCATTCGGGCGGCGAACAGCCGGCGATCGTGCTCAATCAGATGATGGAGATCACCCGCGCCGCAGGTTCGATCGGCATTCCCGGCCTTTACGTCACCGAGGATCCTGGTGCCGTCGACAACGCCGCCAAACACGGCAATCTGTCGCTCCGCTTCGGCCTCGGCTGGGCCAAGGCGCAGTCCTTCCACACCGGCCAGACGCCGGTGCTCAAGTACAATCGTCAACTGATGCAGGCGATCCTGCACGACCGGCTGCCGATTGCCGATATCGTCAACGCCAAGGTCATCCCGCTCGACGAAGCGGCCGCAGGCTATGAAAGCTTCGACCACGGAGCGGCGACGAAATTCGTCCTCGATCCGCACGGCGAGGTAGCGAAAGCCGCCTAACGCCAAGGACTGAAGACCAAACTTGCAGCGCCGCGCATCTTTTCAGACGCGCGGCGCTGCAGCATTTTCGAAAGAATCTGTCGGCAAAACTACTCGATGCTGAACGGGAAATATTTTGCGTTGATCATGTCATAGGTCCCGTCCGCCTTGATGGTCTTCAATGCGTCGTTCAAGCGCGTAAGGCGTTCCTTGTCATCCAGGCGCAGCGCGATGCCGGCACCTTCACCGAAATATGTGACGTCGACCAGATCCGGTCCTTTGAACTCGCAGCAGGTTCCCGCCTTCGTATTGGCGATCCAGTCGTAAATGGCGAGTTTGTCCTCCAGGATGATATCGACGCTGCCGTCCGACAATCCCTTGTACAATTCAGGCGAAGACCGGAAGACCTTCTTCTTCATCTCCGGATAGAGATGGTTGGCGTAGGATTCCTGCGCCGTCGACGACGTCACCCCGAGGATTTTGCCGCTGAGGCCAGCGGGACTGATATCGCTGATCGGCGAATCTTTCCGGGCTATGAACACCGACGGGCTGTTGTAGTATTTCTCCGTAAAGGCAACCTTTTGCCGCCGCTCGAGGCTCATCGACATGGACGAGATGATCGCGTCGTATTTATCGGCAACGAGATTGGGGATGATATCGTCCCATTTCTCCATGATGAACTGGCATTCGAACTTGCCGACTTCGCAAAGCGCATTGGCGATATCGATATCGAAACCCTGAAGCTTGTTGTTGGCATCGAGATAGTTGAAGGGCGGAAATGCGCCTTCGACGGCAATTCGCATCGGCATCGGATCTTGCGCGGCCGCCGGGAAGGGCGAGGCCGCGGCCAAGAAGATACCCAGCCCGCCCGCCATCAGCGCCCCGCGCACCATAGTCTGAAAGGATATGCGCAGCATCGTCGGGAGCTCCTTGGGGCGTGTTCGATCTCGCCCATACTGCGCCGTAGCTTTTAATTCTACGTGAACGCTTCTTTGGTAGCGTCGACGCATGCGCCCGCGTGGTGGTGTTCAGGGGTTTTGGCTTGCACATCGTTGTTCCTTCCAGCTCCAATACGTTTCAGCAATCCTGGATCGCCTCGGGAAGAATTCTCTTTCTGATCGCCGTCAGCGGGCTTGGAGCGATTGGACTCGTCGTTTTATCGGCGCTGTGGGCAGGAACCGAAAGCGATGCCGCCGCCCTTGATCGCCAGCGCCAGCTCGTGAATGCCCGGCTGCGGGAGCAGGTCGATCAGGTCGCGCATGTTATCGGCCAGTTCGGTAACGGCTATCTCACGCGCGTTTATCCTGCCGCCCGGTCAACCGGAGGCTCCTCCTCCAGTCTCGATGCAGTCCTGACGGCAGCAGCCGGCAGTGCGATCAGCCAGACCGCAATGTCGGCCTTCGGCTACGACCAGGCTTTCGTCGTCGACGAGAACGCCCAACCGCTCATGCTGGCGGACGCCCAGACGGAAAAGCGTTATCGCTGGATGAAGCCTCTGTTTTTGCCTCTCCTTCAGGATGCCCGCCTTGGGGTGAGACAAGGGTCGGCGTCCGAACGAACACCGTCCTCGATGGAAAGACGCCTTGCAAGCGCGGCCGGCTCCAACCGTGCGTTGGCCAATCTGATGCGGCTGGAAGGCCGCCCGACGATCGTCGGCGTCGTCGCCATCAACGACGCCGATCAGGGACGGCAGCAACCGATGCGGCAATTCCTGATCGTCGTTCGGTTTATCGATGGTGCTGCGCTCGACGAACTGAGCCGGCAACAGGGGCTCAACGGCGCGCGCTTCGCGCGCACCGCCGATGCCGACGAGAACGAGGTCGCGTTTCAGATCGACGCGACGGCAAACGGCGAACCGATCGGCTTCATCGTCTGGCGGCCCGATCTTCCAGGGTCGAGGGTCATCGGCCGCCTGATGCCGGCGCTCTCGATTGCCGCCCTGGTGATCGCGGTGCTGTTTTCGGTTCTGCTGGTGCGCCTGCGAAGCAGTCTCGGCGAATTAAAGAAAAGCGAGCTGCATGCACGCCAGCTTGCCTTGCATGACGTGCTGACCGACCTTCCCAACCGCGCCTTGTTCGCGATGCGGTTCGACGAGTGCCTGGCCGAGACCCGGAATTCGACCGAACGCTCGGCCGTCGCGCTTCTCGACCTCGACCGCTTCAAAGCCGTGAACGACACGTTCGGCCATGCGGCCGGCGATGAACTCATCAGGCTGGCTGCGGAGCGGATCCGCTCCATACTGCGTCCAGGCGACACCCTTGCCCGTCTCGGAGGCGACGAATTTGCGCTGCTTCTCCGGGACATCAAAGATTATGATCAAGTTTTGCCGGCAATCTGCGAAGCGATCGTTGCCGAACTTGGCAAGCCCTTCCCGCTTTTGCGCGGCGAGGCGGTCGCCCGCGTCGGCGGCTCGATCGGCGTGACCGTCGTGCCGGATGCCGGCCGGAATGCCGACGACATCATGCGCTATGCCGACGTCGCGCTCTACGAGGCAAAGATGGGCGGGAGAGGTCAATGGCGCGTCTATTCGCCGTCCATGGACGGCGGCAGAAACGCGCGCGACATTCTCAAGAACGAATTGCGCGAAGTTCTGGCCAAGGGCACGGCCTCCTCATCAGTTGGTCCACACCCGGATCTCGTTGCAAATAGGCCGGACTTCGGATCGCTGGAGGTCTATTACCAGACGGTGCACCGCGCCGAGGGCGGATATTCGGCCTCTGGCGCGGAGGCGCTGGTGCGCTGGCGTCACAGCCAGCGCGGTCTGTTGACGCCGGCAAGCTTCATCCCTGTCGCCGAGGAGGGCGGCCTCATCGACGCTCTCGGTTTCTGGGTGTTGCGCGAAGCCTGCCGAGCCGCCTGCAAATGGCCCGACGATACGTTTGTTGCCGTCAATGTGTCTCCCGCCCAGTTGCGGCGGCCGAATTTCGCCGAGGAAGTCTTCTCCGTACTTCAGGAGAGCGGGCTGCCGCCCTCCCGGCTTGAACTCGAGCTCACCGAATCCTCGCTGATCGAAGACAACTCCGACATCTATTCGGTGCTGAAGTCGCTGCGCAGCCGGGGTATCCAGATTTCGCTCGATGATTTCGGAACCGGCTTTTCATGCCTCAGCCACCTGATGCGCTTCGACATCGACCGCATCAAGATCGATCGATCCTTCGTCTCGCTGCTCGGCACAAAGGCCAACGGGGCAGCGATCATCGGCGCCATCGTCGCGCTCAGTCGCAACCTCGGCATCTCGACGACGGCGGAAGGGGTTGAAACCGAATATCAACGCGACTTTCTGGCCGCCCTCGGCTGCACCGACCTCCAGGGCTATTTCTTCTCCAAACCGGTTCCGCTTCGCGAACTCGACTGTTTCCGCAAACCTGAGACCGCCGCCGGATTGCTGACGATCGCTCCAGACGCCGTCGCCTGAAAAGGCTTCCGATCATCCGCCAGCCAAGGGAACTTTCGCCGCAGGCGATGGTTGAAGCCCGGAGAACGGAGGATGTGATGGGCGAGATCGGCGAGTGGCGGCACCTTTGCGTCGACATGCAGCGGATGTTTGCCGAAGACACGCCGTGGCATGTTCCCTGGATGGCGCGGGTCTCGCCGCAGATCGAGGAACTCGCCGGACGGCACCCGTCCCGAACGATCTTTACCCGCTTCCTGCCGCCCGATCATGCCGACGAGATGCCGGGGAAATGGCGGGATTATTACCGGAAATGGTGGATGATGACCGGCGAGCATCTTCCGCCCGACCTCGTCGATCTGGCCGCATCGCTGGCCTCTCTGGTTCCGCCGGCAAGGCACTTCGACAAACGCACCTATTCGCCCTGGATCGACGGCCGCCTCCATCCGATCCTTCAGTCGGAGCGGGTCGATACGCTGGTGATAACAGGCGGCGAAACCGATGTCTGCGTGCTTGCCACGACACTTGGCGCCATCGATCTCGGCTATCGTGTGATCGTGCTGAAGGACGCCGTCTGCAGCAGCGCCGACGACACCTATGACGCTTCGCTGGAGCTTCTGCACGATCGGTTTTCGGTGCAGCTCGAACTGATGGAGACTGAGGAATTTTTGCGGGGCGCTGGCTGAAGCAGCTCCCGTCAGCGCACTCCCAGTTCGCGATGCGACCGGCGGAGTTTTGCGGGCGTGACGTGATAGGTGCGCCTGAACCAGTTCACCAGATGGGCGCAATCGGTAAAGCCGCATTCATAGGCGATCTGGGCGATCGACCGATCGCTGTTGAGCACCATCCACTTTGCGGCTTTCAGGCGCATCTGACGCCAATATTCGCCGGGAGCGACGTGCAGATGCTTCTGGAAAAGCCGGGAAAGCTCCCGTTCCGACGTGCCGACGCTCGCCGCGATGTCGGCAAGCGAACAGAGCTCGTACATCTTCTGCCGCATCAGCCCGATCGCATTCGCCACGCGGCGGTCTCCGCACTTCATGCCGAGATCGGGCTCTTCGATCGCACCTTGCCTGTCGAAGCCGTGATCGCCGAGAAGATAGTGAAACGCCTTGTGCGCACGGGATTCCCCGCAGGCATTGGATACAAGATACATTGCGAGCTTGATCGAAGCCAATCCGCCGGGACAGGTGATGATATTTCCATCAACCACCACGGGCCGGTCGGTGACGGGCGTGATGTCAGGAAAGGTCTGGCGTAATAACCCCGCCAGCGTGAAATGGACGGCGCATTTCTTTCCGGCAAGCAGGCCTGCTTCGGCGAGCACGAAACTTCCCGAACAGTTGCCGGCCACCGGCACGCCTTTGCGCGCAGCATCGGTCACGAAGTCGTAGAGTTCCGGTGGGATCCTGTGGTCGGCGTGGAGTATGCCCCCGTGCACGACGATGAAGTCATAGTCGCGTGGATCGCCGTAGGCCCTGCCCGGCGTCAGTTCCAGGCCGCAGCTCGACCGTATCGGATCGGGAGTGTGCGACAACAGCTCCCAGTCGCAATAGATCCGCCGGCTGAAATCGCCTTCATCGCCCGCGAGCCGGAGAAAATCCGTGAAGCAGGCAAGCGGCATCAGCGTGAAGTTCGGTGTCGCGACGATCCCCACCCTGAGCGGAGAGGTGATGTCGGGCGCCGGCCTGCTCGGCCCCGATTGGGAGTAGTCGCGCTGCAAACGAAGGTCCTCCGGGCCATGGAAATTGTCCTAAACGTACAATACCGCGGCGGCCAAGACAAATACCATCGATTTGCGTTGGGAGGCGAGGCGCCGAAGCTCGGAAAACCGGCATTCCCTCCCGCCAAGCAGACATGCCAAAGCGCAAAAGGGGAACATGATGAAAAATCTTCTCGCAATTTCGACGGTCGCGTTGATCGCCGGCATCGCATCCGACGCCAGCGCCGCTTGCGGCACCGTCACCGTCGCCAACATGAACTGGCAAAGCGGTGAACTTCTCGCGCATGTCGATAAGTTCATCCTCGATCATGGTTTCGGCTGTCAGGTGGAGTTCGTGCCCGGCGATACCGTGCCGACGATCACCTCGATGGTGGAAAAGGGTCAGCCCGACATTGCCGGCGAAGCCTGGGTCGACCTCGTCCCTGAGATCGTCAAACGCGGCGTCGACGAGCACAGAATTGTAAATATCGGACCAGCTTTATCAGACGGCGGCATCCAGGGTTGGTATATACCGAAATTCATCGTCGACGCTCATCCCGAGATCAAGACGGTCGACGATGCCTTCGCGCATCCGGAGCTTTTCCCGGCGCCCGAGAACACGTCGAAGGGAGCGGTCTTCAACGGCCCGACAGGATCGGGCGGCTCGGTCGTCAGCGCCCAGCTTTTCAAAGCCTATGGCGGCGAGGCCAAGGACTTCGACCTCGTCGATCCCGGAACCCAGGCCGGTCTCGACGGCGCCATGGCGCGGGCCTATGAGCACAAGGAGGGCTGGATAGGCTATTACTGGTCGCCGACCGCCCTTCTTGGGAAATATTCCATGGTGCGTCTCGAAGCCGGCGTCCCGCATGATGCGGCGGAATGGAAGCGCTGCAACACCGTTGCCGATTGTCTCGATCCCAAGAAGAACGAGTGGCCGAAGGACCATGTCGTGACGCTTGTCTCACAGAAACTGTCGGAAAGCGGAAATGCCGGCGTGATAGAGTATCTCCGCAAGCGGTCATGGGACAATCAGACCGTCAGTTCGGTCATGTCGTGGATGACCGATACCCAGGCCGGCGGCGATGACGGCGCGGTGCACTTTTTCAAGCAGCACCCGGAGATCTGGAAGTCGTGGCTCAGCGCCGACGTGGCGGATAAAATCACCGCCGCTCTCTAAATTATCAAGCGCGCGGGCCGTCGAGGCCCGCGCATCCGCACAGCAGCGCGCAACCCGTCAGGATACCAGATGACGACCAGCTTCCCGAAGACCTTCTCCGAGATCACGCTTGCGGGCCACAGGCTGCGCAACAGGATCGTGTTCGGCGCCCATACGGCAAACATGTCGGTGAATGGACTGCCGGGCGACCAGACGATCGCCTATTACGTCGAGCGGGCGATCGGCGGGGCGGCGATGATCGTCGTCGAGCCGATGCCCGTCCACCCGGCCACCGTCCTGACGCGCGGCAATTTCCGGACATCGGACGACTCCGTCATCCCGGCATTCAAGACGCTGACCGAAAGCGTGAAAAAGCATGGGGCCGTCATCGTCCAGCAGCTCTATCATGTCGGCAGCCACGGGGATTCCGACCTTTCCTTTCATGCCCATTGGTCGCCTTCGGGCGGACCGAGCTACCACGACAGCGACGGCTCGCATGCAATGACGGAAGACGAGATCGAGGAGACCATCGAGGCCTTCGTCAAGGCGGCGCTACGCTGTCGGGCGGCAGGGTTCGACGGCGTCGAGGTCTGGGCCGCCTATGGCGGTCTGCTCGATCAGTTCTGGACACCTTTCTATAATCGCCGCGACGATCGCTGGGGCGGCAGTCTCGAAAACAGAACGAGATTCTCCAGGGAAATCCTCAGCCGCATCCGGCAGGCCTGCGGTCCAGGCTTCATCGTCGGGCTGACCGTCAGCGACGAGCCGGGCTGTCCGACCGCCTTGAATCGCGACCAGTTGACGGAGATCGTCGCCGGCTTGGACGACGAAGGTCTGATCGACTACGTGACCTGCGGCTCGGGCGGATATTTCGACTATGGCAGCCTGATGCCGACCTTTCTCTATCCCGAGCGATTGGGTGTCGAGCTGTCGGCGCGCCTGAAGCAGGTCGTCAGCCATGTACTGGTGACGGCGGAAAGCCATATCCGTACGCCGGAGAATGCGGAAATCACGCTCGGGGAGGGAGCGGCGGATCTGGTTTCGATCGTCCGCGGCCAGATCGCCGACCCGCATCTTGCCAATAAGGCGCGGTTGGGAACGCCCGAGGATATTAGGGGCTGTCTGTCCTGCAACCAGATGTGCTGGGGCCGCCGGTCGCGCGACTATTGGATCAGCTGTCTGATCAACCCTTCCGTCGGGCGCGAGGCCGAATGGGGCGGCGACCGGTTCGAACCCGTCGAAAATCCGCAGCTTGTGCTGGTCGTCGGAGGAGGGCCGGCCGGATTGGAAGCGGCGCGCGTGGCCGCCGAACGGGGTCATCGGGTTATCCTTGCGGAAGCCTCGGACCGGCTGGGCGGCGCCTTCCGGCTTGCCGGCGAGCAGCCCCGGCGGGCGCAGATACTGGACCTCATTTCCTGGTACGAAACCCGCTTCGAAAAACTCGGCGTCGAGGTTCGCTTCAATAGCTATATCGAGGGAAGCGACGTCGCCGATATCGGCGCCGACGCGGTGATCCTGGCGACCGGATCGCTGCCGCAGGAAACGGGCTTTCAGAAGGCCATGCCCGATCGCCCGTCGCTTGCCGGGATCGAGCAAGGAAACGTCTTCTCCGCCGAAAGCGTCATGGCCCGTCAGGCAAGGCTCGGCAAACGTGTTGTCGTGGTCGACGAAACCGGCGGCTGGAAGGGCTGCGGCACGGCCTGGAAGCTCGCCGAGCAGGGGCACGAAGTCGTGCTCGTCACACCCGACGCACTCATCGGAAAGGAACTGCAGCGCACCTCCGCCGACGTTCCACTGCGCCGGACGCTCAGCATGCTCGGCGTTCAATTCCGAACGGAGACCAGCATAGAGAGCTGGCAAGGCAATGCCGCAATCCTCGTCTCCCACCTGACCGGAAAGCGCGAGACGGTCGGCGCCGACAGCCTCGTCTTCTCCACTACCAATGTTGCGGCGAACTGGCTCGCTTTGGAGCTGGCCGAACTCGCTATCCCCTTCGTCGAGATCGGCGACGGCGTGGCGCCAAGGCAGGCTCCCTATGCCTTTTATGAGGGACGGCGCGCCGGCATGGCGATCGGAGAAGCAGAAGGCACGCGAAACGGCGCAACGGCGAAGATTTGCGCGGCATAGGCAGACGCTGCCACCGCTGTATCGGCGCCGTACAGCGATGCACCGTCGAAGGCGGGGAGGGGAATCATGCGATTTCCTCTTCGAGGATCTTCACCGGCCGGTCCCACTGGATGAGCACGACACAGCCGGTATCGCTCCAGACCGAATGCTCGCTGCCGGGTGCATTGACGATATAACTGCCGCTGGCGTAATCGCCCGTCTCGTCGGATTGAATTCCATCGAGCACCAGGATGGTCTCAAGCCCCTCGTGGCGATGGCGGGGGACGGAGGCGCCGGGCTTATATTTCAACAGCGCCACACCGGGCTGATCGCCCTCGAAGGGGCGAATCCAGTGAATGGTGACATTTTCGCGGAAAGAGCCGAATTCCAATTCCTTCCAGCCGCCTGATGTCAGCAGTTCGCGGGTCGTTTCAGGCATTGGCAATGCTTTCCAGAATGTCGTCGACATGGGCGGTCCAGCCGACGATAGCGCCCTGGGCGCGGATCATGGCGATGGCTGCGGCTTTGAATTCTGGGAAATAGCTTTCCGTCGCCTCCTCGGCGAGCAGGCATTCATAGCCGCGGTCGTTTGCTTCGCGCATCGTCGTCTGCACGCAGACTTCGGTAGTGACGCCGGCAAAGACGAGCTGACTGATGCCCTTCTGCTGCAAAATGGCGCCAAGCTCGGTCGCGTAAAAGGCGCCCTTGCCGGGTTTTTCGATGATGATTTCCCCCTTCAAAGGAGCAAGTTCCGGAAGAATTGCCGTGCCGGGTTCGCCCGAAATCAGGATGCGGCCCATCGGGCCTTCGTCGCCGATCCTGAGCGAAGGATTGCCGCGGTCGCGTTTCGCCGGCGGCAGGTCGGACAGATCAGGTCGATGGCACTCCATCGTATGGATCACAGGCAGGCCGGCATTGCGGAAGCCCTGGATGAGGCGTTTGACATCCGGCACGATCCTGGTGATGCGGCTGACATCGTTGCCAAGGCTTGCGCCGAAGCCGCCGGGCTCGGCAAAATCGCGCTGCATGTCGATGACGATAAGAGCGAGCTCATCGTGCTTCACCGGAAAGGCGAAAGGTTCGGCCCTGATCCCGACCATCAGTGATGCCCCGCCATGTGGGCGCCGATCACGCCGATATCGGCCGAACGCGCCGGCGTCTCGTAAACCAGCCTGCCTTCCGAAATGACCATGATGCGATCGGACATCTCGAGCAGTTCGTCGAGGTCTTCGGAGAGCAGCAGCACTGCAGCACCTGAATTGCGCGCCTTCATGATGCGGGCGCGGATTTCGGCAACGGCCGAAAAATCGAGGCCGAAACAAGGGTTGGAGACGATGAGCAGATCGACATTACCCGTCAGTTCGCGGGCCAGAACGGCACGCTGCACATTGCCGCCAGAAAGTGCTGCGATCGGCGAGGAGGAAGAGGCGGTCCTGACCTTGAAGTCGGAGATCAGCGCCGACGCCCGCTTCTTCATGCTGCCCCTGTTCAGCCAGATCGCGTCCTTGCCGTCCGGCTTCAAGTCGAAGGTGCGGAACGCAAGGTTCTCGCTCACCGTCATCTTCGGCGCGCAAGCATTCTGCAACGGCTCCTCAGGGATGAAACGCACCTTGTTCTTGCGGGTCTCGCCGCGGGTGGCGCCGTAGGCCTCGCCATTGACCATGATCCGGCCGGTATTCGTCGGGCGCTGGCCGGCGAGAATTTCCGTCAGCTCCTTCTGGCCGTTGCCCGATATGCCGGCGATGCCGACGATCTCGCCGGAGCGCACCATGAGTTCGTCGATTTCGATCGTTTTCAGGCCGGAACGATCCGGCGTTGTCACCCGGCTTACGGACAGCACCGGCCTTGCCGATTCCGCCACCGGCAGGCGGCTGTCGAGTTCGGCGAGCTTGACGTCGCCGATCATCATCGCCGCCATATCGGATGTGGAGAGCTCGCCAACCTTGCCGGTGCCGACCAGTTTGCCGCGCCGCAGGATCGAGACGGCGTCGGCGAATTTCGTCACTTCGTGGAATTTGTGAGAAATCATCAGCACGGTGAGTTCGCCGCGCCCGGTCATCCCGCGCACGATGCCGAGCATCTCGTCTGCCTCCACCGGCGTCAGCACCGAGGTCGGCTCATCGAGGACGAGGAAGGAGCGGCCGAGATAAAGCTGCTTGACGATTTCGAGCTTCTGCTTTTCGCCTGCGGCAAGCTGGCTCACCGGCCTGTCCAGCGGGATCTTGAACGGCATGCGCTCCATGAAGGCTGCCAGATCCTTGCGTTCCCCGGCCCAGTTGATCACCGCGGGTACTTCGGCGCGGCTGATCACCAGGTTTTCCGCGCCGGTCAGCGAGGGAACCAGTGTGAAATGCTGGTAGACCATGCCGAGGCCGTAGGTCGCGGCATCCCTGGGTGAGCCGATCGCCACCTCGCGGCCGTCGACCGACAGCGAGCCCGACGTCGCGTGATAAAAGCCCATGATACATTTGACAAGCGTCGACTTGCCGGCGCCGTTTTCGCCAAGAAGCGCGTGAAAAGAGCCGGCCGGAACGGCGATCGAGACGTTATCGAGCGCGGTAAAGCTGCCGAAGCGCATGGTCATCCCCAGCGTATCGATACCGATCGCCTTGCCTGCCTTGGGAAGGGGCGTGTCGCGAACGGTGCTCATGGCAGCTGGCTCACAAGGGCTTCGGAGTTGGAGACCGAGCCAAAGACGCCGCCCTGCATCTTCACCATCTTGATGGCGGCGAGGTGGTTTCCATAGTCGGTCGCCCCACAGCAGTCCTCCAGCAGCAGGCATTCGTAGCCGCGGTCGTTCGCTTCGCGCATCGTCGTCGAGACGCAGACATCGGTGGTGATTCCCGTGAGGATGATGTTCTCGATGCGCTTCTGGTTGAGGATGAGCTCAAGATCGGTGGCGCAGAACGAACCCTTGCCTGGTTTGTCGATGATCGTCTCGCCTTCGATCGGGTAGAGTTCGGGGATGATGTCCCAGCCGGGTTCGCCGCGGGTCAGGATGCGGCCACAGGGGCCGGGATCGCCGATGCCGGCGCCGATCCGCTGCGAGCGCCAGCGTTTGTTGGCGGGCAGATCGGCAAGGTCGGGGCGATGGCCCTCGCGCGTATGGATGATGTGGTAACCCTTGGCCCGCATGGCGGCAAGCACGCGCTGAATGGGTTCGATCGGCGCCTGCACCAGCGACAGGTCGTAACCCATATGGTCGACATAGCCGCCCTTGCCGCAGAAATCCGTCTGCATGTCGATGATGATGAGGGCGGTGTTATCAGGCCTCAGAGCGCCGTTATAGGGCCACGGATAAGGATCGGCGTCGACAAAATGCCCCTTGGTTTCGACCATCGCGTCCATCATTCTCTCTCCTATTCCGCGGCAGATTTGTTGAGACGGCCAAGTCCGTTCATCACAAGTCCGTTCATCACAGGGCTCCGTTATTTCGTCAGCGACAGCGCGCCCGGCGCACCGGCGAGCGAGCGGGTGGGCGAAGAAGTGGCAATCAGGATGATCAGGGTGAGCACGTAAGGGGCAGCGTAGAACAGGTAGTAGCCTTGTGTGACACCGACCGATTGCAGCGCCGGGCCGAGCGCGCCGGCACCGCCGAACAGCAGGGCGGCGAGGAAGCAGCCGATCGGGTTCCAGCGCGCGAAGATCACGAGGGCCACGGCCATCAGGCCCTGGCCCGATGAGATGCCTTCGTTCCATGAGCCCGGATAGTAGAGCGAAAGATAGGCGCCGCCGATCGCCGCCAGCGAGCCGCCCGCGGCCGTCGCCAGCAGGCGAACCCGATCCGGGTCGATGCCCATGGCCCGGGCCGCGTCGGTGCTGTCGCCGACGACGCGCAGGATCAGGCCGATGCGGG
Organism: Rhizobium sp. BT03; assembly: GCF_030053155.1. Classification (NCBI taxonomy): domain Bacteria; kingdom Pseudomonadati; phylum Pseudomonadota; class Alphaproteobacteria; order Hyphomicrobiales; family Rhizobiaceae; genus Rhizobium; species Rhizobium sp. BT03. Next base: position 300,628 of record NZ_CP125644.1, read on the forward strand.
TGTTCTTGAAGGCCCAAAACAGGAAGAGAGCAAGGGCTGCGCCGATGAAGAACAACACGTTGATATTGAGGGCCGCCTGTACCTGCGGCATGGTCGACCAGCTTCCGAGCGCGATCGAGGGCAGTTTCGGCGCCACCGGCTGGATGAAGGATTTGCCGAGGAAGAACGCCATGCCGAGACCGAACTGCATCATGGCGATGCCGATGGCGATGTCATTGACTTTGGGGAATTTGCAGACCCAGCCGTGAATGAGGCCGAAGATCGCGCCTGCCATCATGGCGACCAGCACGCCGAGGGTCGGTGAGCCAGTCATCACGGCCATCGCATAGGCCGTCATGGCGCCGAAGACCAGCGTGCCTTCCAGGCCGAGATTGATGCGGCCGGAGCGTTCGGTGATCGTCTCGCCGAGGCTGACGAAGATGAACGGGGTGGAAACGCGGATGGCGCCTGCGAAGATCGCCAGCGGCACGCCCCAGATGCCGATGCCTGTCTCTTCCATCAGAGGCTCCTTTTCCAGAGATCGGGATTGAAGATCTTGAAGCGGCCGTAGAAGGTCTCGCAGAAAAGAATGACGATGAAGAGCGTTCCCTGCAGCACCAGAACGGTCGCATCCGGCAGGCCCATGCGCCGCTGGATGAGGCCGCCCGAGGCATCGATGCCGCCGAGCAGGATCGCCACTGGAATGATCGCCAGCGGATTGTGCCTGGCGAGGAAAGCGACGAGGATGCCGGTATAACCGTAGCCTGCAGCAAGCGAAGCATTGGCACTTCCCTGTACCGCCGCCACTTCGATCATGCCCGCCAGACCGGCAAAGCTGCCGGCAAGTGCGGTAAATCCCGCGATCAGCTTGCCGACCGGCAGCCCCTGGATCTGCGCGGCGCGCACGTTGCCGCCGGCGATGCGGGCGGCAAAACCGTAGCTCGTCGCCTCGATCACGATCCAGGAGACCATGCAGGCGAGGATGCCGATGACGAGACCCCAATGCACGTCCATGCCGGGAATATTGCCGAGCATGTATTCCGCCGGCAGCGGCCTGGTCGATGGCTTGTTGAGGCTTGCCGGATCGCGGAGCAGCCCTTCGACGAACTGGTTCATCAGGGCAATGGCGATATAGGAGAGCAGCAGCGACGATATGGTTTCGTTGACGCCGCGGTAGTGGCGCAGGAAACCGGCAAGACCGATCCAGATGCCGCCGACCACCATGGCCGCCATCGCCATCAGAACGAGGGTGAGGAAGACCGGCGCCGTGCCGGCGAGCGGCATAGCCATGGCTGCTGCAGTAACGCCGCCCAGCACGACCGCTCCTTCCCCGCCGATGATGACGAGGCCGAGACGGGCGGGCAGGGCGACGCAGAGTGCCGTCAGGAGAAGGGGTGCGGCACGGCTGAGACTGTTTTGCACCGAGAACCAGCTGGCAAAGCCGCCGGTGTACATCAGTTGGAAGAGGGTGGCCGGTGACTTGCCGACCGCCAGGATGAAGAGGGAGAAGATCGCAAGACCGATGATGATGGCCGTAAGCCCGATGACGATCGGCTCGGCTCGCCGCGCGGTCCATTCGAGGACCGGGCGCAGCGAAGCCGGCTTTCCCACGATCGATAGTGCAGGATCATTGGCCTCGATGGTCATGGCGCTTCTCCCCTCGCGGTTTACGCTGTGGACCCGACAACGCCCTCGACCAGATAATTCATGCTTTCGAGCTCGATCGCGTCTTCGGCGTAGCTCTTGTCGGCAGTCACGACGGTGTCGCCCTTGTTGTCCTTCAACGGTCCCTTGAAAACCGAGAAACCGCCCTTCATCATGTCCGCCTGCGTGGCTTCGAAGGCCTTGCGGCCCTCCGCCGACACGCCGGGGCCGAGCGCGCTCATCTTGACGAAGCCGTCCTTGAGGCCGCCGCGCACGAAGTTGCCGAGCTTTTTGCCGGCCTGGGCCTTTTTGACGAAGTCGCTGTAGACGTTGCCCCAGGCCCATTCGGCGCCGGTGAGGTATTTTTCAGGAGCAAGCGGGCTCTGGTTGGCGTGATAGCCGCAGACGAAGGCGCCGCGGCCCGCGGCCGTCTCGACGACCACTTTTGGGCTGTCGACGTGGCAGGTGATGACGTCGGCGCCCTGGTCGACCAAGGCGTTGGTGGCTTCGGCCTCCTTGACGGCGAGCGACCACTCGCCGGTGAAGATCACCTGGCAGGTGATCGTAGGATCGACTGTGCGCGCGCCGAGCAGGAAGGCGTTGATATTCTGCAGAACCTGCGGGATCGGCTTGGCGGCGACGAAGCCGATCTTCTTGCTCTTCGTCGCATGGCCGGCGGCGATGCCGTTCAGATACTGGCCCTGGAATATATAGCCGAAATAGGAGCCGGTATTGGCCGGATGTTTGCCTTCCTGCCAGAGGCCGCCGCAATGGCGGAACTGAACGTCGGGATGCTTAGCGGCCATGGCCAGCATGTGTGGGTCGAAATAGCCGAAGGAGGTCGGAAAGAGCAGGGTTGCACCGTCGAGATTGATCATCGACTCCATGGTCTTCTGGACATCGACGGTCTCCGGCACATTCTCTTCTTCGACCAGCGTCACGCCCGGCAGCGCTTTGACCACCGCCGCGCCCTCCGCATGTGCCTGGTTGTAGCCGTAATCGTCCTTGGGGCCGACATAGATGAAGCCGATTGTCAGCGCGGTTTGGGCCGCTGCGGGGGAGCCGATCAGGCCCGGCATGGCGCCGGCGAGCGCTCCGGCAGCGGAAGCCTGCAGAAAATTGCGGCGATTCATGGAAAGGAGTTTGGTCATTGGAATGCTCCTTGGGGCGTTGGGCCGGTTGCGAAACAGGATAGTAAAGTGCATGCAATGCACATGCCAAAAGGCAAATTATTGTTTTCTATATATTATTCTTGAAACGACAATCTATTGCGTTTAAAGTGCATGCAGATCTATCACAGTAACGCACAATAAATAATCATGGTACTTTTTATGCCTAATTTAACTGCGGAGTCAGCGTGCCACCAGCTGTGATAGACTGCGCCTTGCATCAGAAAGTGAAAACCTAACAATATCTTCCCCACGTAGTTTGACTTATCGAGTGCCGAGCGGCATCTGTATGCAGAGTGTTGACGTGAGCAGATTCGCATCGTGAAGCAAGCCAGACGCAGAGAAGTCATCCGCACCGGAACCACCGTTGAACAGATGGTGAGGGCGATTTCCGACATGATCGTCACAGGCGAAATCCTGCCGGGTGGAAAGCTGGATGAGGTGTCGCTTGCTGTTCGTTTCGACGTTTCGCGCACGCCGGTCAGGGAAGCGCTGCGTGAACTCAGCGCCATGGGATTGGTTGCACGTGAACCAAACCGCAGCGCCGTCGTTACCAATGTCACCGAGGCCTATCTGCATTCGATGTTCGAGGCGATGGCGGAACTCGAAGCAATCTGCGCCAGGCTCTCGGCCGAGCGTATGACGGTCGATGAGCGGCGGGCGCTGGAACTGGATCATCGGGGATCGGTGAAGCTCGTGCATGCCGGCGCGGAAGAGGAATATTCGGCCCACAACACCGAATTTCACACCCGGCTTTATCGCGGCGCGCATAACGATCATATCTTCGAGATGGTGACTCAGACGCGGGCGCGGCTCGCGGCTTTTCGGCGGGCGCAGTTCCGTCTGCCTGGGCGCCTGGCGAAATCCTATGAAGAGCACGGCCGCATCGTGACCGCAATCATGCGCGCGGACGCCGCCGCCGCGGGGCAGGCGGCATATTCCCACGTGGAAATTGTCAGCGATGCCAGCGCGGTATTTGCAACGGCCGAGGAATAGGCAGACCGCGACCGGTCAATTACCCCGATTGCTTCCCGGTCTATTCCGCGGCTTCAATGAAACGGTGGCGCTCGTAGAGGAACTTCAGCACGGCCTCCCGGCATTTGAGATATGTCCTGCTGGAGGCGAGTTCGATGCGATTGCGGGGACGGGACATGGTCACATTGAGCACTTCGCCGATGCCGGCCGCCGGGCCGTTGGTCATCATCACGATGCGGTCGGAGAGCAGCACCGCCTCATCGACGTCATGCGTGATCATCACCATCGTGTTGCCGAGCCGGGCGTGGATTTCCATCACGGCGTCCTGAAGATGGGCGCGGGTCAGCGCATCCAGCGCGCCGAAAGGCTCGTCGAGCAGCAGGATCTTCGGCTCCATTGACAGCGCACGGGCAATGCCGACACGCTGTTTCATGCCGCCGGAAATTTCCGAAGGCCTCTTGTCCCTGGCATGCGCCATTTGCACAAGGTCGAGGTTGGCCATGACCCAGTCATGCCGCTCGGCCTTGGTCTTTGTTCGGTTGAAGAGTTTGGAGACGGCGAGATTGACGTTCTCGTAAACCGTCAGCCAGGGCAGCAGCGAGTGGTTTTGGAAAACGACGGCGCGTTCGGGACCGGGTCCGTTGACCTCACGGTTTTCGAGGAGCACGGCGCCTGAAGAAACCGGGGTCAGGCCGGCGATCAGATTGAGCAGGGTGGATTTGCCACAGCCCGAATGGCCGATGATCGAGACGAATTCGCCCTCTGATATCGTCAGGTTGATGTCCTTCAGGACTTCGGCGCGCACGCCGCTGCGATCGAAATGTTTGTCGATATGATCGAGCTTCAAATAGGCATTCATCGGGACGGTCCTTAGTTGGCGGTGGCGCCGCGCGTGATGAGTTTGCCGAGCGCAGCCACCAGCTTGTCGAGGGCAAAACCGACGATGCCGATATAGGCGAGCGCGACGATGATGTCGGGAAGGCGCGACGAGTTCCACGCGTCCCAGATGAAGAAGCCGATGCCGACGCCGCCGGTCAGCATTTCGGCTGCAACGATGGCGAGCCAGGAGAGGCCGACGCCGATCCTGAGGCCGGTGAAGATGTAGGGCGCCGCCGAAGGCAGCATGATCTTCCAGAAAAACTCGAGCTGGTTGAGCCGCAGCACTTCGGCGACGTTGCGATAGTCCTGCGGAATATTGCGGACGCCGACGGCGGTGTTGATAATCACCGGCCAGATCGAGGTGATGAAGATAACGAAGATTGCGGAAGGGTTGGAATCCTGGAAGGCTGCGAGCGATAGCGGCAGCCAGGCGAGTGGCGGAACCGTTCGCAGCACCTGGAAGATCGGATCGAGACCGCGCATTGCCCAGACCGATTGGCCGATGATCGCCCCGATGATAACCCCGGTGACGGCGGCAAGGCCAAAGCCATACAGCACGCGCTGCAGCGAAACGAGCACGCGCCAGCCAAGCCCGATATCCTGAGAGCCGTTGTTGAAGAACGGATAGGCGATCAGGTCGTAGCTCTCCTGCCAGACCCGATGCGGCGAGGGCAGAGAGGCATCCGGCGATGAACAGAGCACCTGCCAGACGAGCAGGACGAGTACCAGCACGACGACTGGCGGAACGACGTTGCGAAACGCGGCGCTTGCCGCACGACCAAAATCGATCCGTGATCCGTGCTTGCCGGAAAATGGCAGAACCTTTGCCGCCGGCATGGCAGCGGCGGCAGTGGAGAGATTTTCTTTACTTGCCAGGGCGGGCATCGACGCGCTCCTCACGGGAATGAAAGGCCGGCGCGCCCGCGGCGCGCCGGAGGCGAGATCAGGAGACGGCCTTGATCGAAAGGCTGTCGAGATAGGCGGAGGGATTTTCGGGATCGAAAACCTTGCCGTCAAAGAAGGTCTCCTTGCCGCGGGAAGACGATGCCGGGATGTCGGCTGCAGCAACGCCGAGATCCTTGGCGGCCTCGCGCCAGACGTCCTCGCGGTTGACCTGGTTGACCAGCGCCTTGACGTCGGTTGTACCAGGCAGATTTCCCCAGCGGATGTTTTCCGTCATGAACCAGGTGTCGTGGCTCTTGAACGGATAGGAGGCGCCGTCTTTCCAGAACTTCATATAGAGGTCGGTGGCCTTGGCCTCGCGGCCGTTGCCATAATTGATGTCGCCCTTGAGGCGGCCGAGCACGTCCTTGGTTGGAACGTTGAACCATTGGCGCTTGCCGAGGATATCGGCCATCTCCGCCTTGTTATCCATGCTCTCACACCACTGCTGAGCCTCCATGACAGCCATCAGCAGCGCCTTGGCAGCATTGGGATTCTTTTCGATCCATTCGGCGCGCAGCCCCAGCGCCTTTTCGGGATGACCCTTCCAGAGCTCGCCGGTGGTCGCCGCGGTGAAGCCGATGCCCTGGTTGACGAGTTGCTCGTTCCACGGCTCGCCCACACAGAAGACGTCCATGTTGCCCACCTTCATATTGGCAACCATCTGCGGCGGCGGCACGACGATGGTCGAAACGTCCTTGTTCGGGTCGATGCCGCCGGCGGCGAGCCAATAGCGGATCCAGAGATCGTGGGTGCCGCCCGGGAAGGTCATGGCGGCCTTGATCTCCTTGCCCTCAGCCTTCTTTTTCTCGAAGGCGGCCTTCAGCTTGGAGGCATCGAGCTGCACGCCGGTTTCGGCATATTCCTTGGCGACGGAAATGCCCTGGCTGTCGAGGTTGAGCCGGGCGAGGATCGCCATCGGCACCGGCTTGTTGTTCTGGGTCACCTTGCCGGTATGCATGAGATAGGGCAGCGGCGAGAGGATATGGGCACCGTCGATGCCGTTTGCTGCGCCGCCCAGCACGAGATTGTCGCGGGTCGCACCCCAGGAAGCCTGTTTGGCCACATCCGTTTCCGGAAGTCCATGCTTGTCGAAAAAGCCCTTTTCTTTAGCGATGATCAGCGGCGCGGAATCCGTGAGAGCGATAAAGCCGAGCTTGACGCCCTTCACTTCGGGGCCTGTCCCGGCGGCGAAGGCGCCGGACGGAAAGGCAGTCTTGACGGCGCCGATGAGGGCAGCCGTCGCGGTCGTCTTGAGCATGCTGCGGCGGGTAATGCCGGTTGTCGAAATCCCAGTCGTCGAAATCTTTTTCATCTGCAGGTTCCCCTCTGCTGGCTGAATTCGAACGCAAAAAAACGCCGCCGGAATTTACGTCCAGGGATGGGAGTATCCTGGAGTGCAAAGACCTTGCGACGTCGGTGTCTGTGTAGGCGCTTATGCCGCGCCTATCCGCGCCGGTCGCCGTTGACCGATGCGCCTTAGAACCTGCAATCAGCGTGCCAATCCTGAAAGCGGCCGATAACCGCCTGAATCAACAGGAGATATTTCGCAAATCTGCGTTTGATTATATTTTAGGCATCAGTTCGATGTGATAATACTTTAGGCGATCACTGCTATGCTCGCAGTCGTGAATGCGCCTATTTGTGCAATGCACACGCGCCGTTTCGGTTGCCCGGCTGGGACCAGCAAGCCGAAATCATCGCTCCAATCATGGATCTTGCCGAAAAGGGCGGAGAGGCTTTGGCAAAAATGCCGATGGCCACGCCCGCTGCCAGATGGTTAGCGGGGACGATCCGCGCCGGCGAGAGATCACCGCTGTCTCGTCACGCCGGAACGAGGTGGCCGCGTGAAATTTGCTCGATCGTCGTCACGCCGAGCAGGGCCATATTGCTATGGAGCTCTGATTTTAGGATGTCTGCCGCCCTCAATACGCCAGGCAGACCGGCAACGGCCGCCGCATAAAGGAACGGCCGCCCGACAAACACGAAACGTGCCCCCAGCGCCAAAGCCTTGATGATATCGGTTCCGCGGCGAAAGCCGCCGTCGATCATGATTGGGATCCTGTCGCCCAGACGTTCCACGATCTCGGGAAGCGCCGCGAGCGGAGAGATGGCGCCATCGAGCTGGCGGCCACCGTGATTGGAGACGATCACCCCGTCGGCCCCTGTCTCGGCGGCACGCACCGCATCGTCCGGATGAAGAATGCCCTTGACGATCAGCTTGCCGCTCCAGCGGTTGCGGATGCGCTCGAGATGGCTCCAGTTCAGATGGTCTCTTCGGCCAAAGTCCCGCGTAATGTTCGAGGCGATGATGGGCGCGCCTCTGGTTGCATAGGAGTTTTCAAAATGCGGGATGCCGTGGCGGGCGATCGTGCGCAAAAATGTCCCGATGGTCCATTGCGGGTGCGAGACACCCTGCCAGGCCAAAGCGAGGCTGGGCCGCAGAGGCGTCGAGAAGCCCGCCCGGATATTGTTTTCCCGGTTCGGGAGCGTGGCCGTATCGACGGTCAGCAACAAGGTGCCAAAGCCTGCCGCAGCAACGCGGTCCACCAGCGCATCGATGCGCTCGGGCTCACCGGGAAGGTAGGCCTGGAACCAGGTCGCGGGCGCGGCAGCAACAACCTCTTCGAGCCGGATGAGCGAGGATCCGCTCATGATCATCGGAATCCCGACCTGCGCTGCGCCGGCGGCAAGAACAATGTCGCCGCGATAGGCCATGAGCGCGCTGATCCCCATTGGGGCGATACCGAAGGGTGCGGCATAGGCCTGACCGAATAAGGTCGTTGCCGTGCTTCGCGTTGATACGTCCTGGAGAACACGCGGTCGAAACGCATAAGCCTGAAAGGCTTCGACATTCTTTCGCAGCGATGCGTTGGTTTCGCTTCCACCGGAAATATAGCCGTAGAGCGGCTTTGGCAGATGCCGTTTTGCCTTTGGCTCGAAGTCATCGAGGCAGAGCATAGCCTGCGCCAGCCGGGTCGACCGACGGGTGTCAAGGCTGCTTACTTTCATGAGCTTGCTCCACTGGATTACAGGCGAATTTGTTTCCTTGGAGAGGGCGGTAAATCCCATTGCATCCACCGCTGCCGACTGTCAGCCTCCCCGCAGCTTCAATCTTCGCTTGCCTCGAATGCTTCCTTGCGACCCTTCCGAATGGACGGAAATATCAAGGTAACCAGCATACCGGCGGTAATCAACAGACCGCACGATATGCTAGCGCTCGAAGGGTTCTCCGAGCGAAGCGACACCGTTCAGTTTCAGCAGGCGACGGTCGGCGGAGATGATGCCGAGCACGATGATCGTGACGAGATAGGGCAGGCTCGACAGCAGCTGCGAGGGAACGTCCAGTCCGGTTGCCTGGGCCGCAAGCCCCATCAGCGAGACTGCGCCGAAGAGGCAGGCGCCGAGAAAAATGCGACCGGTAAGCCAGGTCCCGAAGACGACGAGGGCGATGGCGATCCAGCCGCGTCCGGCGATCATCCCGTCAGCCCAGAGCGGTGTGTAGACGACCGCCGCATAGGCGCCGGCGAAGCCGGCCATCGCGCCGCCGAAGGCGATGGCGAGGATACGGACCGATATCACCGAATAGCCGATGGCGTGGGCGGCCTTCGGGTTCTCGCCGACGGCGCGGACGACGAGACCAAGCTTGGTGTAGGCAAGTATGGCCCAAAGGGCGAGGGTCGCGGCGAGCGAAATCCACACGACAATGTCCTGGACGAAAAGGCCGCCGATGACAGGCAGTTCCGACAGCGCTGGAAGAGCAAGCTTTGGAAGGCCCTTGACCGTCAGGCTTTCATAGGTCTTGCCGAAGAGGGCTGAGAGGCCTTGGCCAAGAATGCCGATGGCGAGGCCGGCAGCCACCTGGTTTGCCCGGAACCCGAGCGTGACAAAGGCAAAGAGCAGGGAAAGGGCGGCGCTGCCGAGCCCTGCGACGATGAAGCCGAGAAAATGTCCGCCGCCATGATAAACGACGATGAAGGCGAGCACGGCGCCAAGGGCCATCAATCCCTCGACCCCGAGGTTGAGGACACCGGCGCGCTCGGCCACCAATTCGCCGAGTGCCGCCAGAAGAAACGGTGTCGCAGCCGCAAGCATGCCGGCAAGAATGAACTCGATGGCGTTCATGGCAGGCTCCGCTGGGCGGTGCGATGCCATTCAAGACGGTAGCGCACGAAGGCGACGGCGATCAGGTAGGCGAGCAGCAGACTACCCTGGAAGACACGGACGGCGGCGATCGGCAGACTGGCCGAGACCATGGCATTGTCGCCGCCGATATAGATAACCGCCATGACCAGCGCCGAGATCACGATGCCGATGGGATGCAGACCGCCGAGATAGGCGACGATGATGGCCGCATAACCGTAGCCGCTCGCGACCGAACGCTGCAGCTGGCCGAGCGGACCGGCAACTTCGGCGGCGCCGGCAAGACCGGCAGCAAAACCGCCGATCAGCAGCGAAAGCCAGATCGCCCAACCTTCCCTGAAGCCGGCGTAACCGGCAGCCCGCGGCGCCAGGCCGCCGACCTGCAGTTTGTAGCCCATAAAGCTCTTCTGCATGAAGACCCAGGCCGCAACCGACAAACCGAGGGTGATGAGGAAGGAGACGTTGACGCGAGTGCCGGTAATCAAGGTCGGCACCATCGCGTCGTACTGGAACATCACCGACTGGGGGAAATTAAAGCCGTTCGGATCCTTCCAGGGCCCGAGCAGCAGATAGTTCAACAATTGCGCGGCAACGAGGCTCAGCATCAGTGAAACGAGGATCTCATTGGCATTGAGGCGCACGCGCCAGAAGGCGGTGAGGGACGCCCAAATCGCGCCGCCGATGGCGCCGAGCAGCAGCATCGCCGGCCAGATCCACTGACCCGACGCCTGGGGAAACCAGACCGGAATGGCGGAGGCGAAGATCGCCCCAAGGATAAACTGGCCCTCGGCGCCGATATTGAAAACCTTGGCGCGAAAGCCGATTGCCAGCCCCTGGGCGATGAGGAGGAGGGGTCCGGCCTTTAAGAGAACTTCCGAAAATGAAGCCCAGGAGAGGAAGGGCTCGAAAAGCATCGCATAGACGACCGCGGCGGGGTCGCGGCCCATCAAGACGTAAAGGCCGAGATTCAGTGCGATCGCACCCCCGAGCGCGACGACGGGGGCGCCCAAGGCCGCGGCCAGCGAGGCGCGCTCCCGGCGGACCAGAGTGGGAAGGGAAGTAGGGAACCAGACGCTCATTATTGAACTTTCTCAGGCGAGGTATCTGCCCCGATCATGTATCGGCCGATCTCCTCGGGCTTGGTGTCCCGCGTTGCAAGCGGCGGGCTGAGCCGGCCGTGATGCAGCACCTGGATGCAATCGCAGAGTTCGAACAGTTCTTCCAGCTCCTCTGAGATGACGAGGATCGCCATGCCCTGATTGCGCAATGCGACCAGGCGGCTGCGAATAGCGGAGGCAGCTCCGACATCAACGCCCCAGGTCGGCTGCGCCACGAAAAGCAATTTCGGAGACAGCATTATTTCGCGGCCGACGATGAACTTCTGCAGGTTGCCGCCGGACAGGGTGGCGGCTTCCGCATCCGGGCCGGATGTGCGGACATCATACTGGCGGATACAATCCTTGGTGAACGTCATCGCCCGTGCCCTTTCGATGAGACCACGCCGTAAAAGCTTGAGCGGATGGGCCGTCAGCAGGCTGTTGAGGACGAGCGACATTTCGGGCACGGCGCCGCGTCCGAGCCGGTCTTCGGGAACGAAGGCAAATCCGAGCTGCCGCCGCGCGGCGGCATCGAGCCTGCCGACATCCATTCCCATCATGTAGATCCGGTCGCGTTGGTCACGCCCCAGCATGGTCTCGCCTGAAATCAGCGCGGCAAGCTCACTTTGGCCGTTGCCCGAAACACCGGCGATCCCGAGGATTTCGCCGGCACGCACCTCGAGGCTGAGGCTGGAGAGCGGCACCGCAAAGGGATCGTCGAGCCGGTGGTCCAAACCAATGATCTCCAGCCGCTTTTCCCCGCCAGACAGCGGCAGCGCCGAGATAGGTGTGGGCATATCGCGGCCGATCATCATCCGTGCAAGGTCATGGGCATCGTGCTCGCGCGGATCGACATCCCCGGTCACGCGTCCGCCGCGCAGGATCGTCGCGCGGTCACAGATTGCCCGAATTTCTTCGAGCTTGTGGGAAATCAGCAGGATGGAAACGCCGCCATCGCGCAGCCGACGCAGGGTGTCGAAGAGCTTCTCCACCAATTGCGGCGGCAGGACCGAGGTGGGCTCGTCAAGGATCAGCAGCTGCGGATTGGCCATCAGGCTTCGGATGATCTCCACCCGTTGCCGCTCGCCGACGGACAGCGCATGCACATGGGCAAGCGGATCGACTTCAAGGCCGAACTCCCGTCCAAGCGCCCGGATACGTTCCTTGAGATCGGCTTTGCGACCCGGCACCATCAGCTGAATATTCTCGATGACCGTCAAGGTCTCGAACAGCGAAAAGTGCTGGAAGACCATGCCGATGCCCCTGCGTCGCGCCTCCGCGGGGGAGGCGAGGCGCAAGGGAATTCCTTCCCAGACGATATCTCCGTCGTCCGGCTGCTCGACACCGTAGATCAGCTTCATCAGCGTCGATTTTCCCGCCCCGTTTTCACCGAGGATCGCATGGATCGATTGCGGGGCCACGTCCAGATCGATTGCCTGATTGGCGTGGGTCTGGCCGTAGCTTTTCGAAATGCCGCGCAGCGACAGGAGCGGAGTGGTCATGAATTATTTCGGCAGCGGCGTCGAGACGCCCTTGACGTGCCAATTCATGGCGATGATCTCGGGGTCGGTCATGGTTGCGCCCGAGGCGGCACCTTCGCTGCCGTCAGCCTTGGTGATCGGGCCGGTGAAGGGCGAGAAGCTGCCGTCGGCGATCTTTGCCTCGACCTCTTTGATCTTGGTCATCACGTCGGCCGGAATATCCGGGTTCCAGTCGACCACTTCGACGACCTTGTCGGCGACGCCGAGGAACGCATTGGCCCCCTTGAACGTACCGGCGAGATGGGCATCGACCGAAGCCTTGAAGAAGGGCGACCAGTCCGTCGAGATGCAGCCGAGATAGGTTTTCGGCGCATACTTCTTCATCGAGGAGTTGAGGTTGAAGGCGTAGACGCCGGCGTCTTCACAGGCCGAGATGACGGATGGCGTATCCTGGGCGTTGGAGAAGATCACGTCGCATTTCTGCGCGATCAGCGCCTTGGCCGCCTCCTGCTCCTTGGCCGGGTCGAACCAGGAATTGACCCAGACGACCGAGACTTCGATATCCGGCTTGACCGCCTGGGCGCCGAGCGTAAAGGCGTTGATGGAGGTGATGAGCTCAGGGATCGCAAAGGCCGAAACGGAGCCGAGCTTGCCGGTCTTGGAAAGTGCTGCCGCGGCCATGCCGAGCAGATAGGTGCCCTGGAAATATTTGGCGGCGAACGGCGAGAAATTGGGAGCAACCTGGAAGCCGGAGGCATGCAGGACCGTCACGCTCGGATCACGGCGGGCGATCTGCAGGGCCCCGTTCTGATAGCCGAAGGAACCGGCGATCAGGAACTTGTTTCCGTCGGCGACGGTCTTGGTCATGATGCGGTCGGCGTCCGGGCCTTCGGCGATATTCTCAAGCACGGTGACCTTCACCTTGTCACCGTAAGCGGCCTTGATCGGCTCGAGGCCGGCGGCCAGGGCGTGCCCCCAGCCGACATCGCCGATCGGCGAAGGGACGACCAGCGTGATGCCGAGCGGCTGGTCGGCGGCGAAAGCAAGGCGGCTGCCGAGCGCGCCGGCAAGGCCGGTGGCGGCAGCGGCCGTCATCAGGTTTCTGCGGGTCAGTTTGGTCATGTTCTCAGTTCCCTCTTTTGGCTTTTTAAAATTCTACGGCGGATAGTGCGGCCTCGGCGTCGGCTGACAGTTTGGCCTCGTCGAGACCGGGGAATTCCCCGTTCTGCCAGACGATGCGGCCATTGATCATCGTCATATCGGTCGCCATGCCGATGCCGACGCGGGCAATCAGGCTCAACGGATCGTGCCGCGTACCGACATAATCCATGCGACGCGTGTCAATCGCAAACAGGTCGGCTGCCATGCCGGGCGCCAGCCGGCCGATGTCGCGCCTGCCGAGCAGGCTCGCACCGCCTGTCGTGCCGTAGCCGAGGAAATCGACGGGCGGCGGCACGGGATGGGCGCGGCTGGAAGATACCAGGCACTGCAGCATATAGGCGGAGTGCAGGCAGTGCATCAGGTTGGAATTGTCGTTGGAGGCAGCCCCGTCGCAGCCAAGGCCGATGCGCAGGCCGAAGGCGGCCATGGCGGGAATGTCGGTGACCTCGGCGCCGACAAGATAAACCGGTTCGGGGCAGTGCGCGACGCCGGTGCCGCTCGCCGCCATCGTCCTGAGCTCGTCGTGGGTCAACTCCCAGCAATGGGCATAGAATGTGTCGGGGCCGGCAAAGCCGAGTTCTTCCAGATAGTCGACGGTGCGCGCGCCATGGCGAGCCTGAATGACCGGGCTTTCGCCCTCGCCGACATGGGTGTGCATCATGACGCCGCGATCACGCGCCAGCGCCACCGATTCCGCAAAGGTCTCGCGATAGCAATTCACCGGCTGGCAGGGCGCCACCACGACCTGGCGCATACTGAACGGCTTGGCATCGTGGTAAGTGTCGATCAGCCGGGCGCAGTCGGCGATAAATTCGTCGGTCGTTTCCAGCATCTCGTCGGGAATGGTCGAGCCCTGCGACTTCGGCAGCGTATTGCCGCCGCGGCCGGCATGGAAGCGCATGCCGAACAGTTCGGCGGCCTCGAACTGGCGGTCGATCAGCCGCTTCCCGGCGTGGCGGGGGAAATTGTATTGGTGGTCGAAGGCCGTGGTACAGCCATGTTTGATCATCTCGGCCATCGCCGTGACGGAGGAGTGGTAAAAACACTCCTCATTGAGCTGCGAAAAGATCGGGTAGATCCGGTCCAGCCACTCGATAACCGAAAGCTTCGTCCAGTCGAGATCAGCGCGATTGCGCACGAAGCATTGGAAAAAATGATGATGGGTGTTGACGAGGCCGGGATAGACGAACCAGCCGGCGGCATCCTGAACGGTCGTGCCGGCAGGCAGCGCGTCCGCCGCCAGATTTTCACCGATCGCCACAATCGCCGAACCGTCGGTCAGGAGGTCGACATGGCGACGGACGACCGGTCCCTTGCCCTCGTCGACGATCACGGCCGCGCAGTTCTTCAGGAGATAGCCGGTCATGTCATGCCTCGCCCGGTTCTTCGATATGGGGTTCGGGCTTCAATTCGTGCAGCCGGTGAATACCCGGCATTTCGATAAACCTGTCGAGGGCGCGCAGTGCACGGGACCAGAGCCGGATCGCAGGATAGGAATCCAGCGTCACGCCCCCATCGGGCGCCAGCGCCACATAGGGAAAGCAGGCGATGTCGGCAATTGTCGGCCGGTCGGCGGCAAGGAAGCGCATGCCGCGAAGACCCTGCTCGACGAGCCCGGCCTCAAGCTCGCGAAGTGCGGCGATGCCCTGGGCCTGCAGCCCGCCGATATCGCCCGGCCGCAGCAGCATTTCATAAAGCCGCGCACCGCCGAGGCTTGCCGTCAGCCGGCCGGAGAAGGACAGCCATTGCTGCACCTTTGCCGCTTCCTCGGCCTTGCCGCTGCCAAGCCATTCGGGTGCTGCCTTGGCGGCGAGATAGACGAGGATCGCCGACGACTCGGTCAGGATCAGATCGCCATCCTCCAGGATCGGAATGGAGCCTGCCGGATTGAGGGCGAGAAGCTCCGGGCCGCGATGCTCGGCGCCGGGATGGAAATCCACCGGGCGGAGTTCAAGCTTTACGCCGGTCAGCGCTGCCATCAGGCGCACCTTGTAGCAACTGGGGGAGAGAATATAGTCGTAGAGCTTCATTGCGCCACCAGCTGCGCGCCATAGGTATAATTGTGGCGCTTCAGCCAGCGTCGGTAAGCGATCGATGTCAGATCGGCCCTCGTCGGGATTTCCATGCCGGGATCGAGCGGCAGCAACCGCGGGATCTGGTTTTCGAGGATCGAACGGTCCTGCAGGAAGATCGTCTGCTGGAAGTGGATGAGGTCGGTCATCGCGGTCTCGTCATCGAAAAGCGCCATCCACGGCCAGACGTCGCACAGGTCCTCGGCCAGCGGCTGCACGAAGAGCGTGATGACATCCCATTCATTCGGGCGTGGCGGGCAGGTCTTGTAGAGCACGGAGCAGGTCGGTGCCGGCACCCGGTACATGTACTCCGTGGTGATCCCGCCGCTTGCCGATTTGGCGGCCTGCGGCTGGTAGAATTTCACCTGCGTTGCCCAGACTTCATCTTCCTCCTCGCGGATCTCGACCTTGTAGTTCTGAACCTCGGTGTGCGGCTCTGCGCCGAGAATGTCGGTGTGGACGAAGGGGAAATGGGCGATGTCGAGGAAGTTCTCGACGGCGCGCAGGGGCGAGCAGCGCACGCGCACCACGCCGACGTCGACGAATCGGCGGCCGGGCTGGTCGGCCTCGGGGATCGGGAAAATATCCTTCCTCGGCTCGCCGAGCGAGGACCAGACATGGCCGTAACGCACGCGCACCGGCAGAACGCGGCCGTCGTCGCCCGTTACCCTCGCATTGCCATCGGCGTCGCTCGCCACGTCGATCGGCTCGCCCATCAGCCTCGTTTTGCGACCGGCGCTGTCGAGCTGACTGAAAAGCCCAACCGGATACCATTCGTCGATCATCGCCTGCATGCTCAACGCGCGATCTCCTTTTTCTGAAGATCTTCAGCCCGGCGCCGCAGACTTTCGGCAACCCGCGAAGCGCCGATGGCCGCAGTTGGGCCGAGGTCATCCTTCAGGAGCACATGGATCAGCGTCTGCCCGTCTTCTTGGGCGGATAATAACAGACAGAGGCTGCCGGTGGGTGCGTCGATCTCGACAAGACCGTCAGGGTTCGCCTTCACGCCGGCCGCCGCTTCAATCGCGGCAGTGCCTGCAAACGCCGTCAGCGAGCGCAGGGGAATGAGGCCATCAAGCCTCGGCGGCTTCGAAGTGGGCGTGCCCACGGCCACCCAGATCATGCTGCCCGCTTCCTCGACCTCATGGGTGGCGACACGGATGGTTTCTGGCGGCGCCAGCCCCGGATGGGCGGGAATGCGCAGACAGTTTCCGGCCTGGCCATAGCTCCAGCCGTGATAGATGCACGAAAGTGCCTCGCCGCGCACGAAGCCATGGGACAAGCGCATGCCGCGGTGCGGACAGCGATCCGCCGATGCCGATATACGCCCCGAAGCGCTGCGCCAGAGGGCAATCGATCCAGATGCCGTCCGGGCCGGCATGACGGTTGCCGCCGGCAGATCCCGGGAAAGGGCGACTGGCGTCCAAAAGCCGGTCGGATCGGATGGCATGACTAGACTTCCTGAACCATACTACGTTTTGTAGAACGATACGCTCAAGGCCTCACGTTTGCATAGTTTTTTCGCATTGGCAACAATGGTTAAATAATATGCATATCGCAAAAACCGCATTTGATGTCAGCCCGTTTCGCCGATCATCGCCGTGCGTTCTATGCTCTCGACCCATACGTCGATTGGCCCCAGTGAGCACCCCACCTCCATCATGTCGATCAAATCCTCCGGTCCTGAAAGCTCGAGTTCTATCCGCATTGAACTCGCATGAGATATGGTGTGCGAGAGCCCGAGCTTGGCCGCATGACGCCGGATCCACGGGATAAAGGACGCAGCCTTGAGATCACCGACAATCGTCATCCGCTCCTGAAGGTGGCTTGTATCTTGTCCCATGCTCGCCCTTGCTTTTCCAACACCATAGCGCCTGAATGAACTTGCGAAAGGGGTATCGTCGAAGCGAAGGTAGGCCGTCGGAGTTTGTTCTGCAAAAGACCGGCGACCTTCCACGATGCTGATAGGCTTTGTCGGTCGATCGAGAGGCTGGGCTTGTGATTGGTCGTTGCTGTGTTAACTAGCTGTCTTGCGATTTTCCGCGGCGGCTCAAGCTCGCGAAAAACCGGTATTCAATCATTGCACGATCGGACCCCGATGAAGAATGGACAGCAGGAAAAACGAGAGATGCCGTCATCGCAAGAGCGCCCGCGGTCGCTCGCGATCGGGCTTCTGCGTGCGCGCGAAGCGGTGATGAGCCATTTCCGGCCGATCCTGGCGGCGCACGACGTCACCGAACAGCAGTGGCGGGTGATCCGTGTTCTGTCCGAAGCGGGAACGCTCGATGCAAGCGAAGTGGCGGACAAGGCCTCGATCCTGGCGCCGAGCCTGACGCGCATGATCCGCTCGCTCGAGGAGCGCGGCTTCATCACCAAACACAAGGACAAGGCCGACGGCCGGCGGGTGCTGCTGCGGATTACGCCGACGGGGCGAGCAATGGTCGACGAAGTCATGCCGGAGAGCCTGAAGGTCTATGCCGATATCGGCGCGCGCTTCGGTGGCGAGCGGGTCGAGCAACTGTTGGACATGCTGGACGAGCTGACGGCGCTGAGGCTCGAAGGCGCGACCAGCGGTGAGGAGTGACGGCTTTACGTCCTTGTGCAAAGCCGCTTGATTAATGTGTTAAATATGTGATTGACGGCCAGCCCGGCCTGCGGCAGTCTTCAGCGGTGTTGACACTGTTGGGAGGCAGAGTTGGACCTGTTGCAGAACCGCAGCCTCGTCGATCGAGCATGGTCGCCGACGCCTTACGATCAATGGTCGGATGACCTTCACAACATCTGCGGGAATTTCAACGCGCACACGATGGAGCGCGGCGACAAGGTGACCGGCACGGCAAGCCGCATCGACGTCTGCGGTATGGAATTCGCCCATGTCTCCAACGACCTCGATTACGTCCATCGCGGCTGGGACGACATTCGCCGCGACGCTCACGAGCATCTGTTCCTGATCCTGCAGCTCGAGGGTGCCTGCGGCGTGGAGCATTCCGGCCGGCAGAACATCCTCGACGTCGGCGAATGCATCCTCGTCGATTCCACGCGCCCGACCACTTTCTTTTTCCGCGGCCACTTCTCCAATCATCTCTCCCTGCATCTGCCGCGGCAGTTGATGTATTCCGGCAGCAAGGTGGAATTCGATGTGGCCCGCAAGCTTGTCGCCGGCGATCCGATGGCAATGATGCTGCGCGCGCTGATCGCCAAGATGATGACGACGCCGGAAAGCGAGGCGGCCTCGCCGCATCTGCGCCAGCTGATGTTCGACACGACGCGACAGGCGTTTCTGTCGACCGACATCCAGACCGCAAGCCTGAATTCCCTGCATGACAACGCCGGCAGGCGCATGCAGATGGTCGATATACTGATCGACAAACACCTGACCGACAGCGATCTCAGCGCCAAATGGCTGGCGACGCGGCTCGGCGTTTCGATCCGCACGCTGCAGCAGGACTTCCAGGGACTGGGCATGACCTGCACCACCGTCATCCGCGACAAGCGCCTGCGCTTTGCACGCGAAAAGATCGAGCAGCTGAAGGAGCAGCGCCACGCCGGAACGATCGCCGAAGTCGCCTATTCCGCCGGCTTCAACGACATTTCCTATTTCAACCGCAGCTTCAAGGAACTGTTCGATTGTGCGCCGAGCGAGCTGCTGCGCGCCGGCGAAGCGGTGCCACGGATGGTCTGAAGCGCAATTTGCGCTTCCGTCCAAGACGAGGCGCGTTTCTCCCCAAGACGGCTTATCCAGCCAAAGTCATAGTCCTCCCCAATCTCACGGGAGGAGAATATCGTGAAGCAGTCTACCCTGCTCATCGGTGGCGAAACTGTCGCCACGACCCATCATGCGCCGGTCGCCAATCCATCGAACGGCGAAATCGTCGGCTATATGCCGCTTGCCGGGGAAGCCGATCTCGACCAAGCCGTTGCCGCCGCCGCCGCGGCTTTCAAAAGCTGGTCGCAGACCTCGAATGAAGAACGCGCCGCGGCCTGCCGGGCCATTGCCGAGAAGATCGCCGAGCACGCCGAAGAACTGGCGCAGATCCTGACCCGCGAACAGGGAAAGCCGCTTAACGGCCTCGGCTCACGCTTCGAAATCGGCGGCGCGCTCGCCTGGACGCGGCATACGGCCGAAATCGACCTGCCGGTCGAAATCCTGCAGGACGACAATGAGGGCCGTGTCGAGCTGCATCGCAAGCCGATCGGCGTCGTCGGCTCGATCACGCCGTGGAACTGGCCTGTCATGATCGCCTGCTGGCACATCATGCCGGCGGTGCGCGCCGGCAATACCGTCGTCATCAAGCCGTCGCCCCTGACGCCGCTTTCGACCATCCGCCTCGTCGAGATCATCAACGAGGTGCTGCCGGCCGGCGTCGTCAATGTGATCACCGGCGAAAACAGCATTGGTGCTGCCCTTTCCGCCCATCCGGGCATTGCCAAGATGACCTTCACCGGCTCGACCGAGACCGGCAAGAAGATCATGGCCTCGGCGGTGGCCACCCTGAAGCGGCTGACGCTGGAGCTCGGCGGCAACGATGCCGGCATCGTGCTGCCCGACGTCAATCCGAAGAGCATCGCCGAGGGCCTGTTCTGGGGCGCCTTCATCAACAACGGCCAGACCTGCGCAGCGCTGAAGCGCCTCTACGTGCATGACAGCATCTATGAGGAGGTCTGCGCCGCACTTGCCGATTATGCCGGCAAGATCGCTATCGGCGACGGCCTGGATGAGGCAAGCATCCTCGGCCCGGTGCAGAACGAATTGCAGTTCAACAAGGTACGCGATCTCGTCGACGATGCGCGCGCCCATGGCGGCCGTATCCTGACCGGCGGCGCGCCGCTGGACCGGCCCGGCTATTTCTACCCGATCACGCTCGTCGCCGATGTCGACCACGGCGTCCGGCTGGTCGACGAGGAGCAGTTCGGTCCGGCTTTGCCGATCATCCGCTATAGCGATCTCGACGAGGTGATCGCCCGCGCCAACCAGAATCCGGCCGGCCTCGGCGGCTCGGTCTGGTCGGCCGATGTCGAGAAGGCCAAGCGCTATGCGATGCAGCTCGAATGCGGTTCGGTCTGGATCAACAAACACGGCGCGATCCAGCCGAACGCGCCCTTCGGCGGCGTCAAACAATCCGGCATCGGCGTCGAATTCGGCGCCGAAGGGCTGAAGGAATTCACGACGATCCAGACGGTGCTGAGCTGAACCATGACGACTTACGATTACATCATCGTCGGAGGCGGATCCTCGGGCTGCGTGCTGGCCAACCGCCTGTCGGAAAACCCGGCGCACAAAGTGCTGCTGATCGAGTCCGGCCGCCGCGACGCCGATCCATGGATCCATATCCCCGCCACCTTCTTCAAGGTGCTAGGCAAGGGGATCGATATCCATCCCTATGCATCGAACCCCGACAAGGGGCTGAACGGCCGGCCGAGCATCGTGCCGCAGGGCAATGTGCTTGGCGGCGGCAGCTCGGTCAATGCGATGATCTATATTCGCGGCCATCGCAACGACTACGATACCTGGTCGCAGATGGGCTGCCAGGGCTGGTCCTATCACGACGTGCTCCCGGCCTTCCGCTCGCTGGAAAGCAACGAGCGGCTGAACGGCCAGTTCCATGGCAGGAACGGCGGCCTGCATGTCTCCGATCCGCGCCACCGGCATCCGCTGAGCGAGGCCTTCGTCAAGGCGGCGACCGAGATCGGCATTCCTCATAATGACGATTTCAACGGCGCCGATCAGGCCGGTGTCGGCTTCTATCAGAGCACCACCCATGGCGGCCGGCGCTGGAGTTCGGCCCAGGCTTTCCTGCGCGAAGCGGAAAAGCGGCCGAACCTCACCGTGCTGACGGAGCGCAAGGTGGCGCGCGTCCTGTTCGAGGGTCAGAGGGCGGCCGGCGTCGAACTGCTCGACGGCACCACTTTCAAGGCGTCGCGCGAAATCGCGCTCACATCGGGCGCCATCGCCACGCCGAAGATCCTGCAATTGTCCGGTATCGGCGACGGGGCGCATCTTTCTTCGCTCGGCATCGAGGTCGTCGCCGACCTGCCTGGCGTCGGCGCCAACTATCAGGATCATCTCGAAGTGCCGGTGCAAGGCGAAACGCACGAACCGATCTCGATCCTCGGCCATGACAGGGGCCTGCGCGCCGCCGGCCACATGCTGCGTTACCTGACGTCGCATCGTGGGCTGCTGTCGTCCAATGTCGTCGAATGCGGCGGCTTCGTCGATACCGCAGGCACCGGCCAGCCGGATGTGCAGTTCCATGTGTTGCCCGTGCTGATCGGTTTCGTCGACCGCGAACCGGAGCCCGGCCATGGCCTCAGCATCGGGCCGTGCTACCTCCGGCCGCGGTCGCGCGGCTGGATCAGGCTGAAGAGCGCCGATCCCAGGGAGCAGACGGATTTCAACGCCAACCTGCTCTCCGATCCCGCCGATATCGAAACCCTGGTGCGCGGCGTCGAGACCGCGATCCGCATCCTCGATGCGCCGGCCCTTGCCAAACTGGTCAAGCGCCGTGTGCTGCCGAAGCCCGGCGTCGAAAAGGATCCGGAGGCGCTCCGCGATTACATCAGGCAGTCGGCCAAGACTGTGTTTCATCCGGCGGGCACGGCGCGCATGGGCCGCGCCGACGATCGCATGGCCGTCGTCGGACCCGACCTCAAGGTGCGCGGCGTCGAGGGGCTGCGCGTTTGCGACGCCTCGGTGATGCCGACGCTGGTCTCGGGCAACACCAACGCACCGACGATGATGATCGCGGCAAAGGCCGCAGCATTCATGACAGGAAAGGCGATTTCCGGCTGAGCCCGGCATCGCCCATCGCACTACCCCGTGGGGAGCGGGCAACAACTGGAGGAGACAATGCCTATCAATCCAAAAGGGCTGGCCATCGGCCTGCTGCTGACGCTCGTTTCGGCGTTCAGCGCCCATGCCGCCGCATCCTGCGGCGACAATAGCGGCAAGCCGGCGACCGGCGAACCGATCGTGATCGGCGCCATCACCGGCAAAACCGGACCGGACGATTTCTCGAATTCGACCCGGGCCGCCAAGGCCTATTTCGACTGCCTGAACGCCAATGGCGGCATCAAGGGACGGCCGGTCGAATATCTGGTCGAGGACGACCAGTGGAATCCCGAGACCGCCGCGCAGCTTGCCGCCAAACTCGTCAATGACGAGAAGGCCGTGCTGATGGTCGGCAATTCGAGCTTCGTCGAATGCGGCGCCAATGCCGATTTCTACAAGAAGTCAGGCATTCTCGTCGTCGCCGGCGTCGGCGTTCCCCGCGAATGCTTCTTCGCGGCAAATTACGCGCCCACCAATGCCGGTCCGCGCGTCTCGATGCTCGGCGCCATGGGCTATGCGCTCGATCATCTGAACGCGAAGTCGGTGGTCTGCATCGGCCCGAACATCCCGAACGTCGGCACCTGGTCCTGCGACGGGATCATCCAGCTCGCCAAGGAAAAGGGCCTGAAGGCCGAGACGATCCTGATGGACCCCGGCACCGCGGATTCCACATCGACCATCCTGCAGGCGGCGGCTTCCAAGCCCGACGTGATCATCCTCGGCCTGCCCAAGGGCGTGACGGTGCCGCTGCTGACCGCCGCCGAGGAGCAGGGGCTGAACCAGAGCATCAAGTTCCTGAGCGCCGCCTCTGCCTATGATCTCTCCGTGCCCGGCACGATCGGCGCCGGCTGGGATGGCAATTTCATCGTCAACATGGAGTTCAACGATCTCGAAGCGACGACGCCCGACAATCAGAACTGGCTCGCCGTCATGGATCAGTACGGCCAGAAATCCGATCCGCGCGATACCTTCGCCCAGGCCGGCTATCTCGCGGCAAGGATCGCCGAAACGGCGCTGATGACGCTCGATCCCGCCAATATCAACCGCGAAACCGCATCGGCGGCCGTGCGTGGGATCAAGAGCTTCAAGAGCGATATCTTCTGCGCCCCCTGGTACTTCGGCGACGGCCAGACCCGCCACAACGCCAATTCGACGACGCGCATGGCGGTCAGCGAAGGCGGCAAGTGGAAAGTCGTCTCCGACTGCGCGCCATCGCCGGATCCCGAGTTGAAGGACATCCGCGCCTTCGAAAAGTCCGCCGGCCTCAACTGAGCCTGCGTCTGCCATCGTGCTCCGCGGCGTTACCCCGCGGGGCACGATAAGTCCCAGAGGATCGGCCTATGAACATTCTTCCTTTCATCATATCGGGGCTCGGGATCGGCGCCGTCTATGCCTTGTCGGGCGTCGGCCTCGTCGTGCTGTTTCGGGCGACCGGCGTTCTCAATTTCGCTTTCGGCGCCTTCGGCGCGATCGGCGCGCATTGCGCCTGGCAGCTGCTCGAGTGGAAGATGCCGCTCGCCGTCGCCATTCTTGCCGCCGTTGCCGTCTCGACGGCGATCAGTTTTCTCTATGGGCGGATCTTCGCGCCGATGCTATCGCATCGCGATACCGTCGTGCGTGCCGTCGGCACGCTGGCGCCGGCGCTCGTGCTGATCGCCGTGATGGGTGTCATCTGGGGCGAGCTTCCGCGCCGCCTGCAGTTTCCGACCGACCAGATGTTCGTGTCGCTCTTTGCCGTGCGCCTGACCTATACCCGTATCATCGCTCTTCTTCTTGCCGTCGCCATGGTCGTCGCGATCACCTTGCTGCTTTCCCGCACGCGGCTCGGCCTCGACATGCGCGCGCTGGCCAACGACCGTGATCTCAGCGCCGTGCTCGGCGTTCGCGTCCTCCATACCGAGACGGCCGCCTGGATCATCACCGGCATCTTCTCCGGCCTCGCCGGCCTGCTGCTTGCCGATCTCGTGCGGCTGCAGGGCACATTCCTGACGCTGCTGGTCATCCCGGCCATTGCCGCGGCGATCCTCGGCCAGCTGCGCTCGCTCTGGGAGACGGCCGCCGCCGGCATCCTGATCGGCATTGCCGAGGCGGCGCTGACGCCCCTTGCCTGGATATCGCCCTATCGCGCCGCCGCACCCTTCATCATCGCGCTTGCCGCCGTCACGATCCTGGGAGGCACGGCGAAGGCCGCGTTGAAAGACCGATGAGCGTTCAGCCGCAAACTATCGCCTCCAACGCCGAAGGCCTGTCGATGATGCGCCTGCCGAAGCAGCTTCTGCATGTTCCCGTGACGATGGCGATCTTCGCGGCCGTGGTCGCCTTTCTCGCCAATTCCTTCTGGCTTTCGGCGGCAACCTCGGCCGTCGCGCTGTCATTGTCGGTGGCCGGCCTTGCCATTCTCTACGGCCAGCTCGGCCTGGTTTCGCTCTGCCAGTTCGCCCTCGTCGGCGTCGGCGGCTGGGTGACGCTGCGCATCGGCCATGCCTTCCATCCGCCCTTCGAAGTGAGCCTGCTTGCCGGCGGCATCGTCGCCTCCGCGGTCGGGCTCGCCTTCGGCGTGCCGGCGCTCAGGCTGCGCGGTCTCTATCTCGCGCTCGTCACCCTCATGCTCGCGGGCGCCTTCCAGATCGTCATCAGCGCCTGGGGTTTTCCCGATGGCGGCCCCGGTTTTCTCGGCAGGGCCGACGGTTCGGGGCGCGAGATGCTGGCAAGACCTGTAGTGGCCGACGGCGAGGTTGCCTATTTCCTCTATGTCTGCGTGGCGGCGGCAATCGGCCTTTCGATCGCGCAATGGCACAAGCTCGCGCGTCCCGGCAGGGCCTGGGCGCTGATCCGCAAGGGCGAGACCGTCGCGGTCGCGAGCGGCGTCAACGTGCTGGTCTACAAGGCCTGGGCCTTTGCGCTCAGCGGCCTGCTCGCAGGCCTTGCCGGCGGGCTGCTGGCCGGCAATGTCGGCCAGCTCGACGGGCGCGCCTTCGGCGCCTTCGAAAGCCTCAATCTCTTCGCGCTCGCGATCGTCGGCGGTGTCTTCAACTGGTATGGAGCCCTGATTGCCGGCCTGCTGCTGCGGGCGGTGCCGGCGCTGCTCACCGATCTCGGCATCGACGGCTACGTCACGATCGGCATTTTCGGCATAGCGCTGTTCCATGCGCTGGCGACCGCGCCGGCCGGCATTGCCGGGCAGATCGCGGCATTGATCGCCCGTCTGAACGGCGGCCTATCGAAGGGGAGGGGACG